>CAZOFY010000001.1:0-23032 GCA_964579245.1 uncultured Mageeibacillus sp.
ACGCTGGCAAGTAACACGGGCTTTCAGACGCCGGCAAGTGTCAAGGATTTATTGCTCTGGAGCAAATTACCTGTTTGACGGGTGGGTATGATGGTATGTATCCATTTTTCGATAAGAGGCGAACAGCGATTCTTATGAAATCTCTAGGAGAGTGAAGCGGAAAAGGACACATCTCTTGCCTGCGTTAATACAACCGTTACATTGACCTTTGATCCGATGGGTGCGTCAATCGGGATCTCCATACTCTCAGATTTGGAATCGATATTGGTGCCACAGAGTACGGTATCATCGACGGAGACAATGACAGAGACCGATCCGTCACTGCACGTTCTATCAAACGAAAGCAAATCATCCTCTTCGGAGTTCACGACAAATGTTCTTGTGTGCGTGTCGTTGGCATATATTGCGGATACTGTCCAGGTATTTCCCACGCTATAGTTCGTGGCACCGACGTTCACGTTTTGAAGAGAAGAGAGAGGGACGTTCAACGCGGCACTGATGACAAATCCGAAAATTGAGCAGACAGCGATTCCGAAGGAAATGCCCATAGCAATCAACCACTTTTTACCGGCGCTGAACTTCGGAATTTTGGCCGTGTCGATAGGCGAGCCACATTCTTTGCAGAAATTTGCCTTTACCGGCGTTTTCTCCGAACAGGACGGACAAGAAAATCTGGAATCGCGTCGGCCGATCAACAGGTACAGAAAGATACCGAGCAGATCCTTTGAGAAAAGAACGACGAGGAATGTCCACAGACCTGCCGGAAGACCTCGTTCTTTCGCGTCTTTATAGGTCCATATGCCCAGAAAAATAAAGGCCGACAGAAATGCGAGGATGATCAGGATAAAGAATAGAAAGGATATAACAGGAAAATCAACAATCATTTGGAATACACTCCTTCCAGGAATACAAATAGTTTCTTGCCCATAACAAGAAGCGCGACGAGGGCAGACAACGAGAGCAGAATGTGCAGAACCGCAAGAATCTGCAGAATGAGGATCGGAATGAAGAGGATAATGACCGTTCCGGACAGCAACGTCATGAAGGCATTAACAAGGATCAGGATCGAAAACAGCTTCACATGCGAGACCGATTCATCCGATCGGATTTGACGGAGCAGCGCGCGGTCTGTCTCGACAGGCGGCTCCTGCTCTCCGGAGAGCAGAGAAAATAGCATGATATCAAGCTTCTTATCGTCCGTTGACATATCCGTTTACCTCCAATTCTTTTCGGATCAATTCCTTTGCCTTGTGAAGCCGGCTTTTCACCGTTCCCAGTGGCACGTGAAGGATTCTTGCCACTTCCTCGAGAGAGAACCCGCCTCCGTAGAAAAGCAGCACCGTCATCCTGTACGGGTCCTTCAAGTGATTGACGGCCGAAGACAAGACGGACTTTTTTTCACGAGACAAGACATCCCTCTCGACGTCTTCTGTGGATGGCAGAATCTCGCTGTTCTCGTCCGTAATATCCTCACGTGGTGCGAGCTGATTTCTACGTGCCAGTTTTCGGGCTCTGCTTTTATAGAGGGAAACGGCGACCGAAAAGAGAAAGGCCTTCGGGTTCTTGTCCGTGTCGATTCGGTCCGCAAGCTCGAACGAGCGAAGGAAGGTCTGCTGGTACAGATCATTTGCGTCATCGGTATAGCCGCAAAGCTTGCCGCAAAATGCGAACACGCTTTTTCCGTAAGCATCGATCAAGGACTCGAAATCTTCTCTCTTCACAATTGTTTCCCACGCTCCTTCTGTAACCTATTCGCCGTCAGTCGGGAAAAGGTTCGCAGTTTCTTCAATAAAAATTACACGCCGGTCAAATCGAAGGGAGGAATAAAGCTGGCCGTATCGGTACCCGGCTCTTGGACATAAGCGTTCACCTGCCCGCGCACGACCAGATAATCGACCATCGCGTCATAATGGTCCCGCCTCAACGGATGGTCCGGCGCCCCGTCCCGGGTAGGGGTCGGCGGAGTGTACTGGTTCATCAAGCTGATCCAGATAGTATTTCCGTAAGTGCTTGTCAAATACGCAAGGATCTTTCTCGTGTCGAAAAGCTCCCCCGGGATCATCAGATGGCGTACAATGACACCTCGCTTCATCTGTCCGCCTCCGTCGATTACAGGTTCGCCGATCTGGCGAACCATCTCGGCAATGGCAACACTTGCTCTCTCAAAATAATCCGCAGCGCCGCAATAGGCCCTGGCAGTTCGCCGTGAAAAAAACTTCAGGTCGGGCAGGTAGATGTCAATCAGCCCGTCCATGAGCTTTACCGTCTCTGCGTGCTCGTATCCGCCGCAATTCCACACAAAGGGCAAAGAAAACCCCTGTCGCCTGGAAAGGACGATGGCGTCGCGGATCATTGGAGTGTACGGAGTCGGAGTTACAAAATTTATATTATGGACGCCTTGTTCAGCAAGCTCGAAGAATATCTTACAAAGGCGCTCGACAGAAATCTCTCTGCCGGCAAGCCCGAGGCTGACTGGTTCGTTCTGACAGAAGGTGCATCGCAATCCACAGCCGGAAAAGAACACGGTTCCGGAGCCGTTGGTGCCCGAGATGCAAGGCTCCTCCCAAAAGTGTGGCGCCGCCCGCGCGATGATCGGCTTGTCGCCGGCGCCGCAGAATCCCCGCGCACCGCAAAGGCGGTTCACACCGCAGTCCCTCGGGCAGAGGTGACAGTGTTGCAACAGCTTTGAACTGTCGAGGTTATGGTATTCAGTATGATCTGTCATCATCAGCCTCTTTCGGAATTGCTTCAGAATTCGTATTTCGAAAAAATTATAGCACGTCAGCGAGAAAGAATCGGATTCGTGTTCGCTTTCAGAATCGATCTGTATTAAAATGAGTAGACAACAGACCTATGATTCGGAGGATGATTCATGAATGCTTCCAGTGTCACCTTGACCAGTATCATCAAGGCATTTGATCTCGAAGTCCTATACTCACCGGGAAATCTCGACAATATTCTGATCACGGTTGCGGACGTTACGCGTCCCGGCCTTCAGCTGGCCGGGTATTACGACCATTTCGGACCGAATCGCATGCAGCTGATCGGAAATATGGAACATGCTTTTTTAGACAAGCTGTCTCCTGAGATTCGTCGGAAGCGTTTGAACGCATTGTTCTCCAAGAATATACCCTGTCTGATTCTGACGAGAAATCATGAGGCACATCCTGAGCTTATTCCCTGTGCCAAGAGGAAGAAGATCCCGATTCTTCGTACCAACCTCGCCACCTCGGAATTCATGAGCTCATTGGTCAAACACCTGAATATCGAACTGGCCCCGAGAATTTCCATGCATGGAGTTCTTGTCGAGGTCAACGGAGAAGGAATTCTCATCCTGGGCGAGAGCGGGGTAGGTAAATCGGAGACTGCTCTAGAGATTGTCAAGCGCGGACATCGGCTGATTGCCGATGACCAGGTCGAGGTTCGCCGCGTATCGGAAACGACTTTGCTCGGGAGAGCCCCGGACATTATCCGACATTTGATTGAGATCAGAGGCATCGGCATACTAGATGTCAAGGAGCTGTTTGGTGTATCCTCTGTTAAACTGCAGGAGAATATTGATTTTGTGATCAATTTGGAACTTTGGGATGAGAAGAAGGTGTATGACAGATTGGGGATTAATGACGAGACGACAGATATCCTCGGCATACCGGTCCCGTCCATTACGATCCCGGTCGGTCCCGGCCGGAACTTGGCAATCATTGTTGAGGCGGCAGCGATCAATTTCCGCGTGAAGAAGATGGGTCATAACGCGGCGAGGAGTCTGATTGACAGAGTCTTTCCCGGCGGAGGGGGAGCAAACCTATTCTGAGAGACAAAATTGGGGAAGAGTATGACAAATTCACAACCGAAACCAGCCGCAGAGGCCGATTTTTTCTGCGCACTTAAGAAGGCGGGGCTGTCGGAGCTTGCCGATCAGATCAAAAGAGATGAGCCTATGGACAGGAGAACGACCATGCGTGTCGGCGGTCCGGCGGACCTCTTTGTCGAGCCCGGCGGACTCATGGAGGTCGCATCGCTGGTCAAGGCCGCACGCAGCGCGGGTTTGCCGTACTTTGTAAAAGGAAATGGATCGAATATCGTTGTATCGGATCGGGGCATCGAAGGACTGGTAATTGATCTTGGCGATTCCTTCGCTAAAACCTGGACCGAGCCAGACCCGGATACGGATCAAGGAATCCTGCTTCACGCATTCTCGGGAGCCATGCTTTCCAAAACCGCTTTCCAAGCCGCCAAAGAGGGATATGACGGGACCTGGTTTGCCGCCGGAATTCCGGGCAGTGTCGGCGGCGCCGTATATATGAATGCGGGAGCGTACGGCGGACAGATGAGCGATATCGTTTATCGTACGGTTTTTCTGGACACGAAGGGCGACATCGCCGCGATTACCGGTGAAGAGCATGAATTTTCATACAGGAACAGCATATTCACGAAGAATAGGGGCGTAATTCTGTCGACGACCTGGAGGCTTTTCCCGGGAGACCGTGATGCGATCCTCGAAAGGATTGCAACGCTGAACGCGAAGAGATCCGCTTCGCAACCGCTGAATCTTCCGAGTGCCGGCAGTGTTTTCAAGAGACCGGAGGGCTTTTTCGCAGGCACGCTGATTCAGGAGGCCGGGCTCAAGGGGGTAAGCATCGGCGGCGCACAGGTGTCTGAGAAGCACGCGGGCTTCATTGTCAATAGGGGTGGAGCGACGGCCGATGACATATACCGACTGGTGCGACACGTACAGAAAGAAGTGGAAGACAACACAGGTATAAAGCTGGAGCCCGAGATTCTTTTTGTCGGGCGCGAGTTTACAGATCAAGGAGAATGAGCGTATGGATGTGATCATTTTAACGGGAATGTCGGGAGCCGGTAAAAGCCAGGCGGCGAATTTTCTGGAGGATATGGGATATTTTTGCATCGATAATCTTCCTCCGATGATTCTCCCGGAACTAGCCAGAACCTTCATCAAGGGACAGGGAGGCGAGGGCTTCGGTATCACGAAGCTTGCTTTCGTCGTGGATATCCGGAGCAATGAATTATTGCGTGGTGTCGGCCCCGCACTGCAGGAGCTCGAGGCAATCGGCTGTCCGTATCGAATCATTTTTCTTGAGGCATCGGATGAGACTTTGATCAGCAGATATCGTCAGACGAGAAGACGGCATCCGTTGTCCGACGGAATCGGACTTTCGGAATCGATCCACCTTGAGCGTGAGATGTTGCGCGGCATCCGTGCACGGGCCACCTATACCATCGATACATCCATGATGGCGAACGCCGCACTCCGCGACGAGCTGTACGGTATCATTGCCGAAAATGACAAGGGACCTCGTATGAAGGTGCTCGTGGAGTCCTTTGGATTCAAATACGGGATTCCGACGGATTGTGATAATATTTACGATGTCCGCTTCCTTCCCAACCCCTTCTATGAACCCCAGATCAAGCTGATGTCCGGTAAGGACGAGGGAATCAGAAGGTATCTCGAAGGATTTCCGGAGACAGAGGAGTTTCTCCGAAGACAGAGCGAAATACTGGCATACACACTGCCGTATTACATCCGTGAAGGGAAGGCCAGACTGGTGATCGGGGTAGGCTGCACAGGAGGACGGCATCGCTCGGTCTATATTGCCGAGATGCTTGCCAAGCACCTGACAGAACTTGGGTACGGTGCGGCGGTCCAGCACCGCGACATCGTGAAGGATCCGCGATATGCCTCTCCGACGACAAAAACGGATGTCTGATCCGGAAAAAGTGAATCACATGAAGCAGGAAACCTCTTTTTCTCAGAAGGTAAAAGCGGATCTTCTTCGAATAGCGGTCCGGTCGTCCGCAGAAATCGAAGCGGAGCTGACAACAGCATTTCTTTGTGCCGGAAAAGCATCCGAAGAGAATAAGATTCCGCAATATATCTGCACCTCCTCATCGGCCTATGCGGAGCGTCTTGTCGGGCAGCTGAGAGAGCTTGGCCTCGATGCTTTAGCTGAGAAGACAGTCGGCGAGAGGCATGCCCGATGGACGGTGTTTCCCTATTCCATTGACAATAACAGCCTTTCGGATCTTCTGACCGCCAGCTCCTCTTCGGAGAAAATTGATCAAATCAGCTCTTCCTCTGTCTTGCGGCGCGCTGCCCTTCGCGGCGCATTTCTGGCCTGCGGAGTGATGCTTGATCCTCAAAAAGCATACCAGGCGGAGTTTCATGTCCGGAATCGCAAAGCAACTGATATGCTTACTCTGCTTCTGCATGCCGACAACATCGAGCCATCGCGGATGAGCCGCACCGGACGCGAGGTCCTCTATTTCAAGGAGGGAGAAGCGATCGCCTCTTTTCTGGCATTGATTGGTGCACATAATAGTCTGTTGCGTTATGAGAGCATACGCGTTGAAAAAGAGCTGAGAAATTCCGTGAACCGGGTCGTCAACTGTGACACGGCAAACGCCAGACGACAGGCAGATGCCAGCGTGCGTCAAATCTGCCGGATAGAGGCGCTACTTTCCGGCGAGCATGCCGCAGGGATTCCGCCGGAGTTATACGAGGCAGCCCTTGTCCGTGTTGAGAATCCCGGGATGTCCATCCGGGACATAGGACTTCTGATGACGCCGCCGATCGGAAAATCAGGAATGAACCACCGGCTGAGAAAGCTGGAGGAGTTGGCAGATGATTCGGATTTGTGATAGAATTTCTTTCTGTATAGTCAAACAGCGAAAACGAGGCAGCACGGATGAGAAATGACATGTATGTTCGATATGATAATTCTTTTCAAAGAAAAAAAAGAAGAAAGAATAATAACAGCGGACTGGCAGCTCTGATTGCTATTACAGCAATTCTGGGTGTAACGGTAGCGATTGTTCTTCTTGCATCTCTCTTCGATGGTTTGCCGAAAGACAAAGCAGCAACAGATCCATCCGTGACCGGAGCAAGCGGCTCTGAGGAGTCCGTCCTAATCGTGACGGTAACACCCACCCCTGTTGAGAGCATGGCGTTGAGTCAGAATCCCGTCATTTATCCGGGGACCGCTCAGATTAATGTCCCGATGGGAACTCCGGGCGAAGGGCTATCGCCGTCTGATTGGAGTATGACACAGAGTATATTTTCCGGTGACGACGAGCTGACTTCCTTTGCGAGAAAGGACCCGGTCTTTTTCGGCGATCCCATTGATTATCAATCTGTTCCGGGACTGCTGACGTATCGCGGGAATAATTTTCGCAATTGCGCGTCATGGGGTGTTTGCCCTTCCAATCCGACGACACTTGAGCAAGTCTGGGAATTCACCGGGATCGGATCTCTTCCCGGTTCCTCTTCTGGAAGTAGCTGGTGTGGAACGGCTTGGACCGGACAGGCCGTGGCGATCGAGTGGAGCGATGAAGTCAAACAGGTTATGAACATGTACCCGGATAAGAAGACAAAGAAGGACCTGGTGGAAGTAATTCAGGTCGCTCTGGACGGGAAGATCTATTTCTTCGATCTTGAAGACGGCTCCTTTACCAGAGATCCTCTGGAGACGGGCTTCTCTATCAAGGGTGCACCTTCTCTGGATCCCAGAGGTTACCCAATCCTTTATGTCGGGCAGGGAGATTTGAATAGTCCGGATGCACAAATCGGATTCCGCATCTTCAGCCTGGTAGATTATAAGCTGCTATACTTTCAGACCGGACTGGATTCGAGAGCGATGAGGGGTTGGGGCGCCTGCGACTCATCGCCGATTATCAACGCTGCGACCGATACACTGATTGCTCCTTGTGAGAACGGTATGCTTTATACGATCAAGCTGAATACATCCTTCGATCCGAAGACGGGCGCACTCTCCATCAACCCCGAGAATGTGGCATTTCGATACCTGATTGACGGTGTGCCCAAGGAAGATATCGGCATTGAGAGCTCGATTGCTGTCTACGATCATTACGGATATTTCTGTGACAACCACGGTCATTTGTTGTGTGTGGATCTGAACACATTGAAAATCGTATGGATCACGGGTTTGGGTGACGACTCAGACGTTTCTCCTGTTCTTGAGGAGGACAACGGACGGGTATATCTGTATGTTGCTACGGAGGTCGACTGGCAGCGCACAGACGCAAGGGTCTATCAGGGTGCCTCATATACTTATAAGATTGATGCCATGACAGGAGAAGAGGTTTGGCAGACATCCGCGGATTGTTTTACAAGAAACGGGGAGACCAAGATGGGCGATATCAATGGAGGTGCCCTCGCGAATCCGATCCTCGGAAAAAAGTCGATTTCAGATCTCGTTATTTTCTCCTACGCGATGACAAAAGGAGAGCTGAGCGGGAATCGCCTGGTTGCCTATAATAAGGAGTCCGGAGAGAAGGTCTGGTCCTATGAGATGAACCATTATTCCTGGAGCTCTCCCGTCGATTGTTATGATAAAGACGGCAATGCCTATATCATCATGACCGATACGCTCGGACAGGTCCATCTTGTTAATGGTAAAACAGGAGAGAGAATCACGTATTTACAGACGATCCGCAACAAGGGGACAGAAAACGAGTCCAAGCAAGTGCTGATCGAATCCTCTCCGATGGTTTACGGAGATATGGTCATCATCGGATCACGGGCAGGTTCTGTTTTCGGAGTGAAGATCAAATGAATGTTTTGCGCAAGAGTGAGACAGAGAGCCAGGTTATCGCCATGGATGAGACACTCAGGGACGTAGAGTCGGACACGGAAATGTCGAATTACGAGAGGATTCGAGTGATTGAGGCAGAGCTGTCCGCATATCGTCGGGGGGCAATCCGAATGCGGGTCGATTTCGAGAAGAACATGATTTTCTGGAATGACAGCCGCCAATGGAACAATAATTTCTTTCGCTCAGTGCCTCCAAATCGAATGGAACAGCTTCTGCGCGACATCCCTTCCACACACCTGCTCGAGTGGAGAACAGGGGAAAGCTGCGGCGACGCGGATACATATCCATCCTGCCTTCCGTCCAGCTGGCAGGTCACCGTCTATTTAGAAGGCGAAGCCACGATGAAGTTCATCGGACAGGACTGCTACCCCAAGGACTGGAAAAGGTTTCGGGAGCTCCTCGAGGGTGTGGCGAGAATACCATTCTGTCTTCGATGATCCTGGAGGATCAATAAGCGCATTTGCTCGACCTGTGCCGGTCGAGCTTTTTCATGTTCTCGGAAAAAGTTTTTTCTGTTATAATAAAGAACGTTTATACTTTTGGAGGATAAGATATTGGACTATCTTGAGGGGCTTTTTCTGGGAACACTATGGAGTGACACCGATTTCGAGAATCGGCGTCATTTCGGGTTGTTTTTTCTATATGGTTTCTTAGTCGCCGGTCTGGTCATTTTTTCCTTCCTGACGGGGAAGCTTACCTGGCTGCTGTCAGATATGCAGATCCCGAAGCTGGTCATTCTTATGGCACTGTTCCTCGCGTCCCCCTTTATGCATTTTCGTTATTACCGGTTTCCGCTTTGGGCGAAGATACCGGTCCTGCTCGCGGGGGCGTTCAAGTATGTCTGCGCCACCTTTCTGATGACTACGTTTGTCATGCCGTATACGAAGATCACCTTTCCCGAGCTCCAGGAAAATATGATCGGATTTTTGAATCAAACATTGGAGACCGCGACCGAGAGGTTTTCGGAAGCGGCCGGTACCTTTTCAACCGTGCTTGGTGTCATTACCGGCGGTATATATGTTATGTTTCTTTTTCTGTTTTCTGCGGCTCTCGCCATCCTGATCCCTGGCACACTGATGATCCTCATGCGATTGCTCCAACATGGCTATGACAAGCTTGTTGCTACCTTTATCCTGGGAAATGCAATCGACAGATAATCAAGCCTTCAAGGAGTACGGATTATGGCAATCTTAGAAAATAGAATCACGCTCTCGCTGGAGGAACTTGAGAATCAACTCGGCGAGAAGAAGCTTCCGCAATTTATAGACAGTACCGAGCTTGCCTTTGTTCAGAGGACCGAACAGATTGCGGACTTCATTGAGACGCATCCATTGGTCAGGGCGGTTTTTGTCTCCGGCCCCACATCTTCCGGTAAGACCACCTTCACGGATCGTCTGGTCTCAAGCCTTGAGGCTAGGGGGCGGCATGCTCTGCGTCTTTCTTTGGATGACTACTACAACGTCTGTGATCTTCACTTTGATAAGGACGGGCGCCCGGATTATGAGACGATCGAGACAATCGATACCGAGCTCGCTTCAGAGAATCTCAAGAGCCTTCTGGCCGGGAACCCCACCTTTCTGCCGGAATTCGATTTTTCGACCCGTATGCGAAAGCCTGATTCGTCGAGGCAAACGCAGTTGAATAGTAGCGGATTTGTACTGGTGGAGGGGCTCCACGGACTTTCGCATGAAATATTCGGCAGCATTCCCAAGGAGAACCGGATCGGCATTTTTATCATGCCCTGGGGTGAGGTCGTGGCAGATCGAAGGCTGATCGAGACGCAGGAAATCCGCCTTCTGCGCCGGATTATTCGCGATGTCCGTCATCGGGGGGCCCATGCGCTTGCGACGATTGATTACTGGCCGATGATTGCTTCGTCCGAGCAGCTCTATTTTTCGGAATATTTAGCCGAAGCAGATTATTATGTCAACTCCTTTCTCACGTACGAGAGCATGGTCGTGGCTCCGTTGGCGTTGGCTGACTTACGCGAGGCGTTAAATCTCTATGACCGCGACGCTCTGCCGCCCTCCGTTTTTCTTTCGAAATTCTCGGCGCACAAGGAATTTGCCGATTTGCCGCGTGCGATGGCATGGGCCAGGCAGCTTGCGTTTGACTTGGCCAGAATACCTGCCGTTCCGAAGACGGTCGTGCCTCCGAGATCCATATTGAACGAATTTATCTGACTTCTGATAGAAAGGGGCGAAGACTATGCCGATACGTATCCAGAATAATTTACCGGCGACGGAAATTCTCGAAAAGGAGAACATCTTCGTCATGCCAGAGGATCGGGCTTTTCGACAAGATATCCGGCCGCTAAGAATCCTGATACTGAATCTCATGCCTACCAAGATTATAACGGAGACACAGTTACTTCGCGTTTTGTCGAACACTCCGATTCAGGTCGACATCGACTTGATTTATACAGAAACGTATGTGCCCAGGAATACGGCAAATGAGCATCTGACGAAGTTCTATGAGACGTTTTCGGATGTACGAGACCGTTTCTATGACGGCATGATCATCACGGGAGCTCCGATCGAGAACCTGGAGTTTGAAGAGGTCTCTTACTGGGCTGAGCTATGTGAGATCATGGAGTGGTCAAGCTCGCATGTGTATTCGACTCTTCATATCTGCTGGGGAGCTCAGGCCGGTTTATACTACCATTACGGCATCCCGAAGTATCCTCTACCGAAGAAGACCTTCGGTATATTCGCGCACAGCATGACATATACAAAGCCGGTAAAGTTATTTCGTGGATTTGACGACACGTTTCAGATCCCGCATTCCCGCTATACTGAGGTCCGCAGGGAGGACATTTCTGCTTGTCCGCTTCTTCGCATCTTATCCGAGTCGAATGAGAGCGGTGTCTATGCGGTTTCCGATTTGACAGGAAGACGTATTTTTCTGACGGGACATTCCGAATACGACAGACATACCCTGAGAGATGAATATGTTCGTGATCGCGACAAAGGCCTACCGATCGATGTTCCGAAGAACTATTTTCCCGGGAATGATCCGGAGCGGGAGCCGATTTTATCCTGGCGCTCGAGTGCGACGCTGCTTTTCACCAATTGGCTGAATTATTACGTCTATCAAGAGACTCCGTTTGATCTGACGACGATGAAGAACGCACGCGAGGAGAAGCCGGACCTGGAGGCTGCCGACCGACAGGAGACGGCCGTTCCCTCTTTTCCCGAATAAGCAGGTCTGTTTTTCGTACATGTCGGACTGTGGTATACTATATTTGCACTTTTCTCTGATTATCAAGGAACAAAGCAGACGCTTTCGGAGATGAAGAATGTCCAGTGTTTTTTCCGATACACCGCATAGGATGAGCCCGCCGGTTGATAATTCTGCCCGGTATCTTGACGAGAGCCTTGTTTCGAGACTTGCGCCGGTAAGACCGAAGGATGGACATAAAGGCACGTTTGGCAGGATCCTGATCTGGGCCGGCTCGGAGGGCATGACGGGTGCGGCTTACATGTGTGCGATGGCGGCTTTGCGAAGCGGGGTCGGCCTGGTACACATGATGGTTCCCGAGAATCTGATTATGCCGATGTTTTTGTCGATCCCTCAGGCAATCACTCACAAGATCCCGCAGACCCCCGAAGGGATTATTCGGGTTCTGTCGTCCCTTCTGCCGATGGTTGATGCTTGCGTTGTAGGACCCGGTCTGCCGATTCACGATTCTTGTGTGACCGAGGGCCTTGTCTACGCAGCGAAGAACGCGAAGAATCTAGTCGTTGACGCGGGAGCTCTCACGGTTATCGCTTCCGCTCGGGACGTGTTCTCCGACGTGTTTTCCGGAAGGCTGGAGGACGGACTTTCTCCGGCGGTATTCACGCCACATCCCGGTGAATTCCTGAGACTGGTACCGGATTGGGACACGGCAGACCGTGTACCCGGTGCGTCTGCCTTTGCCCGTAACTGGCGAGTGGTCACCGTCCTGAAGGGTCATCAGACTGTGATTTGCACGCCGGACAGTGCGTGCTACCTCAATTCCACCGGCAACGACGGCCTGGCGAAGGGCGGTTCCGGAGATGTGCTTTGCGGTATGATCGGCAGTTTCTGTGCGCAAGGTTTGTCACCGGTAGACGCTGCCTGCGCAGGTGTTTATTTACATGGTATGTCAGGAGACTTCGCCGCTTCGGCGCTGGGCAAGAGATATATGCAGCCAACGGATCTGTTTTCGTTTTTCACGGAGGCGTTTTCGCATTGCAGATGGGAGTAGAATCAGCTTTGGACGGATTTCAGAACAGAACACATGCCTTTCCGACTCGTTCATGGGCGGAAATCGATCTGGATATTTTAGCTTCAAACACAAGAGAGATTCGCAGAATCACAGCTCCGGGAGCAGAGGTCATGGCGATCGTCAAGGCCGACGCGTACGGACACGGAGCAATCCAGACTGCTAAAACGTTTCTGGAAAACGGAGCGACCAGACTCGGTGTATCCATGCTCGATGAGGGGATTGAGCTGCGCAGGAACGGCATCGATGCTCCAATCCTGCTGTTGGGGCACACAGACCCGCGTCGCGTCTCGGAAATCATATCGTACGATATTACACAGACCGTCTATACGGAATCTCTGGCTCAGGCGCTTTCAGCTCAGGCTGTTCTGGATAAGAAGAAGGCGGCAATACACATCAAGATCGATACCGGAATGGGGCGTATCGGTTATCAAACGGGAATGGATTCTGTTGAAGAGATCATAAGAATATCCGAGCTTCCCGGCATTTATGCAGAGGGAGTGTTCACACACATGGCCACATCGGATGATCCGGATGATTCCTACGCCCGGCTCCAATACGCCCGCTTTCTGTCGGTCCTTTCAACGCTTAAGAAACGAGGACTTGATGTCCCGGTGCGGCATGTCTGTAACAGCGGCGGGATTCTGCAGTTTCCCGAAATGCACATGAATATGGTGCGTGCGGGCCTCATCCTTTATGGAATGTGGCCGCAGGGTTGCCCCGGAGCTTATACCGATATCGAGCTGAATCCAGCCATGACGTTGAAGTCGAACATTATACATGTAAAGTCTCTTGCGGAAGGCCAATCCATCAGCTACGGACGCCGGTTCTTCACAGGCAGGGAGAGCGTCATCGCGACAATTCCAATCGGCTATGCCGACGGATACTCCCGCCGTTTGTCGAACAAGGCACAGGTCCTCCTTTCCGGAGAGCGTGCTTCGGTCGTCGGCAATGTCTGCATGGATATGTGTATGATCGACGTAACAAATTTCGAAAAACAGCCTCAAATCGGCGATGAAGTTGTACTTTTTGGTACACAAATGGTTAAAAATCAAAAATTCTGTCTTCCGGTAGATGAAATTTCTGATATTTTAGATACAATCAATTACGAAATTACTTGTCTCGTTGGGAAGCGAGTACCACGCGTCTATTTAAAAGATGGACAGATCGTGCACATGCACAGTTGTATTTGGTAACGAAATCACGGCTTGACCGGTTCGATCATGAAAGGGGAACAATATGGACAAAGACACAGAGAAGACACTGAAAATCTATGCCGCGAAAATGCGCAAGCTCATCATCGACGGTATTTTCCGGGCGCAATCGGGACATCCCGGAGGATCGCTTTCCTGTACGGATATTCTGACATATTTATACAGTGAGAAGATGAACGTGGATCCGAAGAATCCGACGGATCCGAACAGAGACCGCTTCGTGCTCTCGAAGGGTCACTGCGCACCTGCTCTTTATTCCGCACTCGGACTTCGCGGCTTTTTTCCCGCAGAGCAGGTGGCAACGCTTCGTTCCTGCGGATCTATCATGCAGGGTCATCCTTGCATGACACATATTCCCGGAGTTGACATGTCCACCGGTTCACTCGGACAGGGAATAGCGGCTGCCGTTGGAATGGCCATGGCAGGCAAGCTCGACAACAAATCATATCGTGTGTATTCAATCCTCGGAGACGGTGAGCTTCAGGAGGGCGAAGTATGGGAAGCCTTCATGGCCGCTGCTCACTACAAGCTCGACAATCTGACAGCATTTATCGATAACAACGGTCTGCAGATTGACGGACCGAATGATGAGGTCATGAGCCTTGGTTCGATTCCGAATAAACTGAAGGCTTTCGGTTGGCATGTTGTCGAGATCGACGGGCATGATTTTTCCGAAATCGAGGCGGCCGTTGCAGAAGCTGAGACGGTCAAGGGACAGCCGACCGTCGTGATTTCGAAGACGCACAAGGGTATGGGTGTCTCCTTTATGAAGGATCAGGCCGGCTGGCACGGAGCTGCTCCGAACAAGGAGCAGTATGAGCAGGCTATGACAGAGTTGAACGCGGCACTTACCGCATTGGAGGGTTGATTTATGGGAAAAATGGCTACCAGAGAAGCATACGGCAAAGCACTCGCCGAGTTTGGCACAGATCCGCGCATCGTCGTTTTTGACGCCGATCTTTCGAAGTCCACATACACAATTACTTTTAAGAAGGTTTTCCCTGAAAGACATTTCAATATGGGTATTGCCGAGGGCAACATGATGTCGACGGCAGCCGGTATGTCAACCTGCGGCAAGGTCTGCTTTGCTTCCACCTTTGCTATTTTTGCCGCGGAGCGTGCTCTTGAGCAGGTAAGAAATTCCATCTGCTACCCGAATCTGAACGTCAAGGTCTGTGCTACGCACGCCGGCATCACCGTCGGAGAAGACGGCGCCTCTCATCAGTGTGTCGAGGACCTTTCCATCATGCGCTCCATTCCCGGGATGACGGTTGTTCAGCCCTGCGACGGTGCTTCGACCCGTGCTGCGATCCGTGCCGCCATTGACACAGCAGGCCCGTTCTACGTGCGCCTTGGCCGTCTCGCGGTCGAAGATGTCTACGGAGCATATGGTGATGAGATTCCTTTCCAGGTTGGAAAGGGCAATCAGCTGACGGACGGCCAAGATGTGACGATTATCGCGACAGGTCTGATGGTCCAGCAGAGCCTCGAAGCAGCCAAGCTTCTGGCTGATGAAGGCATCCGGGCACGAGTAATCGATATGCATACGATCAAGCCGATTGACAAGGAGATCATCATAAAGGCCTCCAAGGAGACCGGAGCAATCGTGACGGCGGAAGAGAATAATATCCTGGGTGGCCTTGGCGGAGCTGTCGCAGAAGTTCTTTCTGAGAATGCTCCCTGCATTCTGCGTCGCGTCGGAATCAAGGATGTCTTCGGACAGTCCGGTAAGCCGGTTGACCTGATTGCCCATTACGGACTTACACCCGCAGACGTCGCAAATGCGGCACGCGAGGCGATCGCGGCGAAGTAAGGATCTTTATTGAACAAAGAAAACCCGGAATTTCTTTACAAAAGAAGCTCCGGGTTTTTTTGACTTTTGTCCGTTGAGCGCCAACGAGCGCGAAACCAGAAATCACCCTTCGTTATAGAGAAGAGCTGTACTAGCCAATAAGTATAGGAAATGGATACTATACATATTATCTCTCATTGATTACCTACTAAATCAGCGAAATCCGACTTTTCGTATGTGCATCAATGAAAAATAATAGCAATATTCGTCAATGATTACCTACTAAATCGCCGAAGCACGGGTTTTTAGTATGTGCATCATTGAACAATAAAGAAGTTATTCGCTAATGATTACCTACTAAAAAGTGAAAAACGTCGAATGAGTAGGTATTAGAGCATACGAGGACGAAATATCTTGTCAATGAATACCATACGAGAAGTCGATTTTTTGCTTTCCAGTATGTATAACTATGTGATGCCCCTTGTTTTATGTTCATTGAAGCATATCTATACTAGCGTCCATAAAAAAGAGTTCAATGACCTTTACGGGCGCAAGTCATACAAGAGACCCTTTACGGGAACAAGCCAAAGCGCAAATTGCTACAGTATTACATCGCGCAAGAAGAAGTCACCACGACGAATGCTAAACCGGTAATTACTGTAGACTCTTGGACGAATAGGAAAAGCCAGCGCCTTGAGACGCTGGCAAGTTACAAGGGCTTATGGGCCTGGAGCAAACTACTCGTTCGACGGGTGGTTATGATTGTATTGATATGTTTGTTTCAAAGGCTTTTCGCGAAAAGCCCGCGCTCATATCCGCGAGACGAATCCGTCCGCAGCAGGGCGAAGCCGCGTCTCTCATAGAAAGCCACCATGGCTTCGTTGGCCAGAGCGGTGTGAAGGAAAAGACAGGAAAAGCCGGATCGTACAGCCTCGTCCTCGGCCGCCCTGTAGAGTCTGGCGCCGATACCCATATTATGCATGTCAGGTAATACGGAGAAACGCGAAAAATATCCGACGGTCTGATCTTCCTCCAGTCCGGAAAACCCGCAATAATCCGTGAAAGACGGAAGGATTTCTCCGACGGAGACCGACTTGAGACGCACAGATCCAACGACAATCCCATCCGGCAGAAGCGCCACAAAAAAGGGAACCCTGCGAATTTGAAGCAGAAGTTGTTCTCTTGTCTCGAAAAGCGCCTCCAATTTGCCTTCGGGGATGCCGGAATTTCTGCGATATAGTTCCATGGAAGCAATCAATGCTTTCAGAATCATGTCAACGTCGGCATCGTTCGCCGGGCGCACGATGAGGTTCGTATCTGCGCGCACTTCGTTCTGTGTGGCTACGATCGGTTCGCATGAGGATTTTGGGTCGTCAGACATAGGATCAAGCCCCCATGCACTTCACGAGGATGGCCTTATGGGCGTGAAGCCGGTTCTCTGCCTCGTCAAAAACGAAGGACTTCTGACCGTCAATCACGTCGGCCGTGACTTCGTATCCGCGATAAGCAGGTAGACAGTGCAAAAATATCGCTTCTTTGTCCGCCATTGCCATCAACTCACGATTGACCTGATAATCCTTGAAAATCTCTGCTCGTGCAGCCTTCTCTGATTCCTGACCCATACTGGTCCAGGTATCGGTGTAAACGACGTCGGCATTTTTCACTGCGTTGAAGGGATCCGTTGTCATTTCAATCACGGATCCGGTAACAGCCGCATCTTTGTTTGCCTGTTGTACATATAGCTCAGGACAGGTGAAGTCCTTAGGAGAAGCGACAGAAATATGCATACCGGCCTTGGCGCATGCCTGCAGCAGGGAATTGGCCACATTGTTGCCGTCACCAACATAGCAAAGCTTTAAGCCCTTGAGCGTCCCTTTCTGCTCCTTAATCGTCAGCAGGTCGGCAAGAGCCTGAGTCGGGTGTTGATCATCCGTGAGGCCGTTGATGACCGGAATCGTTCCGAATCTGGCCAGATCCAGAACGTCCTGGTGAGAGAAGGTCCGTATCATAATACCGTCGAGCATGCGGGAGAGGACCTGAGCAGTGTCATAGATTGTCTCGCCGCGGCCGATTTGAATATCATTTGACGAAAGGAACAAGGACTGTCCGCCGAGCTGGTACATTCCGACCTCGAACGACACCCTGGTCCGGGTTGACGATTTTGAGAAAATCATGCCGAGAGATTTCCCTTGCAGAATTGGATGAGAGATCCCGGCCTTCGTCTTTTTCTTCAGATCCTGTGCGATATCCAAAAGCTCATCGAGGTCTGTAAAGCTGACATCCTCGTGAAAATCAATATAGTGTTTCATCCGTATTCCTCCGTTAAACTGATTTCGTTTCAAGAATGACCGTAAGAGCGTCGATAAACAAGGCTGCCTCTCGCTTTGTCAGAATCAGAGGGGGTGCGATTCTGATTACGTTGTCTCCGATTGAGCCGACAAGAAAGCCGCATTCAAATAACTTCTTTTTCAGCAGAACCGCATTCGGCTCAGAAAACTCGATTCCGATTAATAAGCCCATTCCACGGACCTGCTTGATTGCACCTGTTTTCTTAGCAAGCTGATCTAGTTTCTTCGTCAGAAATAAACCAATATTCATCGCATTCTTCATCAGCTTCTTCTTGTCGATCTCCTCGAGAACGGCAAGGGCGGCCGCTGTCGCCAGAGGATTCCCTCCGAACGTGGAGCCGTGATCCCCGGGAGTGAAAGTAGAAGCAACCTCTTGACTCGCCAGCATACAACCGATCGGAACGCCGCCGGCAAGTCCTTTTGCCATGGTAACAATATCCGGTGTGATTCCGAACGATTCAAATCCGAAAAAAGTTCCCGTCCGTCCGACGCCTGTCTGTACCTCGTCGATAACCAGAAGTGCTCCGGCCGCTTTACAGATCTCAGAAGCAGCCGTCAGGAATTCCTTTGTTGCCGGTAAAACACCGCCTTCGCCCTGGATCACCTCGAGCATAACGGCTCCGGTGTCCGCATCGACTGCCTGACGTAAAGCACCGATATCGTTATAGGGAATATACTCAAAGCCGCCGGGGAGTGGGGCGAAGGCCTTGTTGTACTTCTCCTGTCCGGTGGCCGTTACAGCCGCC
The DNA here is from genome assembly GCA_964579245.1 of uncultured Mageeibacillus sp. Classification (GTDB taxonomy): domain Bacteria; phylum Bacillota; class Clostridia; order Saccharofermentanales; family Saccharofermentanaceae; genus Firm-13. The sequence goes on from CAZOFY010000001.1 coordinate 18,983, forward strand.
AGCGTTCTTCCGTGAAAAGACTTCAAAGCCGTGATGATCTTGCTTCTGGGCGCGCCCTTTTTCGAAAAGTATGCACGGACAAGCTTGATCGCCGCTTCGTTGGCTTCCGCACCGCTGTTACAGAAAAAGACGCGGTCCGCAAAAGTCCTCTCGACCAGGTTTCTCGCCAACTCACCCTGACTCGGTACGTAATACAAGGAGGAGCAGTGAATCAGTTTCTTTGCCTGAGAAGAGACAGCCTTGACCAGGCGCGGATTTCCATGCCCGACGCTGTTAACGGCGATTCCTCCGAGAAGGTCGAGATACTTCTCTCCCTCGGTCGAGTAGAGCCAGGAGCCCTTTCCGTGCGTGAAGGCGACCGGGATTCTGTCTCCGAAAACGTTCATATAATAGGTCTTATCCAGATGAATGGCCCATTCTAATTGTTTTTCCATGATTTACACCTCATTTCTTGCGGCTCTTCAGATTTTTTCTCCTTCAAAATAGGGTCGTCGCTCTTTGGTGATCATGGTACCGATGCCTTTGCCGGTGAAGATCTCCAGAAGGAGGCTGTGGGGGATACGTCCGTCAATAATATGAGCGCGGCCGACGCCGCGATGAATGGTCTCGAGACAACCCATGACTTTCGGGATCATGCCGCCGGAGATGACCCCGTCCTTGATCAGGCTGATGATCTCGGCTTCCGTGAGCACAGGGAACACCTTCTCCGTACCATCGGCAAGTTTTCCGCGAACACCCTCGACGTCAGTCAAGGTCATCAGCTTTTCAGCCTGCAGGGCTGAGGCGATCTCTGCCGCGACAGTGTCGGCGTTGATATTATAGCTTTGACCATCCGGGCCGATCCCGATCGGGGCAACGACAGGAATATATTCGTCGTTTGCCAGCATGGACAAGACCTTTGTGTTGATCTTCGTGATATGACCAACATAACCGACATCGATCGGATTTCCGTCCGCGTCGGATGTCAGAGGCTCGCATTCGATCAGATGTCCGTCAATACCGCAAATCCCGATTGCCTTTGCCCCCTTCTGACCGAGGGTCGAGACGATCTCCTTATTGGTCTTGCCGACCAGAACCATCTGAGCAATGCTCATCGTCTCCTTGTCGGTGACGCGCAGACCTTTTTCAAAACGCGAGGGGATATTCATTTTGGACAGCATATCACTGATATCCGGACCGCCGCCGTGGACAAGCACAGGGTTGATGCCGACATATTTCAGCAATGTGATGTCGTCCATTACGGAAGACTTCAGTTCCTCATTAATCATGGCATTTCCGCCGTACTTGATGACGACTGTTTTGCCTTCCAGACTCTGAATGTAAGGAAGAGCTTCGATCAGCGTCTCTGCCTTTCCGATAAATTCCTTCATTTCCTTGCCGAGATCCGGCATATTTTTATTTTTCATTCCCGATCCTCCGATGGATATTCCAAATGATTGCCTTAATTATATACAACCGACCAATGAGAGCAGACCGTCTGTTTCGTTAAAGCCGCACATGACATTCATGGTCTGCACTGCCTGTGAGGCGGAGCCCTTACCCAGATTATCCAGCGCGCTCATTATTTTGATCTTTCCGGTGTGAGAGTCCCGGGCGATCGCAATATCGATTCGATTTGAAAAGGCTGTATGACGCGTCTCGGGAGTCATTCCGAGCGGTAATATGCGGACAAAAGGCTCATCCCGAAAATAGTCTGAATAAAGATCAAAGATTTCCTTTTCCGTTATCGCCTCATGCTCAGGGAGAAGGTCGCTGTAGATCGTCGCACACATACCGCGCTTCATAGGGGCAAGATGTGGTGTGAAAGTGACCAGGATTTTCTCTCCCGCAAGAAGGCTGAATTCCTGCTCAATCTCAGCGGTATGCCGGTGCGAGCTTGCTGCGTAGGGCTTGAAACTCTCATCCGCCTCACAGAAGGAATAAGGAAGTTCGCTTTTTCTCCCCGCGCCGGAGTATCCGGAGACAGCATCGATGATTATGCCCCCCGTACTGATGATGTGATTTGAAAGCAACGGAGCGAGGCCCAGGATGGAGCAGGTCGGGTAGCAACCGGGATCAGCCGCCAGACGTGCATCTTTGAGCTTGTCGCGATACAATTCCGGCATGCCGTAAACGGCCTCGTCCAACAGCTCGGGGCATGGATGCTCGAGCTGATATGCCTCGGTATAGGGTTCCAGGGTCCGGAAGCGGAAGTCCCCGCTGTGATCGATAACCTTTACGCCTTTGCTCAGCAAGATCGGGACGGTCTTCGATGAAACTCCGTGCGGCAAGGCTGTGATGACAAAATCACACTGATCGGCGACCTGCTCTGGTGTCATGTCCGACAGTGAAAGGTCGCATACTCCTCGAAAAGAAGGATAGACGTCGGAAAATCTCCTGCCTGCAAAACTCCTTGAAACCAGGACAGAAAGCTCTGCCTTCGGATGACCCGAGAAGATTCGGACAAGCTCGGCTCCGACATAACCGGTGGCTCCGATGATTCCTACTTTTATAGCCGACATATACAGTACCCCTTTACAACTTTATGTTGAATTTTACAGTCGTTTTATATCATATTATAGGTGCGAAATCACACATGGTCATTCTTAATATTTATACAGGATACTGCATAAAAAACCAATATGCAAGAATCAATCTTTTTTCCTATGAAAATTATACAAATTCGACAAGAGATGCATGTTTTTTCTGTTTCTTTTGTTATACTTTCCTCGCCGCATGTCCAAAAAGCCCCGATAACTTTTGGTATTTCTGCATATGGCGGTTTTTATATGTCAATGTTATATTGTGTGTGTGCATTACGAAACCGTAACCATACGGTTCAATATTTGGAGGTATCACAAATGGCAAGTCTTTCATTACAGCACGTCTACAAGAAGTATGAGGGCGGTGTTGTTGCCGTCAGCGATTTTAACCTGGAAATTGCAGATAAGGAATTTATCATTCTTGTTGGCCCTTCCGGTTGCGGTAAGTCTACTACTCTTCGTATGATCGCTGGCCTTGAAGACATTTCAGAGGGAGAGATCTATATCGGAGATCGTATGATCAATGACGTTCTTCCGAAGGATAGAGACATCGCTATGGTTTTCCAGAACTACGCTTTGTATCCCCATATGACTGTTTTTGAGAATATGGCTTTCGGCCTTAAACTCAGAAAGGTACCGAAGGATGACATCAAGCGCCGCGTGAATGAAGCAGCTAAGATTCTCGAGATCGAGCACCTTCTTGATCGTAAACCGAAGGCACTTTCCGGCGGACAGAGACAGCGTGTTGCTCTCGGTCGTGCTATTGTTCGTGACCCGAAGGTCTTCCTGATGGACGAGCCTCTCTCGAACCTTGACGCAAAGCTTCGTGTTCAGATGCGTGTTGAGATCACCAAGCTCCACCAGAGACTGCAGACAACAATCATCTATGTTACGCATGACCAGACCGAAGCCATGACCATGGGTACACGTCTCGTCGTTATGAAGGACGGATTCATTCAGCAGGTTGATTCTCCGACGGAGCTCTACGAGCACCCGGTAAACACCTTCGTTGCAGGATTCATCGGAATGCCTCCTATGAACTTCATCAATGCCACGATTCAGGTTCAGGGCGAAGACGTTTTTGTAGCGTTCGAGAACTGCACTGTTAAGCTTACAGAGCGTTATTCTGTTCCGGAAGTCTTCGAGCATGATGGAAGAGAAGTCATCTTCGGCGTTCGTCCTGAGGCTATCTCTGACGAGATCAACTATGTCAATGAGCACAAGGAAGCTTCCTTCACTGCAGACGTCGACGTTGTTGAGCTTCTTGGAGCTGAGACATATCTGTATGTTACAGTCAACGGCGCGCTTCCTCTTACCGCTCGTGTTGACCCCACAACATCCAAGTCCCGTGTAGGAGAGGTTGTTTCTCTTGCCATCGACGCGAACCGCGTTCACCTCTTTGATAAAGAGACAGAGCAGAGCATCATTTCCTAATCGAATCCATTTTCAAGACAACCAAACGGCTTCCGCAAGGGAGCCGTTTTTTTGACTTGTGTCAGTTGAACTGTTCGTCTACCGGCATCAATCC
>CAZOFY010000001.1:23132-81796 GCA_964579245.1 uncultured Mageeibacillus sp.
GGAGCCGTTTTTTTGACTTGTGTCAGTTGAACTGTTCGTCTACCGGCATCAATCCGCAAGGAAGTCGTTTCTCCTGATTTTGTCAGCTAAGTCCCAACAAGCGAGAAAAACGACCGGAAATGCGGGTGGTGGTCAAGAAATTATACCGGAAAATCAACCGTAGCAATAAAGTAGAGATATTGAAGCCTCTAGGCATAGGAAATGGATACTAAACGCTTTTTCTTTCAATGATTACCTACTGAATCAGAGAGAGGCTGTTTTTAGTATGTTAATCATTGGGCAACAAAGAAGCTATTTGTCAATGATTACCTACTGAATTACGAAAAATGGCGATTTAGTAGGTATAAGTGTGCGAGATAACGTTATTTCTACGCAATGATTACCATCAAAATCTTCCAGAATCAGACATTTGGTATGTATTAGAGTCTAAAAAAGCGTGGTAACACGTCTTTTCTTATCAATAAATACCATACAAGAATTTCGTCTTGTGCCTTTTGGCATGTATAACTATGTGATGCACCGATGTCTGTCTTCGTTTAGATATATCTATAATGCTCGTCGTAAAGAATATGAGGACCCTTTTTCGGGTAGCAAGGAATACAAGGGTCCCTTCAAGCGAAATCCCCAAGCGGCAATTGTTGTAGTATTACATCGCACAAGAAGGAGCGGTCACAGCAAATCCCAAAGGCCGCAATTTGTTGTTGAATCTTGATCGAAAGGGATAAGCCAGCAACTTGAGACGCTTTCAAGTAATAAGGGCATATAGTCTGGAGCAAACCACAAGCTTGACGAGTGGTTATAATCCCAAAAGAGCCGGGAAGGAAACGATTGACATCAGAAAAAGACAAAGAGTAGAAGAAGCAAATCTTTGAAAAGCGCCGAAAACACTAGATTCGGTTTTTTATTGTTATCGTATTGCAACAAAATTGTGAAACAGATAAGATAAAATGATTATGAAAACGACCGTGTATCTATTCCGGGATATCGGTTGATCGCTTTTTGGCGAGAATGAGTAGGTGAAAGCATGGAAGAAATCAAGAAATGCATCCGTGAGGTTTCTCAGATTGTTGATACAACGGTCGGCATCATGGACACGATGGGTCTTGTGATAGCCTGTACGGATTCCTCTTGGGAGGGAACCGAGGATTCGTCGGTACGCGCTGTTCTGATGTCGGAGGAAATGATAGCGAGTACATCCGGCAAGACGTATATCAAGATTAACGTCGCTGACCAGACACAGTACATAGGATTCATCACAGGAACCGACACCTATTCCCGGACATATCTTGAGCTGATATCACAGTGGATCCGCGCAGCTCTCCGAGAGAGAAACACGGATGCCGAGCGCGAGACATTCATCAAGAATATCTTGCTCGAGAACGAGCTGCCGGGCGATATCCCTCTGAAGGCCCGCGAGTTCAAGCTGGCATACGCCGTTCCCCGTATCGTCTTTCTTATCCGGGTTCTGCAGAGTGAGAGCTCCTTCTGTATGGAGATTCTGCACAATCTGTTTCCGGAGAAGAAGACGAATTACCTTCTGGCGATGGATGAGGAGACGATTGTATTGATGACAGAGGTGTCCGAGGATGTCGATGCCACAATCGATTCGATCAGTAAGATGATTATAGATAACTTGAATACGGAATCCATGTCGAAGATCTATATCGGCATCGGTATGTTGGCGGAAACGATGAAAGATGCTGCAAAATCTTATCGTGAAGCGAGCATGGCCCTTCGAGTCGGAAGTATTTTCGAGAATGACCAGTATGTGATGCGGTACGACAAGCTTGGCCTGGGCCGGCTGATCTACCAGCTCCCGCCGACGCTTTGCAATATGTTTCTTGATGAGGTTTTCCCTAAGGGGGCATACGAGTCCCTGGATTCGGAGACACTTCTGACTATCTCGAAGTTTTTCGAGAACAACCTGAACGGCAGTGAGACCTCCAGAAAGCTGTTTGTGCATAGAAACACTCTGGTATACCGTTTGGACAAGGTTCAGAAGATTACCGGTCTGGATTTGAGGAGTTTTGACGATGCTGTGCTCTTCAAGCTGGCGGCGATGGTGAGGACCTACCTTGAGAAGCAGGACAAAAACGGGCGCATGGCATCCGGAAAATGGTGACATGATGTCTATGGAGGGCACGTAATTGATTCGCTTCGACAATGTTCATAAGACGTACAAAACGGGTACGAATGCGCTGAAGGGTGTTAGCTTCAAGATTGAAGACGGCGAGTTTGTATTTATCATCGGCCGAAGTGGTTCAGGAAAGTCAACAATCGTTAAGCTGATGACCAGGGAGGAACAACCTTCCGATGGCCGGGTTTTTGTTGATCACTTTCCGATCTCGCATATGTCCCGTGTTTTGATACCGGTGCTCAGACGCCATGTGGGTATGATTTTTCAAGACTTTCGCTTGATCGAGAGCAAGAATGTTTTTGAGAATGTTGCTTTTGCGGGGGAAATCGTAGGGATGCCCCGCAAGGAACTGATCCGGACGGTAGAAATCGTTCTCTCCGTTGTCGGTTTGCGAGGCAAGGCGGCAGCGATGCCCCACGAGCTTTCCGGCGGAGAACAGCAGCGAGTTGCCATCGCACGCGCCATGGTCAACGATCCGAAGCTGATTCTGGCTGACGAGCCCACGGGAAATCTCGATCCGACAAACAGTGAGGCCATCATGGCCTTGCTCGAGGAGATTAACCGGAATGGGACGACGGTCGTGATTTGTACACATGACAGTAATCTGGTCGACCGCATGAAGAAGCGCGTCATCGAAATTTCGGACGGAGTTCTTGTGCGGGACGAGAGCAACAGCGGGTATTCCTGTTTTATCGAAGAGCAGGACAGCGGGTTTTCTCTGTATAGCAAAGAAGAGAATTTCGCAGGATGCGATGAATCGATCTATGCCAGAGAGGACCCGGAAGAGGATCATGATCCGGACGCAACAGAGAATACACAGTCCGCTGAAGAAGAGAAAGAGTCCGAGCTGTGGATCAATGACCAGCCGCAAGGGATCCCGTCGAAGTTGGAGGACGAAGAATGAGCATGCGTGCGCTTGCGAACTCAGTCAAGGAAGGCTTGTCCGGGATCTTTCGCCACCCGCTGGTTACGATCGCGTCTATTACAACGATTCTTTTGATGCTGCTTCTGATGTCCGCTTTCGTAATATTTTCCGCGGATGCCAGATATATCATGAAGAATCTTGGACAGCAACCCCCGATTGAGGTGTACATGAAGCTTTCCTCCTTGCCTGAGGAGCGCGAAGCAGTAATCGCTTATTTGGGAGGGGATCTTGCTCATGTTATGTCCTTCGTGGAGGCAACCCCGGAAGAAAACTATAATGATTTCCGTAAAAACCTCGGAAACAGCTCGTCTGTTTTGGACGAGTTCGACTATAACCAATTCCTCCCTTACACATACCGAATCCAACTCGTCGATCCGTCTTTCGCGGACGAGGTCGTTATGAAGCTCGAAGCGATTCCCGGAGTCAACAAGGTCATGCAGGAACGTCAGGTCATGACCTTTCTGGTTCAGACGACAAAATGGGTCAATATGATTACGGCTGTGGCGTTTGTTGTCCTTTTTCTGATTGCCTTGTTTATCATTTCGAATATGGTCAGGATCTCTGTATACGCCAGATCTGCGGAAATCAATATCATGAAATACATCGGTGCTACCAATGCGTACATTCGATTGCCCTTTATTATTGAGGGCGCGATTGTCGGACTGATCAGCGCGGTCTGTGCATGGGGTCTTACCTGGCTTATCTATTCTAGGATCTATGATGCGCTGATGAGCTCAATCGATCCGTCGAGCTTCTATTCCATTCTGCCGATGGGCTCGGTATCAAAGATTGTTCTTATCGTATGCGCCGCCACCGGAATCTTGATCGGGGCCTTTGGCAGCGGCATTTCCGTCAGAAAATACATAAAGGTATGAGGAGGTGCATTTGATGAAGAGAATCGTGAATATACTTTTGTTGCACAAGCGTCCCGCCCTTCGGTCTATTGTTCGTCCGGCAGCCCTCCTGTTGGCAGGCTTTATAACAGCCATGGTTTTGACAGGTTATTCGATCCCTCCGGTATCGACGGCCGTTTTCGCTGAAAGCAGCGAAGAGGATATTGAGGATGCGAAGGAGAAGAAGGAGGAAGCCCAGGAGCAGATAGATGCGGCCAGAGAAAAGGTGGCTGCTCTTTCCGGACAGGCAGGCCAGCTTTCTGCGGACCTTAAGTATCTGGAGGACCTGAGTGCCGAGCAGAAGGAGCAATACCTTGTTATTGCCGGGGAGTTGGCTGCGGCGCTGGAGGCAAAGCAGGCGGCTCTGGATCTCTATTTACAGTCTCAGGAAGATGTCACCAACAAAAAGAAGCAATACACAGAGCGCGTCAGCGTTATGTTTGAGTATCAGAACAAGTCGACGCTCGAGATACTTCTGGAATCCGACAGTCTGGCAGGCTTCTTCACGAATATGGAGCTGATTACGCTGATTGCGGAATCGGATCAGCAGATTATTGATGAGCTCAAGGCCGCAATGGACGATGCCGAGCTCAAAAGTCAATATGCCAAGCAAGAGGCTGAGGACATGCAGACATTGGCGGATGCAAAACAGGCAGAACTGGATGAACTTGAGGGACGTATCGGCGAGACCTCGGCTGCTTTGGAACAGACGCAATCCGCATTGTCGGACTGGGAACAGAAGCAGAATGCTCTCGAGGACGAAGCCAAGCGTCTGGACGACGAGATTCTTCGCATGCAGGAAGAATATGCCGAGAGGCAAAGACAGAAGGAGAAAGAGAATCAGAATCAGAACCCCTCTACCCCCACGCAGCCACAGCAACCGACCGGACAATTGACCTGGCCGTATCCGGGAGATTATACGATATACTCTTCGTTCGGAATGCGCTATCACCCGGTATACGGAACCTATACGATGCATTCCGGCGTGGATCTGGGCGGGTCGTACGGAAATCCGATTGTCGCGGCAGCCGGAGGAACTGTCATCATAGCCAGCGCCCCGGTCCCGGGACAGAACACCGGGGGTTCCGGATACGGTAATTATATTGTGATCGATCACGGAAACGGAATGGCAACGTTGTATGGTCATTGCAGAGATTTGTATGTCTCGGCGGGCGACACCGTGTCCGCCGGTCAGGAAATTGCGGCTTGCGGCAGTACGGGAACCTCGACCGGAGCGCATGTCCATTTTGAAGTTCGAATCGACGGTATCAGAGTCGACCCGGCTCCTTATATTCAGTAATGGAGAACCGAATGAATCAGCAACCCTACGATAATATTGCCGCTGTTTATGATCATTTCCAAAGCGATATAGATCCGTCCTTGTGGGCCCGGTATGTTCATTCCTTGATTCAGAGATTTGGCCCGCAGAAGGGAGACGGCAAGGACGGCCGTCTTCTTTTGTGCGATTTAGGCTGTGGGACCGGCGAGTTCTGCATGAGAATGCTCTCGTACAACTACGAGGTCATCGGGATCGACTCTTCCCTGGCTATGCTCGAAAAAGCCCGCGGCAAGGATCCGACCGGAGAAATCTTGTATCTTGCGCAGGATATCACTCGCATGGAGCTTTTCGGGACGGTCGATGTTTTTACCTGCCTGTTGGATACCGTGAATCACCTGACGGACAAGCGTGATTTTTCCCGGATGCTTGCATCCTTCCGCAATTACCTGAACCCGAACGGATTGTTCATTTTCGATGTTGCGACTCCCCGTCATCTCAGAGAGACACTCGGAAACAACACTTTTCCCGTGATTTATGATGACTATGCTCTGTTCTGGCAGAATCACTTTTCCCCTCAAAAACAGATCAGCACATCCGACGTCGTCCTTTTTCGAAAAACAGAATCAGAGCTGTTCGAGAGGTCAGATGCTCAGATTCGGGAGCGTGTGTATGAGCACCAAGAGATTCTTGATGCTCTGGCAGCGAATCATATGAAGCTCATCGGATACTACGGAGCTCTGTCATGCCGCTCCCCGAGAACGACAGATGCACGCGTGTTCTATGTTGCGGAAAAGCTATAGGTCAGGTTATACTAAACGACAGCTTAACAAGTCCCAAGGAGAGAAGTATGAGCGAGGACAAGGAATTCTACCGGGCGCCCGGTGCGCCGCAAGATCCGAATACGGATTATATGGTTCGCGCTACGGCGTATAACGGACAGGTTCGCGCGTTGTGTGTCCGGACGACGAATGTGTGCCGGAAGGCCTTGGCTATCCACCAGACCTCTCCGATCGCCACGGCAGCCTTTGGCCGGTTCCTGAGCGCCTCGCTTCTTCTTGCCGATACGCTTAAGAATCCGCAAGACACGCAGACCGCGAATATCAAGTGTGACGGGCCGATCGGCGGCATGACAGCCGTTTGCGACGCGTTCGGACATGTTCGCGGAGTGCTGCATCATCCGGTTGTGGAATCTTCATATCACGCGCCGGGAAAGCTGAATGTAGCCAATGCTGTCGGCAAGGGAATTCTCACCGTCGTACGCGATCTCGGCCTGAAGGAACCCTACATCGGATCCGTAGAGCTGGTTTCCGGTGAAATTGCGGAGGACTTTACCTATTACCTGGCCGTATCCGAACAGACACCTTCGGTTGTTTCTCTGGGTGTACTCGTCGACGCGAACGGCGTTAAGCAGGCGGGCGGATTTCTGGTACAGGTCCTGCCCGGTGCGGGCGAGGATGTCATCGACAGACTCGAAGCCCGCGCAAACGGCGGATTTCCGGATCTGACGTTTTTGATGGAGGAAGGCCTCTCGCCGGAAAAGATCCTCGACATGTTTCTCGGCGACCCGCAGATTGCATTTCTCGGTGCCAATGAAGTCAGTTATCAATGCAACTGCAGCAGGGAGCGGATGGAAAAAGGGCTCATCACTCTCGGGAGAACCGAGCTGGCCGATCTGGCGGGCGAGGAGGATGGAATCCATCTGGAATGCCACTTCTGCGCGAAGAAATATCATTTTGATCGGAATGAGATCTTAGCCTTGATGGAATCTATTTAATCTTATTTGTATCCTTGAAGCCTCGATAAAATAATGCTTGCAAATCCGCAGAGTATGGGATATACTCTTTCCTGCGCGAAGTTTTTCTTTGCACAAGCGTTGATGTCGGAGATTGCCACCTGTCTTGCATGCTGCTAAGACGCCGGTGGGTAACTCAGACAGAGCAGTTCGGACTTTGGATCCGGACGACTTTAACAAGATGGCAGCGTGTGTTTTTTCTGAACACATGCCCAGGCCCAAAGTGCTGTGGATCATGTTATCGCACAGTAACTGGTTTCCTGGGTTTTCTGATGGTCGCAGAAGAAACGCCCGGCTCGGTTGAAGAAAGCAGCACATTTGGAGGAAGAGAATTATGGCAACCAAACAGAAGGTAAGAATCAAGCTCAAGGCATTTGATCACGAGTTGCTTGACCAGAGCGCACAGCGTATCGTTGAGACCGTGACAAGAACAGGCGCGAGTTTCTCGGGCCCCATTCCGCTCCCTACGGAGAAGGAAATCACGACGATCCTTCGTTCCCCTCACAAGGACAAGGATTCTCGCGAGCAGTTTGAGATCCGCACGCACAAGCGTTTGATCGACATTTTTGCGCCAAACCAGAAGACGGTTGATGCACTGATGAAGCTCGATATGCCGGCCGGAGTCAGTATTGAACTCAAGGTCTGATGTCGGGTGTTTCCGGTTCATGCCTGTCAACAGGTTGTGAATCGGGGTCAAGTTCACGGGATACCGTGAACCAATAACCATAGGAGGTAGAAGAAAGATGAGTAAGTTCATGCTTGGTAAGAAGGCCGGAATGACACAGCTGTTCGATGAGAACGGTTTGGCAATCCCGGCGACCGTCATCGAATGCGAGCCAATGGTCGTTATTCAGAACAAGACGGAAGAGAAAGACGGATATTCCTCCGTGAAGGTGGCTACAGGCACCATCCGCGAGAAGCTTGTGAACAAGCCCGACATGGGTCAGTTCAAGAAGGCCGGAGCATCTGTGAAGCGCCACATGCGCGAGTTTTCCGCTGATTCGGAGTTCGCTCTCGGCCAGGAGATTAAGGTTTCCGACATGTTTATCGTTGGCGATCACGTTGATGTCAGCGGTGTGTCCAAGGGTAAAGGATTCCAGGGCAACATCAAGCGTCACGGTCAGAAGGGTGGTCCTGGCGGACACGGTTCCATGTATCACAGACGTGTCGGCTCCATGGGTGCCAATACGACTCCTGCCCGTGTCATCAAGGGAAAGAAGATGCCGGGACATATGGGTGCAGTCAATTGCACTGTTCAGAATTTGAGTGTCGTCCTTGTGGACGGTGAGAGAGGGATCCTCGTTTTGAGAGGCGCTGTCCCGGGCCCGAAGGGCGGACTCGTTTCAATCGAGACGTCTGTCAAGGCAAACTAATCCGGCGTAAGGAGGAGCTAAGAAAATGGCAAAAGTAGATGTTTATAATCTGGATGGCGCCGTTACGGGTCAGATCGACCTTTCTGACGATATCTTCGGTATCGTACCGAATGCGTTTGCTATGCAAGCCGTAATCAGAAACCAGCTGGCGAACCGTCGTCAGGGCACCCATTCCACAAAGACAAGAAGTGAAGTCCGCGGCGGCGGCAAGAAGCCGTACCGTCAGAAGGGTACCGGCCGTGCCCGTCACGGTTCCACGCGTTCTGCTCAGTATGTGGGCGGAGGCATAATTTTTGGGCCTAAGCCGAGAGATTACAGCTATACCCTTCCCAAGAAGGTCAGAAGACTGGCTATGAAGTCCGCTCTTTCGACAAAGCTTCAGGCAGAGAATCTGATTGTTATTGATACTCTTGAATTCGATCAGATCAAGACAGCCAAGATGGTTGGCGTGCTGAAGGCTCTCAAGATTTCCACCCCGGCACTTGTCGTTCTTTCTGAGAAGAATGCGAACGTTGAGAAGTCCGCGAGAAACATTCCCACAGTCAAGACGGCTTTTGTCAACACAATCAATGTGTTCGACATTCTGAAGTATGACCGCTTTGTCATGACTAAGGACGCCGCAATGAAGGTTCAGGAGGTGTACGTATGACGAAGGCACCACAGGATATTATTTTAAAGCCAATCATCACAGAGAAGAGTTCGATGGATTCTGCTGCCGGCAAGTATTCCTTCAAAGTAGACGAGAAGGCGACTAAGACAGAGATCCGTATGGCAATCGAGAAGATTTTCAATGTTAAGGTTCTTTCGGTTAATACCTCCCGTTTTGACGGTAAGGTTAAGAGACAGCGCGGCTTTGTCGGCACAACAGCATCATACAAGAAGGCTGTCGTTTCGATTCAGACACAGGCAAAGGACGGATCTTATAAGGGCAAGGGCGGAAAGCCCGTGAAGCCTTCCAATAAGTACAAGACGTCTATTGAAGAATTCGGTTTTGGCCAGTAAGCGGCCTGATTGATGAAGGAGTGAAGAAAGATGCCAGTAAAAACTTTTAATCCTACTTCCCCTGCCGTACGTCAGATGACGGTCTCCGATTTCTCCGTTCTCACGGGTAAGAAACCGGAAAAGAGTCTTCTCGCTACAGGCAAAAAGTCAGGCGGACGCAATTCCTATGGCCGTATCACGGTTCGCCACATCGGCGGAGGAAACCGCCGGAAGATTCGTATCATTGATTGGAAGAGACGTAAAGATGATATTACAGCAACGGTAGTTGCGCTTGAGTATGATCCGAACCGCACAGCGCACCTCGCTCTCCTCCAGTATGCAGACGGCACCAAGGCTTACATTCTTGCACCTCAGAGTCTTGAGGTCGGAGCAAAAGTCGTCAGCGGAGCCAAATCCGATATTGTTGTTGGAAATGCTCTTCCGATCGAGAATATTCCGGTCGGTACGATCCTGCACTCTATCGAGCTCAAGCCCGGCAAGGGCGCACAGATGGTTCGCACAGCCGGTGCCGGAGCACAGCTCATGGCTAAGGAAGGTGACTATGCTCAGCTACGACTTCCTTCCGGTGAAGTTCGTATGGTTTCTATGAAGTGCCGTGCGACAATCGGAACGGTCGGCAACAACGAGCATGAGAATATCTCGATCGGTAAGGCAGGCCGCAAGCGTCACATGGGTGTTCGTCCCACGGTCCGCGGTGTTGTTATGAATCCTTGCGATCACCCTCACGGTGGTGGTGAAGGTAAATCCCCGATCGGCCGTCCGGGTCCGGTAACTCCTTGGGGTGTTCCTACTCTGGGTAAGAAGACCAGAAACAAGAAGAAGCCGTCAAGCAAGTATATTGTTAAGAGAAGAAAGTGAAAGGAGGCTCGTAAACGATGAGTAGATCAACAAAGAAGGGCTTTTTTGTTCAGGATGTGCTGATGAAGCGTATCGTAGCCATGAACGCCGTTAATGAAAAGAAAGTTATCAAGACCTGGTCCAGAGCCTCGACGATTTTCCCTGAGATGGTCGGACACACCATCGCAGTTTATGACGGAAGAAAACACGTGCCGGTTTACGTTACGGACGAGATGGTCGGGCATAAGCTCGGCGAGTTCGCTCCTACGAGAACGTTCAGAGGCCATGCGGGCGAGAAATCAACAGGCGGCCGCTGATTCAGCGAAAGCTCTTGAAGGGAGGAACATCTAGTGGAAAAGAAAGTCATGAGCAAGGAATATATGCTTGAGCACCGTGAGGAGATTCTTGCGGAACAGGCAGCACCTGCCAGAAAGAATGCGAAACCGAAGCTTCTGTCAAAGAAGGAGCGCAAGGTTTTAGGTGTTGGTCGTGATGAAGGAAAGGCGATTGCCAAGTATGTTCGTATCACACCTCGCAAGATGAAGATTGTCATTGACCTTATTAAGGGAAAGAGCCTTGATGATGCATATGCGATTCTGATGTACACACCGAAGGCAGCATCACCGGTACTGAACAAGCTGCTTAAGTCAGCTGAAGCAAACTGCGTGAACCGTGAAACGGGCGCATTAAACCGTGACACATTGTATGTAGCCGACGCATTCGCAAATCAGGGCCCCGTCTTGAAGCGTTTTATGCCGAGAGCTAGAGGATCCGCTGCAAGAATCAACAAGAGAACAAGCCATGTAACGGTCGTTCTCAAGGAAAGAGCGTAAGGAGGATTTCGAGAATGGGCCAGAAGGTTAATCCCCATGGGTTACGGGTTGGTGTCATCAAAGGATGGGATACTCGTTGGTATGCGGATAAGAAAACATTCAGTGATTATCTGGTTGAAGACAAGAAAATCCGTGTATTTGTAAAGAAAGAGTGCTTCGCTGCCGGTATTCAGAATATTGAAATTGAGCGCAAGGGCGATGATAAGACCATGGTCATCATCAACACAGCGAAACCCGGCATCATTATCGGACGCCAGGGAGCCGGAATCGAAGATTTGAAGAAAAAGCTTCAGAAGGAATTTGGGAAGAGCTTCTTTGTTGATATTCGCGAGATCCGTACACCGGATACCTCCGCACAACTTGTTGCAGAGAACATCGCAGCGCAGCTCGAGAAGAGAATTTCTTTCCGTCGCGCAATGAAGCAGTCGATGATGCGCACGATGAAAGCCGGTGCCAAGGGCATTAAGACTCAGGTTTCCGGACGTCTGGGCGGTGCTGAAATCGCACGTGTTGAGCATTATCATGAAGGAACGATCCCGCTTCAGACACTCCGTGCCGATATTGATTACGGATTTGCTGAGGCCAACACGACATACGGACGCATCGGCGTCAAGGTATGGATCTATCGCGGCGAGATTCTTGTTGCCAAGAAACCTGCTGTGAAGGTTGAGGAAGGGGGAGAAAACTAATGCTTCTTCCAAAGAGAGTTAAGTATAGAAAACAGCACCGTGGCCGCATGACCGGAAAGGCCACCAGAGGAAATGTAGTTTCATACGGTGATTATGGCCTTGTTGCCACTGAGCCCTCATGGATTACTGCAAATCAGATCGAAGCCGCCCGTATCGCCATCAACCGTTATGTCAAGAGAGGCGGACAGGTTTGGATCAAGATTTTCCCGGATAAGCCCGTAACGTCGAAGCCTGCCGAGACTCGAATGGGTTCCGGTAAAGGATCTCCCGAGTATTGGGTAGCTGTTGTTAAGCCGGGCCGCGTTCTTTTTGAGATCGCCGGCGTACCGGAAGAATTGGCCAGAGAGGCACTCCGCCTTGCGGGACATAAGCTCCCCTGCGCCACGAAGATAATTGCAAGAGAGAAGGAGGGTGATGTAAATGAAGGCTAAAGAAATTCGCGCGAAGTCCGAATCTGAGCTGAAGAAGGAACTCGTTGCCCTCAAGGAAGAGCTTTTTAAGCTTCGTTTTCAGCACGCTACAAACCAGCTTGAGAACCCGCAGCGCCTCAGTGCTGTCAAAAGGGACATTGCCCGCGTGAATACGATTATCCGCGAGCAAGAGCTCAAGGCGAAGAAATAAGGGGGATAAGTGAATGATCGATCGTAACCTCAGAAAAACACGTATCGGCATCGTTTCCAGCGATAAGATGGACAAGACCATCGTCGTTTCGGTAACCGAGCATGTGAAGCATCCGCTGTACAAGAAGATCATCAAGAAAACTTACAAGCTGAAGGCTCATGATGAAGAGAACTCTTGCGGCGTCGGCGACAAGGTCAAGGTCATGGAAACAAGACCGCTCTCTCGCGAAAAGCGCTGGAGACTGGTCGAGATCGTAGAGAAGGCGAAATAATACGTAGCCGTTTGTGGTTTTCACGTAAAGGAGGAAATCTAGCATGATTCAAGTTGAATCCAGACTGAGATCTGCTGACAACACCGGTGCAAAGGAGCTTCTGTGCATCAAGGTTCTCGGCGGTTCATGGCGCAAATATGCAAATATAGGCGACGTCATCGTTTGCTCTGTCAAGTCAGCCGCTCCGGGCGGTGTAGTTAAGAAGGGCGAGGTCGTTAAGGCCGTCGTCGTTCGTTCCAGAAAAGGTGTCAGGAGACCTGACGGTTCGTACATCAAGTTTGATGAGAATGCTGCCGTCATCATTAAGGAAGACAAGAACCCACGCGGTACCCGTATCTTTGGGCCTATCGCAAGAGAGCTACGAGACAAGGACTATATGAAGATCCTTTCTCTGGCCCCCGAAGTTCTGTAAGGAGGACGACAAATGTCAAGCAAGATTCATGTTAAAAGAGATGATACCGTCGTCGTGATTTCGGGCAAAGATGCCGGAAAGAAAGGCAAGGTCGTCAAGACCGCTCCCGCAAACGGACGCGTGTTTGTTTCCGGAGTCAACATGGTGACAAAGCACCAGAAGGCACAAGGTCAGTTAAAGCCGGCTGCCATTATCAATCGTGAGGGTTCCATCGACGCATCGAACGTTATGCTCGTTTGCCCGAAATGCAATAAGCCTTCCCGTGTAGCCATGAAGGTATCCGCCGACGGATCGAAGTCCCGCGTTTGCAAGAAGTGCAATGCCGTGATCGATATTGTCAAGAAGGCCAGCAAGGAGGGTTAATCGATGTCAAGACTCAAGGACAAATTCACATCTGACGTAGCACCTGCTTTGCAGGAGGCTTTCCAGTACAAATCTGTGATGCAGATTCCTCATGTCGAGAAGATCGTTCTGAACATGGGCGTAGGGGAAGTCAAGGACAACCCGAAGGCTCTTGAGAATGCGATGCGGGATATGGGAATCATCTCCGGACAGAGACCGGTAGCGACCATTGCCACAAAGTCCGTTGCTGCCTTCAAGCTCAGAGAGGGCATGAAGATCGGATGCAAGGTTACACTTCGCGGTGAGAAGATGTATGATTTCCTCGATAAGCTGATCAGCATTTCTCTTCCCCGCGTTCGCGACTTCCGTGGCGTCAGCCCGAATTCATTTGACGGACACGGAAACTATGCAATCGGCATCAAGGAGCAGCTGATGTTCCCCGAAATCGACTACGATAAAGTAGACAAGATTCGTGGCATGGACATTATCATCGTTACGACGGCCAACACGGACGAGGAAGCCAGAGAGCTTCTGAAGCTTCTCGGCATGCCGTTCCGCAAGTGAGCAGGAGGATAATATAAAATGGCAAAAAAGTCTATGATCCTGAAGGCACAGAAGCCTGCAAAGTTCAAAACACAGCAGCATAACCGCTGCAAGCTCTGCGGCAGACCTCATGCCTATATCCGCAAGTACGGCATTTGCCGTCTCTGCTTCCGTGACTTGGCATATAAGGGACAGATTCCAGGCGTCCGTAAGGCCAGCTGGTAACGATTATAATTCGAAGGAGGAATTAGTATGCAGATTACAGATGCAATCGCAGATATGCTGACAAGAATCCGTAACGCCGGTACTGCCGGCCATCCGACGGTTATGATCCCATCTTCTAACCTGAAGAAGTCGATTGCCCAGATCCTCGTTGACGAAGGCTATATCAAGTCTTTTGAGGTCATCGAAGATAACAAGCAAGGAATGATAAAGGCTACTCTAAAGTATGCTTCTCGCAAGAGTGTCATCACCGGAATCAAGCGTATCTCTAAGCCCGGTCTGCGCGTATACGCGGATCTTGAAAATCTGCCGAAGGTATTGGGCGGTCTTGGCATTGCCATCATCTCCACATCCAAGGGCATTATGACAGACAAAAAAGCACGTCAGCTTGGCGTGGGCGGAGAGGTAATGGCTTACGTTTGGTAAGCTTAAGGCCCCTCTTTATGGAGAGGCTAAATCACTCTGAAAGGGAGGGCAATCAAGATTTGTCCCCCGTAATCTTAAGAGCAGGAGGTAGAAAATATGTCTAGAATTGGCAGAATGCCGATTGCGATCCCGGCAGGGGTCGAAGTGAAACTGGAAGGCAATACCATCACAGTCAAGGGCAAGGGAGGCTCGCTCTCTACTGCAGTACATCCTGAGATGATTGTAAAGATCGACTCAGCGGTGATTACCGTTGAAAGACCTTCCGAAGAGAAGAAGCACAAGGCTCTACATGGCCTTACCCGTTCCCTGATCAACAATATGGTGCTCGGGGTGAACGAAGGATTTTCCAAGACGCTTGAGATCAACGGTGTTGGTTTCAAAGCAACAAAGACAGGCAACAAGCTTGTCCTGAACCTCGGATATTCTCATCCGATAGAAATGGTCGAGCCGGAGGGAATCACTTTTGATGTACCGGCCGCGACCAAGATCATCGTTAAAGGTGCTGACAAACAGCTGGTCGGAGAGACCGCTGCTAAAATCCGTGCCTTCCGCGTTCCTGATGTTTATAAGGGCAAGGGTATCAAGTACTCTTACGAGACCCTGAGAATCAAGGAAGGCAAGACCGGAGCTAAGAAATAAGAGAAGGGGTGAAAAGCATGATTAATAAGCCTGATAGTAATAAGATCCGCTTGAGAAAGCATCTCCGCGTGCGCAAAAAGATCTCTGGAACCCCTAACCGTCCGCGTCTGTGTGTATTCCGTTCGAATACGAATATCTATGCACAGATCATTGACGATACAACGGGAAACACACTTGTCAGTGCGTCAACTCTTGAGAAGGACATTAAGTCCGGACTTGCCTACGGCGGAAACGCTGAGGGTGCCAAGGCTGTTGGTAAGCTCGTAGCCGAGCGTGCCGCAGACAAGGGCATCAAGGAAGTCGTATTCGACAGAGGCGGGTACATTTTCCACGGCCGCGTTGCGGCACTGGCAGAGGCAGCCCGCGAGGCTGGTCTCAGTTTCTAAGCAGGAGGGAATCAGAAGATGCGTATTGATCCAAATACAGTTGAACTGAAAGAGAAAGTCATCCACATCAGCCGAGTTTCCAAGACCGTTAAGGGCGGACGTAATTTCCGTTTCGCGGCACTTGTCATCGTTGGCGATGAGAACGGACACGTTGGCAAGGGCATCGGCAAAGCGGCTGAAATTCCCGACGCGATCCGCAAGGGCATCGAGGATGCAAAGAAGAACATGATTTCTGTTCCGATCAAGGGAGCTACGATCCCTCACGAGACGCTCGGCGTTTTCGGAGCAGGAAAGATTGTTATGAAGCCTGCGAAGGAAGGTACCGGAGTTATTGCCGGCGGTCCTGTTCGTGCGGTTTGTGAAATGGCCGGAATTAAGGATATCCGAACAAAGTCCTTGGGAACAAACAACCCGAACAACATGGTTAACGCTACGATCGAGGGGCTTAAGAGCCTGAAATCTCTTGAAGAGGTTGCTCGTCTCCGCGGTAAATCTGTTGAAGAAATTATGTGATAGGAGGTGCACTTCAATGGCTGATCTGAAAATTACTTTGGTGAAGAGCACCAACAAGTCGAATAAGAATCACGCCGCAACGGTAGCTGCACTCGGTCTTCGAAAGATCGGACAGTCTGTTGTAAAGACAGACAACGAAGCAATTCGTGGCATGGTTCACAATGTTGCTCATCTCGTTACCTGTGAAGAAGTCTAACGGAGGTAGAAAAGAATGAAGCTCAATGAAATGACTTCCAGCGGTAATGCCAAGGCATACCGCAAAGGCCGCGGTGTCGGCAGCGGCAATGGCAAAACAGCCGGTCGAGGACACAAGGGACAAAACTCTCGCTCGGGCGGCGGTGTCCGTCCTGGTTTCGAAGGCGGACAGATGCCTCTTTACAGACGTCTTCCCAAGCGAGGATTCAATAATAAGACATTTGCACTTGCCTATATTGAGGTCAACATCTCTGACCTTGAGAGTTTTGCAGACGGAACAACCGTGGATGCAGAGCTTTTGAAGAATTCCGGGATCCTTTCCGTTCCGAAGACAAATGACGGAATTAAGGTTCTTGGAACCGGTGAACTGACCAAAAAGCTGACGGTTAAGGCAGCAAAGTTTACCGCTTCAGCGAAAACAAAAATTGAGAATGCTGGTGGCTCGGCCTTGGAGGTATGAGATGAAGGGTGTTTTCACGACCTTGATCAACGCATTCCGCGTGCCGGAGCTTAGAAAAAAGATTTTCTACACCATGATTATCCTGGCGATTTATCAGCTGGGAAGCTTGATTCCGGTGCCTGGTCTGAATCGTACTTTGTTTTCTGAAATTCTATCCAGAATGGGTCAGATCGGACAGATGATGAACATCATTTCCGGTGGCAGCCTGTATGCCGCGTCGATTTTTGCGATGGGTATCACGCCGTACATCAACTCTTCGATCATCATCCAGTTACTGACGGTTGCCATTCCTGCCCTTGAGCGAATGCAGAAAGAGGGGGAGCCCGGACGAAAGAAGATTCAGAGAATCGTTCGCTTTACCACCATCGGGCTTGCGCTTTTACAGGCTGTTGCTTTCTGGTTTGCAACAAGGGAAGCAATGACGACATTTCTGAATCCTGTGATTTGCGCCATTCTAATCATTGTATCTTTCACGGCGGGAACTGCATTTATCATGTGGCTCGGCGAGCGGATCAACGAGAAGGGAATCGGCAACGGTATTTCTCTTATCATCTTTACCGGTATCGTCACGCGTATTCCGGATATGGCCATGCAACTCTTTAACTATGCGTCCAATGTATCGGGATATGTTGATAATGTTGTACTCGGTGTGATCCTTGGTGTTCTCTTGTTTGTTGTTGTCACGCTGATCACAGCAGGTATCATCGTGTTCGTAATTTTTGTACAGAATGCGGAGCGAAGAATCAGTGTTCAATACTCCAAGAAGGTTGTCGGCAGAAAAACATACGGAGGACAGAACACGTATCTTCCTCTGAAGGTGAATCAATCCGGCGTTATGCCCGTCATTTTCGCCATGTCTATCTTGTCCCTGCCACAGACACTTGTTTCCATGTTCGGGTCAAACTACGACAACTGGTTTGTGAATACCTTCAAAAATTTCGGAGAGAACCCGTTCTATTATGTATTTGAAGTATTCCTGATTGTCGGATTTACATTCTTCTACTCCATGATTCAGTTCAACCCGATTGAGATATCGAATAATCTGCAGAAGAACGGCGGATTCATACCCGGCGTTCGTCCGGGAAAACCGACAGCGGACTTCATTAAAAATACCGCAGGCCGAATCAATTGGGCCGATGGTATCTTCCTTTCTCTGGTCGTTCTGGCTCCGACACTACTTGGTACGCTTGCCAAGATAGAGAATGTCTGGTTTGCCGGTACGTCAGTCCTGATCCTCACCGGAGTCGCGAATGATTTGATCAAGCAGATCGAATCACAGATGGTTACCCATCATTACAAAGGCTTCTTGGATTGACAAGTTCATGCAGGAAAGTAAAATGCAGGATTGTCAATTGGCCAAAAAAACATAACGGATTGCTTCATAGCCTCGTGCAGTATACTTACAGAGAATACTGCGCGAGGCTGTATGAGCATAAACGAATCGAACGGTATTTTTTGTTTTTCGAAACAAGATCTTGATTCGGGGGAAGTAGAGATGCGATTAATTGTCTTAGGTGCACCGGGTTCAGGCAAAGGAACGATAGCAACTGAGTTACAAAATGAGTATGGTATCGTTCATATTTCCACAGGTGATATTTTTCGGGCAAACATCAAGGCACAAACTCCGCTGGGTATTGAAGCAAAGACTTATATTGACAAAGGTGAACTGGTTCCGGATTCTGTCACGATACAGATGCTGAAATCCCGGATCGGCGAGAAAGACTGCGACACGGGATTTCTTCTGGACGGATTTCCTCGCACGATACCCCAGGCAGAGGCTCTTGATGTATTATTGTCCGAGAAAGACCTCTGCATTGATGCCGTAATCCGCATCCTGGTCCCCGATGAGAAGATCATGGAGAGAGTCTCCGGCAGAAGGGTCTGTGAGACCTGCGGAGCCAGCTACAATGTCTCTTTCCGGCCGACGAGGCACGAAGGTGTCTGTGACACATGCGGCGGGTCCGTCATACAGCGTGAAGATGATAAGCCGGAGACGGTTTTGACCCGATTGCAGACATATCGCGAAAAGACTCAACCGTTAATCGATTTCTATGAACGCAAGAATCTGATCCTTTGTGCGGATAATCAGAACGATTTCCGAGAGGCACTTGACCAGATCCGCGATGGATTGAGCCGAAGAAAGCTCATATAGAGAACCGGTGACTGTCGCAAAGGGATGGGAGAAAGCATGGTATCGATAAAAACCGATGAGGAAATAAGAAAACTGAAGCGTTCGGGCCGGGTGGTTGCACTTGTCTTTGATGCTGTTCAGGATATGATTAAGCCCGGTGTGTCGACGTATGATATCGATCAGATCGCTGAGCGTGTAATCCGTGGGGAAGGGGCCGTACCCAGTTTTTTACATTACGGACAACCGCCCTTTCCTGCTTCAACGTGTATTTCGATCAATGATGAAGTCGTCCACGGAATCCCTCGAAAAGACAGGATCATTCAAGACGGAGACATCGTCAGTTTGGACGTTGGCGCACTCCTAGACGGATATCATGGCGACGCTGCGAGGACCTATGCGGTCGGTAACGTTGCTCAGGAGACTCTTGATTTGGTGCGTGTGACAGAGGAATGCTTTTGGAAGGCCTTCGCGGTCACAATACCCGGCAACCGAATCGGTGACGTTTCTTTTACCGTCATGCAGCACGCGGAGTCACACGGATATGGTGTTGTTCGTGAGCTAACAGGACATGGTATCGGAAGAGATCTTCATGAGGAACCTGATGTCCCGAATTATGGGAAGAAAGGTCATGGACTCCGTATCGCTCCCGGTCTTGTCATATGTGTTGAGCCGATGATCAACCTGGGCACTCACAAGATCAAGATGCTTTCTGATGGATGGACAATCGTGACCGCGGACGCAAGACCTTCCTCCCATTATGAGAATACGATTGCTGTCACGGCAGACGGACCTGTCATTACAACGAAGGTGGACACGTGACAACACAGGATGGGCACTCTTTTTTTGATGCCATGAAAGACAAGGGAATCGGTAAGGGTGCAGTTGTACTTTCCCGAACGGGACATGACAAAGGCCGTATTTATATAGTCTGTGAGACAAAAGAGAGTTTTCTTTATTTGTGCGACGGAGACAAGAAGGATCTGCAAGGTCCCAAGAAAAAGAGGAGAAGTCATGTTCAAGCACTGGGATATGTAAAGGAAGAACAAAACTGGCCGGAGTCTCTGCAGATGCTTCCGCCCGATCAGCAGAGAGCTTATCTTCGAAGGAAGATCCGTGAGTTTATGGAAGAACAAAAAGCAAGATGACAATATGAGATAAGGAGACCAGTATGGCAAAAGAGGATGTAATTGAAGTTGAAGGAATTGTAGTGGACGCTCTCCCGAACGCGATGTTCAAGGTGAAGCTTGAGAACGGTCATGAGGTTCTGGCGCATATTTCCGGGAAATTGAGACAGAACTATATCAAGATTCTTCCCGGTGATCGTGTGACACTTGAGCTTTCTCCGTATGATTTATCAAGAGGTAGGATTACCTGGAGAGCAAAATAAGAAGAATTGTCCGATAAATTTCGATAATCAGCAAAATACCTACTTGATTTACAACGGGATTTTGTTATTATATTATAGCATGCGCCCTTAGGGTGCTCGATTTCCTGCATCAGCAGGAACTGATCAGCAGGAGGTTATTTGTATGAAGGTTAGACCGTCCGTAAAGACAATGTGCGAGAAGTGCAAAGTGATTCGCCGCAAAGGCCGTGTCATGATCATCTGCTCGGATCCGAAGCATAAGCAGAGACAGGGCTGATTCATCGCCACCGGACAGTTACGTACTGTCCGGCGATAAGGCGTTTTTTGGGAAGGGTATTACACGCACCTATTGGGGGCGGCTGCTTTCGCTAACAACGGAAGAATCCCCATATCGCGTGTTTGATAGATAGAACGATCAAAGAGAGAATGAATATTCACGGAGGTATATCAGATGGCGCGTATTGCCGGTGTGGATCTGCCCAATGACAAGAGAGTTGAGATAGCACTCACCTATATTTTTGGCGTTGGCAAGAAAACTTCTACACAGATTTTAAGTGATTCCTCAATTAATCCTGATACTCGCGTTAAAGATCTTTCTGAAGATGATATCGCGAAGATTCGTGAGAGAATCGAGAACAACTATAACGTTGAGGGTGATCTCAGAAGAGAAATTTCCCTGAACATCAAGAGATTGACGGAAATCGGCTGCTACCGTGGCCGCCGTCACAGAATGGGTCTTCCTGTTCGCGGTCAGCGCACGAAGACGAACGCACGTACCCGTAAGGGACCGAAGCGTACGATGGCTGGCAAGAAGAAATAAGGAGGAGTAACCATGGCGAAGGCAGTTAAGAAAGCGGCCATCAGGCCGAAGAAGAGAGAACGCAAGAATATTGACCGTGGGCACGCCCATGTTCACTCTACGTTCAACAATACAATCGTTACGATTACTGATCCTCTGGGCAATGCCGTATCGTGGGCCTCTGCTGGTGAAATGGGCATGAAGGGTTCTCGTAAGGGAACCGCATTTGCCGCACAGCTGGCAGCGGAAGACGCAGCAAAGAAGGCTGTGGATCATGGTATGCGTACAGTTGAAGTTTTTGTCAAAGGCCCCGGTGCTGGTCGTGAATCCGCAATCCGGGCTCTTCAGACGACGGGACTCGATGTGGTCATGATCAAGGACGTTACACCGGTTCCTCACAACGGTTGCAGACCGCCTAAGAGAAGAAGAGTCTGATTACGGAGGTATAGAGAATGGCTAGATATACAGATGCATCCTGCCGCCTGTGCCGCAGAGAGGGCAATAAGCTCTTTCTCAAGGGTCAGAGATGTTATACATCAAAATGCTCGATTTCGAGAAGAAGTGCAGTTCCCGGCCAACATGGACAGGGAAGAAAGAAGACGTCTGAGTATGGTATCCAGCTCAGAGAGAAGCAGAAGACCAAGCGTTTTTACGGCCTTCTGGAGAAACAGTTTCATTTGACATACGAACGTGCGGAGCGCATGAGCGGCAAGGCCGGTGAGAATCTTTTGAAGCTTTTGGAGCTTCGTATGGACAATCTCATTTACAGAATGGGCTTTGCGAATTCCCGTCCGGAAGCACGTCAGCTCGTTACACATGGTCATTTTACGGTTAATGGAAAGAAGGTTGATATTCCTTCGATTACGTTAAAAGTAGGCGACATCGTTGCGGTTCGTGAATCGTCACGCAAATCTCCGAAATTTACAGATCTTACCAACCCGCGCCCTATTCCGGCATGGCTCTCTTTTAACGGCGAGACACTCACCGGATCGATTGTGCAGGCTCCCGCTCGTGAGGATGTCGACCTTGAGGTCAAGGAGACTCTCATTGTTGAGTTGTACTCGAAGTAATGAATCGCAGTTGGTAGGCCAGTTGTGCAGAATTGCGCAAGGAGGAGAAAGATGATTGAGATTATGAAGCCCGCCATTGAGTGTGTAGAAGTTAATGAAGACGGCTCTTACGGCAAGTTCGTTGTTGGTCCGCTCGAACGTGGATATGGCACGACACTTGGAAATTCTCTCCGCCGTGTTTTGCTTTCTTCCCTCACCGGTGCCGCCGTTACAGCCATCCGCGTCGAAGGCGTCTATCACGAGTTTTCGACGATCCCGGGTGTTGTAGAAGATATGACGGAAATCATTCTTAATGTAAAGGGCATCCGTGCCAAGCTGCACGTTGATGGTCCGAAGACCGTCTACATCAGCACGGACGAAGGCAAGAGCGGAGTTGTTACGGCCGGAGATATCGTTCACGATGAAGAAGTCGTGATTGAGAACCCGGATCATGTCATCGCTACACTGAATGGTTCCGGAAGGCTTT
This sequence comes from uncultured Mageeibacillus sp., assembly GCA_964579245.1. GTDB lineage: Bacteria > Bacillota > Clostridia > Saccharofermentanales > Saccharofermentanaceae > Firm-13. Next base: position 45,755 of record CAZOFY010000001.1, read on the forward strand.
TTATGGAGCTTACGATTAACAAAGGTCGTGGTTATGCCACGGCAGAGCGTAACAAGCTTACAAATCAGCCGATCGGTGTGATTGCCGTTGATTCTATTTTTACCCCGATCAAGAAGGCCAATTATACGGTCGAGAATACTCGTGTCGGTGAGAGAACAGACTTTGACAGCTTGACACTTGAGATCTGGACAGATGCTACCATTGACGTAAATGAAGCTCTCTCGGCAGCTGCAGCGATTTTATGCGAACACTTAGGCCTGTTCACGGCTTTGACTGACACTGATGCAGGTCCGAGTTTCCGTGACGCGGAGGACAGTAGCCGCAAGAATTCGAAGCTTGATGTCGCGATTGAAGATCTTGACTTCTCTGTTCGTACTTACAACTGCCTGAAGAGAGCCGGAATTAATTCCATCGGCGATCTTGTGGCTCGTTCCGAAGACGAGATGATAAAGGTAAGAAATCTTGGCAAGAAATCATTGGAAGAAGTAATTTTAAAACTCGAGGACATGGAACTTTCTCTTGCTGAAAGAGAGGAGTAACACATAACCTTGGGACACATGTAAGAAACATACAGGAGGTTACATCCATGCCGGCAAACAGAAGACTCGGACGTGCGTCTGATCAGAGAACAGCGATTTTACGCAATCTGACGACAGCATTCATTATCAACGGGAAGATCGTGACAACGCTCGCCCGTGCAAAGGAGATCAGCAAGATTTCCGAAAAATTGATCACATCGGCGATTCGCGAGAAGGACAACTTCACGACCAAAGAGATCAAGGTTTCTTCCGCGAAGCTTGATGCCAAGGGCAGAAAGATTCTTGTTTCGAAGACATCCAGAAACGGAGCCAAGTATGACGTTGTCGATCGTGAGGTCAAGGTTAAGATGGTTCAGGTTGATTCGCCTTCCCGTCTTGCCGCCAGAAGAGATATCGCATATTGGCTGATGAAGAGCCATGACAGTGAGCAGAATGTCATCAACCCTGTTAACCAATTATTTGACGTTATTGCTCCGAAATATGCCGGAAGAAATGGCGGATATACACGTATCATTAAGCTCGGTACCCGTCGCGGAGACGCTTCGGAGATGGCTCAGTTGGAGTTCGTGTAAGAGAAACCTTGATTTGGTTCGAATAAAGTGACGTAAGGGGTGTCGGTATGCGTATTGCTATCCGCACCCCTTTTTATTGGAGAAAAGACATGATTCTGAATGAATCAGCAAGGGCAGAAGAAGTAAACAACGTTCCGGATGTCGAATTGAGGGGCGTTACTTTTTCGTACCATCAACCGGATGCTGCAGATGTACAGGCTCTGTCTGACGTTTCGCTTGTTTTGCCACGAGGATCCTATTCTGTTCTGTTGGGCCGTAACGGCTCCGGAAAATCCACCATGGCAAAGCTGATCAATGTTCTGGAACTTCCGGGCTCCGGTACAGTCCTTGTCATGGGAAGGCAAACTGCGGATGAAGCCTGCTTTTGGGATATTCGCCGCTCATGCGGCATGGTATTCCAGAATCCGGACAATCAGATTGTGGGTACGATTGTTGAGGAGGATGTGGCATTCGGTCCGGAAAACCTGGGGGTTCCGACACAGGAAATCCGCAGAAGGGTGGATGATGCCTTGAGCCGCGTCGGTATGTCCGAATTTTCGTTACGGCAACCCTCTCAGTTATCCGGCGGACAGAAGCAGAAGGTTGCGATTGCAGGAATTCTCGCTATGAAGCCGCAGGTTCTTCTTCTGGATGAGTCCACTTCCATGCTGGATCCAATCAGCCGGGACGATTTTTTATCCGTTGTCGAGGGCCTCGTACGCGAGACAAATATGACATTGCTTCATATTACGCATGATATGTCCGAGGCTTGCCGGGCCGAGCAGGTCTTTGTTCTGGATCACGGGAGACTGTCCATGTTTGGGTCACCGGGCGAGGTTTTCAGTCAGGTGGAAAGAATTCAGGAGCTCGGACTTGAGGTGCCTGTCTTTGCCGGTATCGTATATGAAATGTCTAAACAACTGAATTATACACTGGCAAGAGAACACTTGGCATCGCGACAAGCTGCTTTGGCGGCCGCTCGCCTCATGTGCTCGAAGGTACAAGGCGTTCCCGACGAGGTCGATACTGTTTTACGTCAAGCCCGGAAAACGAATCCGTCCTCACGGGACGTCATTCGTGTTTCGCATCTTTCCTATTCGTACGAAAGGGGCGGGGATGAGGTGCTTTCCGATGTTTCGTTCACGGTCCAAAAGGGCGAGATCTTTGCGATCATCGGTCATAGCGGATCCGGGAAGACAACCTTGATTTCGCACATCAACGGCCTCATTCGTCCGCAACAGGGAGAAGTTCTTGTTTTTCCCGATGAAAGCCAATCGGGTTTGTCTACGAAAACAAATAAGGATGTTAAGCGGATCCGTCAATCCGTAGGACTTCTATTTCAATATCCGGAGTACCAGCTTTTCGAGGAAACCGTCGAAAAGGACATTGCATTTGGGCCCAGGAAAATGGGGCTGAACTCGGATGAGATCGAGATGAGAATCGGGGAGTCGCTGGAACTTGTCGGTCTGGACGCTTCTTTCCGCGGCCGTTCACCGTTTGAGCTGTCCGGAGGACAGAAACGACGCGTTGCTTTTGCCGGTGTCTTGGCTATGGATCCGGACATACTGGTTCTGGATGAGCCGGCGGCAGGTCTCGATCCGGTCGGACGCAAAGAGATCTTTCATTACGCCGAAGTCCTCAAGGCAAAGGGGAAAACGGTTATCATCGTATCACACAACATGGATGAGGCCGCACGGTACGCCGATCGGATCCTTGTCCTGAAGCACGGCCGTATGTGTGCGCTTGATCAACCACATGTCCTGTTTTCGGATGACGCTAAGCTTGCGGAAATCGGAATTACTCCCCCGGAAACGCTCTCTTTTCTCTCGGAAATGAAGCACGAGTATGAAGACATTCAGGCTCGATATTTTCGGCCTCAGGAGGCTGCGTGTGAATTGATACGTGCAGCCGCCCACAAAAATTCAAGGGAAACACGTTCTCTTTCAACGGAAGAAGGTGCTTTCGAATGATGAAGGATATCTCGATCGGACGATTCGTACAGGGAGATTCCATCCTTCACCGTCTGGACCCTCGAGTGAAGATTGTCCTGAGCACGATGTATATGATCGTTATCTTCACACTTTCGTCGCCTGCCGGTTTGCTTGCAGCGTTTGCTGTTACCGTATTCCTGTCGGTGCTTTCCTCCATTCCGGTCCGCAAAATTCTGGACTCTGTGCGGCCCATTGTGTTTATGCTGCTTTTCATTTTTGTTCTCAATGCCTTGACGATCGCGAACGGCAATCCGCTTTTTCAGGTCTGGATCATCAAGGTCACAGATAAGGGACTCCTGACGGCAGGACTCATGTCATTAAGGCTTCTGCTCTTGATCGTGACGACTAGTCTCCTATTAACATTGACAACCACACCGCTTCTGATGGCGGATTCTCTGGAAAGCCTGTTCGGACCGTTGAAAAAGCTGAGGCTGCCGGTACATGAAATGGCGATGATGATGTCGATCGCTCTGCGGTTTATTCCTACTCTCGTTGAGGAGACCGATAAAATCATGAAGGCACAATCTTCTCGGGGAGCTGAGTATGATACAGGAAATGTCTTTGTCCGAGGAAAGGGCTATGTCTCGGTTTTAGTCCCGCTGTTTGTCAGCGCATTCAAACGGGCGGAGGATCTGGCGACAGCTATGGATGCACGTTGCTACAGGGGCGGCGAGGGCCGGACTAAGCTCAAGGTCCTTCGAATGAGAGGATCAGATTTTGCTTGGCTCTTTTCGTTGACGGCGGTCGCGGCAGGACTTATTTGTATAGATTTATTCTTGAAAATAAGCTAAAATCGAAATTGAACGCAACGTTTCGCTCTGTCTTTCAGACGGACGGATCTGAAGGACAATCTGACAAGATATAACAGCAAGGAGATCAGCGTATGCAGTACTATGTTGGAATCGATCTGGGAGGAACAAACATCAAGGCCGGCGTCGTTACAGACCATGGTGTTATTTTGAATAAGAAGAGCATAAAGACAAATGCGACAAGGCCGATGGAAGAGATCATTAGCGACATGGGAATGCTTGCAGGTCAGGTCATTTCGGACGCAGGCCTTCAGTCGTCGGACATCCTTGCTATCGGTATCGGCTCGCCGGGTACTCCGGATAATAAGGAAGGCAACCTTGTCTATTCGAACAACCTTCCCTTCAATATGGCCCCTATGAGGCGTCTGATCCGTGAAATTATCGATTTGCCGATCTTCATCGAGAATGACGCGAACTGCGCCGCTATGGCAGAAAGTGTTGCCGGAGCGGCCAAGAATGTGAATGATTCCGTAACGATCACAATCGGAACGGGGATCGGAAGCGGCGTCATTATCAACAACCGTATTTTCTCCGGATTCAATCAAGCCGGATCTGAGTTCGGCCATACGGTCCTTGTCGCAGGCGGCGAAGCCTGTACTTGCGGACGCAAAGGTTGTTTCGAATCCTACGCTTCCGCATCTGCCCTGATCCGTATGACGAAGGAGGCTGCGAAGAAGAATCCGACTTCGAAGCTGAACGAGGTCATCGAAGCCAACAACGGCAAAGTCAACGCGAAGGTAGCCTTTGAAGCGATGAGACAGGGCGACGCTGTTGCGACAGAGTTGGTCGACACATATATCGAATACCTGTCTGACGGTCTGGCAAATGCGATCAATACCTTCATGCCGGAAGTTCTTGTTATCGGCGGCGGTGTCTGCAATGAGGGAGATCCGTTGATCATCCCTCTCCGCGAGAAGACCCTCGGCAAGCCGTATTTTGGTCCCGGCGTACCGAGAACGCAGATCCGTCTGGCCGAGATGGGAAATGACGCCGGCATCGTCGGAGCTGCTATGATGGGCAAAGCCTGCATCGACGACGGGATGAAGGGCTGATTCGAATGAACGCCGACGGTAACGTAGGATCGGCTTCCCGGGAGGCTCCGGGACAGGCTTCCAAGGAAGATCCGGGATCGATTCGAATGGCGATTGTCGTCGAATACGACGGGACAGATTTTGTCGGCTTTCAGCGTCAATCGAACGGACGAACGGTTCAACAGTCTCTGGAAGAAGCCATGGCACAGCTGTTCAAATGTCCGGTCACCGTTCATGGCTGCAGCCGGACTGATTCGGGCGTTCATGCCAAATATCACGTGTCACATGCGGACGTACCGTTTCTGATCCCGGAGGATAAGCTTCCCTTAGCGATGAATGCGATCCTTCCGCCGGACATCTGTGTGAAGCAGGCCCGTATCGTCTCGAATGACTTTCACGCGAGATTTGGTTCTTGTGGGAAGGAATATGTTTATCGGATATGGAATTCCTCCGTGCGACCTGCAGTCGATCGAAGATTTGTCGCCCATGTCCCCGGATATCTGGATTATGAACGGATGAGAGCAGCTGCCGAGATATTGACCGGAAGACACGATTTTTCGGCATTCTGCGCCCAAACCTCCGAGCCGGGCAAGAGGATCAATCCGGTCCGGACGATGGATGCAATCGAAGTCCATGCACCTGTCGGATCTCCGCTGATTGAGATTCGCATAAGGGGCAGGTCTTTCTTGTATAATATGGTTCGAATCCTCGCCGGTACGATTGTATATGCCGGTCAGGGTAAGATAGACATCGAAGCGTTGGAAGGGATCCTTGCCGGAAAGGACAGAAAACAGGCCGGCAAGACGATGCCGGCGAAGGGCCTGATGCTCGAGAAGGTATTTTACGAGACGGACCCTTTTAGCGAAAGAGAGGGCTGAAACAAGTGTCGGAAGTCAATTGGAACAAAAGAGACAATTTCTCCATGCTGACGGATTTCTATGAGCTGACTATGGCAAACGGATATCTGGATCAAGGCCGATCGGAACAGGTTGTATATTTTGATCTGTTTTTCAGACAGGTTCCGGAGAACGGCGGATATGCAATCATGGCCGGTGTCGAGCAGATGATTGATTATTTGAATGAGCTTGTTTTTACCGAGGAAGATATCCTGTTTTTGCGGGATGCCTATGGGTTTGAAGAGCGATTTCTCTCCTTCCTTCGAGATTTTTCATTCAGTTGCGATGTTTGGGCGATTCCGGAAGGCACACCCGTATTCCCCGGTGAACCTCTTGTAAAGGTTCGCGGACCGGTGATCCAGGCGCAGATGATCGAGACCATGCTCCTCGTGACGATCAATCATCAGAGCCTTATTGCCACAAAAGCCTCCAGGATCGTCAAATCTGCGCAAGGGCGTCCGGTGATGGAGTTCGGAGCCCGCCGTGCGCAGGGCTATGACGCGTCAGTGCTTGGTGCCCGAGCAGCATATATCGCGGGCGTCAACGCGACCTCCTGTACAATGGCCGGACTGCAATTCGACATACCCTTGTCGGGAACAATGGCCCATAGCTGGGTACAGCTTTTTGATACGGAATTCGAGGCTTTTGCGGCGTATGCGAATTCCTATCCGGATCAGACACTTCTGTTGGTCGATACCTATAATGTTCTACAGTCGGGTGTTCCCAACGCGATCCGGGTGGCGAAGGAGATCCTTGAGCCGATGGGGAAGAGACTGAAGGGGATCCGGATTGACAGCGGAGATCTGACGTATCTGTCACAGGAGGCGAGAAAGCTTCTCGATGCGGCCGACCTTACGGATTGCAGGATCACGGCAAGCAATGCCCTGGATGAGTATATCATTCGGGATCTTCTTTTACAGGGGGCGAGGATTGATGCCTTCGGTGTCGGTGAACGGCTGATTACATCAAGGGCTGAACCGGTTTTCGGAGGCGTATACAAGTTGTCCGCCGTTGAACGCAATGGAGAGGTTCTACCGAAGATGAAGATTTCGGAAAATGTCGGCAAGATCACAAATCCATGCAGCAAGGATCTTTTCCGACTGTACGACCGCAAAAACGATAAAGCGATCGCCGATGTGATCACTGTGGCAGGCGAGAGCATCGACGAACAATCTCCCTATGAGCTTTTTGATCCGGTCCAAACCTGGAAGCGGAAAACTGTGACAGGTTTTCGAGTCAGAAGGCTTCTGGAGCCTGTGTTTATACAGGGAAAATGTGTATACTCGAGAAGAACCATGGCTCAGATTCGCCAGAACTGTCTTGAGGAAATGAAGACGCTGTGGGAATCAACGTTGCGGTTCGAGAATCCTCATAATTATTACGTAGATCTGTCTCAACAACTCTGGGATATTCGAAACGCGATTTTAAACGAGCATCAGGAAAATAAATAATAAGGAGGATGCGGATCTTGTGATTTCGATCCGCGAACAAAGCATGGCAAACAAAACAATTCGAATCGAGATGGAAGACGGCGGTGTAATCCGCGCTGAGCTCTACGAAGACATCGCGCCGATCAGCGTGAAGAATTTTGTGGATCTCATTGAGAAGGGCTTTTATGACGGACTTATCTTTCACCGTGTCATCCCCGGCTTTATGATTCAGGGCGGATGTCCTGATGGAACCGGTATGGGCGGACCCGGATATCACATCAAGGGTGAGTTTATCAGAAACGGTGTTCCCAACTCCCTGAAGCATGAGCGAGGTGTCCTCTCGATGGCACGATCCGGTGATCCGGATTCCGCGGGAAGCCAATTCTTTCTGATGCACCAGAATTCTCCCCATCTGGACGGGCAATATGCCGCTTTTGGCAAGGTGATCGAGGGAATAGAGGTCGTGGACAAGATCGCAGCCGCGAGAACCAATTACCAGGACAAACCTCTTGAAGATCAGCGAATCAAGTGTATGACAGTCGAGGCGTGACCCATCCTTTACTTTTACATACCATAAACTCCGGGACTTCCAGATGATGAACACCGCGAATATTGGACGAAACCGTTCCATATTCGGCGGTGCGGAACATAGGAATCTCCCGGAGTTTTCTATATAACTATTTATGATTTCTCAGATTGTTCTTGCGGATAATATACATGGGGCGCCTCTTGACCTCCATGTAGGTACGTGCTAAATACTCGCCGAGAATACCCAGAGCAAGCAGAGTAACACCGCCAAGAAAGAGAACAAAGGCTAGGAGCGAAGGGTAACCGGCGACCGGAATTCCCCAGATAATGGTCCGGATCACGTAATATAACATATAAAGTATTGCGAACGCAGAGACAAAAAAACCGGTGAAAGTCGCCAGCCGGAGAGGGACAGTCGTAAAGGAGACAATGCCTTCGATCGCGTACTTGAAGAGCTTCCAGAATGACCACTTCGTCTCGCCGGCAGAACGCTCCACGTTTTCAAATTCCAGCCACTTCGTCCGAAAGCCAACCCAGCTGAAGATGCCCTTCGAAAAACGCTGCCTCTCCGTAAGGGATAGGATCGCATCAGTCACTGGCCTTGTCATCAGGCGAAAATCACGGGCCCCGTCCACGATCTCAACGTCAGACATACGATTGATCAACGAATAGAATCTGCGGGCAAAAAAACTACGGATCTTCGGCTCGCCCTTCCTGGTTACACGCCTTGTCGCAACCATGTCATACTCATCCGTCGCTAAAATATCGAACATATCGGGCAAAAGAGACGGCGGATCCTGCATGTCGGCATCCAATATTGCGATCCAGTCACCTGTTGCCGCCTCCAGACCGGCGTACATCGCGGCTTCTTTTCCAAAATTTCTTGAAAAAGAGATATAATGAACGCGTGGATCTTCTGCCGCCCATGTCTCCAAAAGTGAGAGTGTCTTATCACGGGAACCGTCATCGACCATGATAAACTCGTATTCGTGTTCGCTTCTCCCGGCGCAGACCTTGTGGAGCGCGTCCTTCAATATTGGAAGCGACGGCTCTTCGTTATAACAGGGAACGATCAGGCTTACTCTCATATGGAAAACCTCGCGATACTTTAATGCGTTCAGTATACTACATTTACACATTGTTTTGTGTTTTGAAAGGAATAAGAACTCATCCCTGTCCGCAAAAAACACAAAGAAGAAGACCTCAGAAAAGGAGAGCCTCTGTGTATCGAATTTATGTTGTTGAAGATGATCCGGCAATAGCGGAAGCCCTAAAAACGCACCTGGTCTCCTGGGATTATACCGTGGAGATCGTTCAGGATTTTTCCAAGGTGACGGAAGAGGCAATCCGCTTTGCGCCTCAGCTCATTATCATGGATATCACATTGCCGTCCTTTGACGGTTTTTACTGGTGCTCAAAGCTTCGTGAGTTCACAGAAACGCCGATCCTGTTTGTTTCGGCCGCGGATGACCGGATGAGCAAGGTGATGGCCATGAACCTGGGAGCCGATGACTTTATCGAAAAGCCCTATGATATCCACATTCTGCTGGCTAAGATTCGAGCGATGCTTCGACGGGCATATGCCTTTAACGGGCAGACGAACCTGCTTGAGCATAACGGCTTGATCCTCTACAGCCACGAAGCCAGAATACAATATAAAGAACAGCGGGCAGAACTTACAAGGAACGAATTGAAAATTCTTCACACACTGATGGAAAATGCGGGAAAATATGTATCACGCGATCAGATGATGCTTCTGTTGTGGGAGAATGACATGTTTGTCGATGACAATACTCTGACGGTCAATGTGACCAGGCTGCGAAAAAAGCTTTCTGACATCGGTCTTGTCGGATATATTGAGACCAAAAAGGGAATTGGATATAAGGTTTGACAGAACGGATGCCGAAGGGAAGGAATCATCTGTCAAATGTCGAAAAAAGGATTGCGGAGGCTTGGGTGGAACATTCGACTTTGATCCTGTATATAAGAAGAACCTGGAAGATATCTCTGGTGACGATCTTATCCGCCGCTGTTTTCGGCGCTGTGTTTTTCCTCTGGGACCTGCCTTCGGATGCTTATGTCTACTCCGTTTTTCTCATCGTCTTTATCCTGCTTATCGCAGCCGGTCTGGACTATTTTGGCTTTCGCGCAGAGGTTAAGCAAATTCGCAAAATGAGAAACGCATCCTTGTTTGCCATCGAGGAACTGAAGGAACCGGGGGAACCGGTGGCGGCCGAATATCGGGAGTTGCTCAAGACGGCAATCGCTTTTCACGAACAAAGTGTCAGAGAGGCTGACCGCCGTCAGGCGGATCTGCTCGACTACTATTCCATGTGGGTCCATCAGATTAAGTCCCCGATTGCCGCCATGCGGCTTTTGCTCCAGAGTCCGGCTGAAAAGGACTTAAGGAATCTGAACACGGAGCTTTTTCGTGTCGAACAGTATGTGGACATGGCTCTGCAGTATATACGATTAGAAAGTATGTCTTCTGACCTTGTGCTCAAAAATACCAAGATCTTGCCGGTGATCCGGCAGACCGTCCGAAAATTCGCGCCGGTCTTTATTGAGAAACGACTGTCGATCGACATCGAGGAGACGGACATGGAGGTCGTTACGGATGAGAAATGGGTATCGGTTGTCTTCGAGCAATTGATATCCAACGCATTGAAGTACACGAAAACCGGACATATCCGGATCTGCCGGGATTCGGATACAGATGCCGGAATCATGATTGAAGATACCGGAATCGGAATACGTCCCGAGGACCTTCCGCGCGTATTCGAACGCGGATTCACCGGATACAATGGTCGACAGGATATGCGGGCGACCGGCCTGGGCCTGTATCTCTCGAAAAAAATTATGGATAAGCTATCACATAAGATCCGGATCACTTCGGATGGCAATAGCGGGACGCGCGTATTTCTGGATTTTTCTCAGGTTTCTTACAAAAATGAAAGATAAGAGCTTCTTTTGCAAGCATATCCAATGTCTCGTTTTTTCGATACGCGGTATTCTTGTAGCCGTAAAAGAAATAAACAAGCGGAGGAATGAATATGCCGTTACTTGAAGTCAAACAATTATCAAAAACGTATGTTACCCGATTCGGTGCCGTACAGGTCGAAGCACTGAAGAATGTCAGCTTCGCCGTTGAAGAGGGCGAGTATATTGCCATCATGGGCGAGTCGGGCTCCGGGAAAACGACACTGCTGAACCTTCTTGCTACGCTCGATCGCCCAACGGCCGGAGAAATCCAGCTTCGCGGCGAGAACACGACGAAAATACCGGATCGCCATCTGGCTCGCTTTCGCAGGGAGAAGCTCGGTTTCGTATTTCAGGATTTCAATCTGCTGGATACCTTTAATGTCCGGGACAATATTTACCTGCCGATGGTTCTGTCCGGACTTTCCCATAAGGAGATGGAAACCCGCCTGGCGCCGATTGCGGATCGTCTCGGAATCACGGAGCTTCTGAATAAATTCCCTTATGAGATCTCCGGAGGCCAGAAACAGCGGGTTGCCGTTGCACGCGCGTTGGTCAATAATCCCGGCATACTTCTGGCGGACGAGCCGACCGGCGCCCTGGATTCAAAATCCTCCGATCAGCTGCTGAATATTTTCTCGAATATCAATCACGAAAAGCAGACCATCCTGATGGTCACGCACAGCACAAGAGCCGCGTGTCGGGCAGGAAGAGTCATTTTCATTCGCGACGGTGAACTGTATCATCAGTTATATCGCGGCAATATGACCGATGACGAGTTCTATCATAAAATATCGGAAACGTGGACCGTTTTGATGACGGGGGGTGAAGGAAAGTGAACCTTCCGTTCTACCCGCGTTTTGCCTGGAACGGTATCGTCAAGAACCGCCGGCTCTACATACCATTTATCCTGATATGCATTCTGAATTCTTCCATGTACTACATGATGACATCCCTTTTGTATCACACAGATCTTCTCAAGAACCGTGGAGGCGAATCACTTCAGGCCATGTTGGAATTTGGTTCGGGCGTCGTCTTTATCTTCTCGATCATTTTTCTTTTCTATGCGAACAGCTTTCTTATCAAGCAAAGAAGCCGTGAGATTGGCCTATATAGCGTCCTCGGCATGGGTAAAAGAAATATTGCCGGCGTACTTTTTTTTGAATTTCTTTTTTCTTCCATCGGGTCTGTTCTCACGGGACTTGTCATCGGGATTGCGTTCAGCCGTCTGGTATACATGCTGTTGGGCAAAATGATCGGATACAACACGGTCTTTCGTTTTGAGATCTCCGGAAAAGCGCTCCTTCATACTTCAGTCGTTTTCCTGGGGATCCTCTTTGCCAGCTTTGTCTTTCATCTTCTCCGCATCTCTATATCCCACCCTGTCGAGCTTGTCAAGGGATCCGCAGTCGGAGAAAAAGAGCCGAAAACAAAATGGATTATGGCGATTCTCGGTACTTCCGCTCTGGCGGCCGGATATATCATCGCCAATACACAGGAGAATCCGCTAGAGGCCCTTCAAGTTTTCTTCATCGCTGTTCTTCTGGTTATGGCCGGGACGTATTGGCTGTTCATCGCAGGTAGTATCGTGCTGCTGAAGTTTTTGAAAAAGCGTAAGAATCTCTACTACCGGGTCGAGAATTTCACTTCGATCTCGGGGCTGATCTACCGTATGAAACAAAATGCCGTCGGACTTGCCAGTATCTGTATTCTGAGCACCATGGCCCTGCTGACGATCTCGACAACGGTATCGATGTATTTGGGCGTCGATGCAGCATATAAAATCAGATACGCCAATGACGTAAGCATCCGATACAGCGGAATTCAGAACGGCAAGACGGAGGAGTTCACACAAGCCATCCATCAGCTGATTAAGGATCGAGCACTGACGATAGAAAACGAAAGTATCGTTACTTATGTTGACGGTGTCGGCGACCTTGAGGATAATCATGTCGACATAGCTCTTCGGGACGGTCAGGGCAATGTTGTGGTTCTTTTCCCTGTCCAGGTTCCGGGAGACAACGTTGAGTTGAATCCGAATCAGGCTTCCCGAGCGGATCTGAGCTTCCTGACTATCATGGACAATTCCTCCTATAATCAGGCGCAAGGGGCTCGTGTGTCTCTTGATTCCGGGGAGGTCCTTTTCTTTACGACGAAGGGGTATGACCGCGACACGCTGGAAATTGGGACGGAAGTGTTTCGGGTGAGGAATATGGAAGGGCTGGACGGATTCGACGAGGAGCTCAGCATCAAGGAATCCATGACGATCGTATTTGACGATGCGGACTTTGACCGGATTATTTCGGAACATCAAATGGGTGAGGAACGTATTATCATCATGTCCTTCGACATTCAGGGCAATAAGGATGCGTCGATCGAACTGAGGACCGCGATCCAGAACAAGCTGTTGCATGATCCAATTCCCGGTATTGTTATTGATCCTTCCACCAATGACCTTATCGTTGAAAGTGCACAGGAAGGGAAATACTCCTTCTATTCTCTCCACGGGGGATTGCTTTTCCTCGGTATTTTCTTAGGGATGATCTTCCTGTTCGGCACCGTACTGATCATCTACTACAAACAGATTTCTGAGGGGTATATGGATCGAAATCGCTTTGACGTGATGCGGAAGGTCGGAATGGGAGACAAGGAGATCAAGAGAACCATTCAAACACAGATTCTTCTCGTATTCTTCCTGCCACTGGTGACTACATTCCTGCATATGGCGTTTGCGTTCAAGTTCATGACGCAGATCCTGAATGTGATGGGTTTCTTTAACCAGAGCATCTTCCTGGTCGCTACGATCATCTGCTCAGCCATCTTTGCCATGATGTACGGGATTGTTTATTTACTGACCGCCAGAACCTATTACCGTATCATAAGGTAAAGAATAATTGTGCGCCCCCCTGTAATGCCCTCCTGAGGTGATATAATGAATAAATCATTTATCTTCAGGGGGGCTTTTCATGCGTTGCCTACAATCGTACCTTGTGCTTGCCCGCAGGAAAGGGGAAAGGTCACATGTTTAAAAGCCTGGACCGCCTCATGTATTCCGGAGCCTGTATCTACATAGCGCTTCCAATATTTATCTTTATGGCGGGTTGGTTGCGCCCAATATTCGCAGCTGTTATCTGTGCGATTCTATTGGTTAGCCTTTTTTTCATGGTAAAAAACGGGCCGGCACCAACAGATTTTCGTATCACGCGGAAGCAACTCCTTGTCGTCATCGTAACGGTTCTGATTTTAATCCTCTGGCTACTTCTTTCCGGACATGGAGGCTTTTCTTATCAGAACTCGGATTACCATGACCGCAACGCCATTTTTCGAGACCTTATCAATAAACCGTGGCCTGTTATTTACGACTTTTCGCATGTCACTCCGCTACAGATGGACGGATTGAATGCCCTGCCCTCGTCCGCCGTGCTGACTTACTATATTGCCTATTGGCTTCCTGCAGCCCTTGTCGGCAAGGTATTGGGTTTTCAGGCCGGCAGTACCGCCTTGTTTATATGGGCTCTGTTCGGGTTGATATTCGTTGTTTATTTCATTTTCCGGACCTTGAAGCGTGTTACGCTGCGCTCTGTTTTTATCTTCATATTCTTTTCCGGATTTGATCTGGTCGGGTATCTCTGGGCAACGAAGGGCTCCTTCCCGAATCCAATCGCTCATATTGAGTGGTGGTCAGGATACCAGTATTCTTCCATCACGACCCTTTTGTTCTGGGTATTCAATCAATCCATTGTATTTTGGCTGGCACTTCTGCTGATTGAGAATATGAAAAACAGCCGTTCCCTCTTTTTCTTGTATGCGCTTCTTTTGCTGTATGGCCCGTTTCCATTTCTGGGGATGCTTCCGTTTGTGCTGGCAAAGGCGTACGAAGGCCACCCTATTTTGTCCGGACAGAGACCTGTCGACACGCTGAAAGCGATTCCTGTCTGGTTTTTTGCCGGAATCAGAAGAGCCTTGACGTTCGAGAACCTTGCCGGAGGGATTTCGGTGCTGGTGATTATCTACCTGTACTTTTACGGAAATGTTGCTGCGGGCCGCTATATGGGCTTTTCCAAGCAACTGAGTCCGGTCCTTTTTGTCTTTCTTGCCTTTGAGGTTCTGCTGTGGCTCCTGTTTGTCGGTGTTATTTTTCACAAGAAACCGGTCTTCTGGCTTTGTGTCACGAGCCTTCTCCTTATTCCGCTGTTTCAGGTCGGGATCGGACAGGATTTCTGTATGCGCGTATCAATCCCTGCCTTGTTTGTCCTTCAGATGTTTGTTCAGAAGCTTCTGGTAGGGAAGACGGAGATGGAAGCTGCCATGAACGAATCTTCTGCGCAGGCCGATGAGACCGCGAAAATATCGGATGTGCCGGAGGCTCCCGCAAAACCAAAGATGGCTTTTTCGAAGCTCAGTAAGCGAGATCTTCGACTCTTGCGTATCATTCTGGCTGTTTTTCTGGTTGTCGGAGCAGCTTGCCCCGCCCAAGAGATCCTGCGTTCTGTGTGGTTTACAATCCCTGCCTACGCTTCGGGGAGTGAAGTGATGCTCTCCTTGGGAAATACGCTGAGAGAAAGTGACGTACCGTTTCTCCGTGACGCGGGCTCAGCCTTGGTGTCACAAAGCCGGAATGGCTACCTCGAGTCGGACGCCAAGAAAACACTCGACAACGTCAGTATCACAACGACCAATTTCGTCGCGTCACAGGAACAGAACTTTTTCTATCAGTATCTTGCCCGTGAACACGATTCTTGACGCGCGATTCTGGAAATTGTTATTCTTGATACAGCAGAGGAGGATTCCGGTATGATCGAAAAGAAAACGCTGCAAACGAACCACTCGCTCGGGGGAAAGCGGTATTCTGTACCAAGCCCGATCGTATCATTCTTTTTAACGGCCTTGTTTCTGGTTGCTTTGTTCGCGGTCTATAAATTCTATCCTTTTGGAAAGTACTCCGTGCTACAGTCCGATTTGGCCGGACAATATGCTCCTAATTTGATTGCGTTCAAGAATCAGCTTCTCCGGGGAAGCCTCCAGTATTCCTCTCTCATTTGTTTTGGTAAAAACACCTTGGGTCTTTTCGCGTACTACCTGTCCAGTCCGTTGAATCTGATTACTTTTATGTTCCCAACACCGCTGATTTCAGAGGCGGTCCTGACCTTGATCATTATAAAGCTCTCTCTCGCTTCGGCATTTATGACACTTTTTTTACAGAAACGTCACCAAACCAGATCGCGTTTCTCCGTTGTTTTCGGTGTAGCATATGCCTTCAGCTCATACGCGGTCGTTTTTATGATTCACATTATGTGGCTGGACGGATTCTTTTTTCTCCCTCTTCTTCTGTATTGCGTAGAGCAGTTCCTCGAGGACCGGAGACGGTGGAAGCGCTTGGTCATCGTACTGACCGTCATGTTCCTATCCGGTTTCTATATCGCTTATATGGTCGGTATTTTCTCCTTTTTCTACCTGATCTTTCGATTGTTGGAGGAGGATAGGTTCACGACGGAACAAATCCGGAAAACAGGGGGGACGATTGGAAAATTCATTGGAACTGCTGTGATTTCGGCCATGCTTTCCGCCGTCATCATCTTACCGGCCGGACTTGACACTCTTTTAAACTCGGATTATACCGCCAAACAAATGGAATTCAAGGCCAATTTCACCTTTCTCGCCTTTCTAAACCAGCTTCTTGCAGGTTCCTTCGATTCCCTCTCGCATAATAATCCTCTTGTATATTGCGGACTTTTCGCGCTGTTTCTCTGTGTTCTTTTTTTCTTGAATCCATCTTTTTCAAGACGGTTAAAGATCATCACCGGTGCAGCAATCGGCATCTTTGTCTTGAGCTTCAGTATCAGCTACTTGAACCTTGCCTGGCATCTGTTTGATGAACCCAACTGGTTCTTGTTCCGGTACTCCTTTCTACTGTCGTTCGTCATGCTTTCGATAGCGTTTCGCTCGTTTCTTCATATTGAAAAGCTCAAAGGGAAAGCATTTTTAATCACCATCGCGTTGTTTTTTCTTCTGCTTTTTGTCGTCCAAGGGTTCGGAGACCTGAAGGAGGAAGGTGCTCGCTTCTATACAAATCTGGCTTTTGGAATGATCGAGATTGCTTGCCTATATGCCCTGACGGGAATTTCGTTTCATGAAAGCATTGCGAATCTCAAAAAGCTTGTTCCTGCTTTTCTTGCGTTGATGTTGTGCTTAGAGCTTGTCCTCGTCAATCCGCTCTTTCTCCGCCCCAAGGTATTCGGGGGAGAGAAGGAGCGCTCGTGGATATATGATCCCATTGTACAGGCGGATCCGCTGGTCGCAGAGGCGAAGGAAGACGCCAAATCTCAGAACATCGAATACTATCGCATGGAGACCGTGAACACGGACCATTCGCTGGACGCGATTAGTGCGGCATTGAATATGAATTTCCGATCAACCTCGACCTTCAATTCCTCTTCCAATAAAAATCTGAACCGGTACCTCAAGCAATTCGGGTATATGACGAATTATAACTATTTCGCAAGCTCTCACAGCTTCGCATCGATCGTTCCTGACTCTCTGTTTGGTGTTCGGTATCTGTTATCTGGCGATGAGTCTGCCTTCGGTTACGATACTATGGCAGAGAGCGAAGACGGCACGATCTTCCTTTTAAAGAACAATGTCGCTTTGCCTGTTCTTTTCGAGGCCAGGTCGGATGCGGGAAGCTTCGATGTGTATGAATCTGAGAGAAATCCCGCCGAAAAAGATCCGTTCCTCTTTCAAAACCGCTATCTTCAGGCGACCTTCGGCTCTGAGGCCTTTTCCAAGCCGGTCTATACGGCCGTCAATGTAGCCGAACCGATTCTCTTCAACGCGATTTCGGAAGCGCCGACAGAGAAGAAACAACTCACCGAGTCGGAGGAATCCTCATCATCATCCTCCTCCGAAGAAGAAGACACCGACCTTCTCGGTGAGGAGGAAAAAAGTCAGGCGAAATTCTATGAGACGCAATACTATCGACTGAATGATCAGGCTCCATTGAAGATTACTTATCGTTTTACTGTTCAGACTGAAGATCCGATATACTTCTCCGTTGTTGCCGCAGATATGTGCGGAGATGCCGAGATATATGTAGATGATACTTATATCGAGAAAATCTCCGAGTCTTTTTTTACTACAATATTCAGCATCGGTGATCGCGAAATAGGAGACACCGTCACTGTTGAACTACGTTCGGATACGGATCAATACGCAATGATCAAGACAGTCTTCTATTCCTGCGATACGAGGCTCTTTCGTGAGCAACTAGCCAAGGCAGATCCATCTAGTTCCATAACAATCGAAAAAGCTGAGGACGGCTTTTTCAAGGCTGCGGTAAATACATCACAGGACGCGCTGATCCTATCAACCATCCCATACGAACGGGGCTGGTCCCTTCTCGTTGACGGAGAAAGAGCCGAGATTGCTCCTTACCAGGACGCATTTGTTTCTATACCGGTGACTGCGGGACCCCATACGATTGAGCTATCCTTCCAGGCTCCGGGAATTGTCACGGGAGGAATCCTGTCCGGAACCGGACTTGCGGTATTTATCGTCGCATGCGGCATCGGTGTCATCCGAAGAAAGAAGAAATAACAATGAACAGACGACAGCAACTTTTGCTTCTTTTGATTGAAAGTCAGGGCGAATTCATCAGCGGGGAAGTGTTGGCCGGGAGATTGGGTTGTTCACGTGCCGCTGTATGGAAGAATGTTGCCTCCCTGCGAGAGGAAGGATTCTGTATCGAGGCTGTCACGAATCATGGGTACCGCCTGTCCCTGCCGGGGGAAGTCTTCCGGCAGCATGTGACCGACAGACTGATTAAAGCACGGATGACTCCGCCTTTTGATCTTTGTGTGCGGGAACAAACGGGTTCGACGAACCTGGATGCTCGCGAGGCGGCAGATCGAGGTGCACGCGAGTTTTCTGTGTTCGTTGCCCTCTCACAGACCGGCGGACGCGGGCGTAGGGGCAAGACCTTTGTTTCTGACAGCAGTCAAGGCCTATGGTTTACGATACTGTTTCGGCCTGCTCTTGAACTGCGTGCCGTTTCGTCTGTCACCCTGCTTTTTGGTTTGATTGTATTACGGGCATTGAATACGCTTTGTCATATTCCCGTAGGATTAAAATGGCCGAATGACATCATATCTTTACAGAACGGGAAAAAAATTTGTGGTATATTATCAGAGACGAGTATGGAGGAGAATCGCATTTCATACGCTGTTGTAGGTTGCGGAGTGAATGTTTCCCAGGATTTATTCCCTGAAAACATTAGAGATGTTGCGACTTCTCTGCAACTATTGGGAGCCGAGGTGGACAAGGAGGAGCTGCTTTTCCACATTCTGAGGGAAACATCTGAGTTATATCCGGTGTTTTTGGAAGATCCGACGTCCTTTCTACCGGCGTATCGGGCGAACTGTGTTACGCTTGGACGGCAAGTGCGTGTTGAAGCGAATCCGCCATATGAGGGATTTGCGGAGAGCGTTTCCGATTTTGGGGATCTGCTTGTCCGCACAGAGGATGGTGTCTTACATACCTGTACGTCCGGCGAGGTCAGTATCCGACCGATGTCGTAATCACAAGCGGCAAATAAATCAATCAGGCGTGCTTCGCAGCATTGGCATCATAATCAGGGAGGGCATTATGAGTACATACAAGGATTTATATCAGTTGTGGAAAACAGAGACGTACTTTGACGCATCGACAAGAGAAGAACTGGCGGCAATAGAGGGTGACGAGAAGGAGATCGAAGACCGTTTCTATCGAGACCTTGCGTTCGGAACCGGCGGACTTCGCGGAGTCATCGGAGCCGGCACAAACCGAATGAACGAATATACCGTGGCAAAGGCGACAGCGGGCCTTGCGGAATACATCTGCAAGGAGGGCCCGGAGGCGATGCGCAGAGGCGTTGTCGTATCCTTCGATTCCCGTCGCTTCTCGCCGGAGTTCGCGATGAAAGCCGCTCTTGTTCTCACGAAAGCAGGCATTCGAGTCTATCTGTCTGACGAGCTTCGCCCCGTCCCGGTGCTGTCTTTTTCTGTCCGCTATTTCAAGGCTTTTGCAGGCGTTATGATAACGGCCAGCCACAATCCTTCAAAATACAACGGATATAAGGCCTATGGTGAAGACGGCGGACAGGTCACGCTGGAGGCAGCGGATACAATTCTGGCCAGTATTTCGGCCATTGACGACATTCGTACAATAGAGTCCGATTCCTTTGACTCCGCAGTGGCAGGCGGCTTGCTGACTCTTTTCGGCGAAGAAATCGATAATGCGTATACGGAGATGTTGGCAGGACTTGTGATTGACAGCGCCTCGATCGAGCGTCACAGAGACATGTCAATCGTTTACACCCCCCTGCATGGTTCCGGGAATAAGCCGGTTCGCCGGATTCTGTCTCGTGTGGGCTTTGAGAACGTTCATGTCGTACCGGAGCAAGAACTGCCTGACGGTACTTTCCCGACTGTTCCGACGCCGAATCCCGAAGATCCCCGTGCTCTGGCAATGGGGATTGAGCTTGCCCGGAAGGTCAATGCCGGCCTGGTCATCGGGACCGATCCGGATAGTGACAGGGTCGGTGTGGTCGTGAAGACCGTTGAGAACGGCGAGGAGATCTATAAGCCGCTGACCGGTAATCAGATCGGCATCATGCTGCTCGATTATATTCTATCTTCCAAGAAATCTCTCGGAACGCTTCCGGCAAATTCCTTTGCCGTCACAACAATTGTATCCAGCAAGCTTGCGGCGCCGATTTGCGCCTATTACGGAGTGGAACTTCAGGAGGTCCTTACCGGCTTTAAGTTCATCGGAGAGCGGATTCGAATTGATGATGAAGAGGGAGACAAGTTTTTCCAATTCGGTTTTGAGGAGAGCTATGGTTATTTGTCCGGAACGAGTGTCCGTGACAAGGATGCCGTTGTCTCCGCGATGTTGATTGCAGGCATGGCTGCGCAATCGCTTGACCGTGGAGAATCGCTTGTGGACAGAATCGAAGATTTGTATCGTCGCTTCGGATACGGATATGAGGATGCGGTTTCTTTTACTCTGGAGGGGAAAGAAGGCGTAGAAAGAATCGCAGGAGCGATCGCATCGATGAAGAATGACATCGCCGAGATTTTGACGCCGCAGGAGGCAAAAGAACTCCTGCAAGATCTTCCGATACAGGCGGTTCGAGATTACAGTCGGGGAGTCCGCTATGACCTTTCCGGTTCTTCGATCCGGACAGAAAATATCGATCTTCCCAAGTCTGACGTCCTGCTCTATGAACTCGGCGGTGAGAAAGGCCTGGATTGGGCCTGCGTCCGTCCGTCGGGTACGGAGCCTAAGTTAAAAATCTATTTTGGTATATATGGCACGGATAAGGCGCAAACATTGTCGCGTCTCGAATCTGTGAAAAAGCACGTGTCTGACGTTGTAGAGAGAAGACTGTGATAAAGAATCGACACTTGCCTTTTGGAAAGGAAAAGGAATGAATAAACCTTTTAGTCAAAGACAAGTAGCGAAGTTTTTCGCCAATACTGCCTCCTTCATCCTGGCTGCCGGAATTATACTATCCCTTTTTCCGGTCGGGGCTGTCAGCGCATATGTGACAAAGGGCGCGAACGGGCGAAGCCTGGGACTTGCTCCGGGATTTTATATTGAACGGAATTTGATGGCTCCGGCAGGAACACTTTGCCGTTCCGGTCAGCTTCTGACCAATTTCTCCGGTGTTACAATCCATGAGACCTCCAATTGGAGTCCGAATGCAGACGCGAGAATGCACGCACAGTATTTACGCGGCTCCGGGGCGAATTCCGAGGTCAGCTGGCATTACTGTGTTGATAATGTCTCTGCCTACCAGAGCATTCCGGAATATGAGAAGGCTTGGCACGCGGGAGACAAAGCGAACGGCAAGGGCAATGGCAGTACGATCGCCATTGAAATCTGCGATAACTCTAACGGTGATTTTGACCAGGCCATGGCCAACGCGGAGTGGCTTGCCGCTGATATCCTTTATCGTCACGGTGTATATACGGTATCAGGTACGCTTTTTCAACATCATGATTTCAGTTCCTACGCGAAAAACTGCCCGATCACCATACGGGATACGGGAAGATGGAATGAGTTTACAACGAAGACGCAGTCCTTTCTGGATGCGATGGTCGCGGAAAAAGGAGCGTTCACGCCAATCCTCATGACCGCGACCGCAACGGCCGATCAGGCGAAGAACTGGGCGGCTTCTAATCATGCCTCAACGGTTTTCATCATGCTGGCTGATCTGTATTACGATCTCGCTCCAAGATCCGGCGTCAATCCTGTTATGGCCTACGCACAGGCGGCCCATGAGACAGCTTTCGGAAACTTCGGCGGCGTGATTGACGCTTCTTTTCGCAATCCATGCGGAATGAAAACAACCGTAGGTGGTTCGAATTCCGATCCGAACGCGCATCAACGCTTTCCTTCCTGGCAACAAGGCGTTCAGGCGCATATTGATCATCTTGCTTTATATGCGGGTCAAACAGGATATCCCAAGAGTTATCCGTCTTCCACACCGGATCCGCGACATTTCTCCTCGCTTTTTGCCACATGCCGAAGCGTTGAAGGATTGTCAGGGAAATGGGCTCCCGGAGCAGATTACGGTGGATCTGTCATCAAGAAAATGAATCAAATTCAGAGTGCGTCCAAAGATCCTTACAAATTGGATGCTTTGGTCACCGGGATTAATGTCCTTTCCTATAAAGACGGCATCATGTACCTGGCGATTACCGCCCAGAATATCGGATCTGTCTCCTGGACGGAGGAAATCATGACCCGTATGGCTTTCGGACTAGATACAGCTGACCAGCGGGCTTATATTCCTTCAGGAATCGAGGTGCCTTCGGGGCAGAGTTACACATTCGAGGTTTCGTTGAAAATACCTGATACGCAGCCGCACCGGATTGTAACGAGAATGGTTCAGGACGGCGTAACATGGCTTGGTACGGAGGTTAGTCAGGAAGTTGCACTCCGGGCGGCTCAGATCGAGAGCATTAAGGCTCCTGCCGCCATCTTGTCCGGAGACAATGCAAATGTCGAAGTTGTTGTTGAGAATACCGGCCTCGTTCCGTGGACGGCAAAGGATATGTACCGTCTGGCCACACAATGCCAGGATCTTCCCGGAAACCGTTCCTATCTGGACAGTAAAGCTCTAATCAAGCCGGGAGACACATACACGTTTACCTTCGCGACGAATACAAAGAATGACGGCCCGGCCATAACCATTGATTTACAGATGGTACAGGATGGGGTGACGTTCTTCGGACAGAAGCAAACTCTGGTCATTCCGGTGAAGAGCAATGAAAAAGCCGAGATTTCTTCCGTTGTCCTTCCGGATACAATCAAGTCAGGTGAAACATTTACAGCGGAAATCACCGTGAAAAATACGGACGCCGTATCCTGGAGCGAAAAGGATAAGATCCGACTCGGCGTCCTGGGAAACATGATTGGGAAGAACCGTGTTCGTATTCCTGCGGGTGAGGTGATAGATCCGGGTGAATCGTATACGTTTACCTACACGGCAACGGCGCCTCAATCCGGAGATCTTATATTCATTACACAGATGGTTAGAGAAGGGGTCAACTGGTTCGGAGACAAGAAGACGACCCTTCGCGCCTATGATGACGCGGCTGTCACTTCGGTCGAGGCTCCGGAGAGCATGCCGGCGGGGGCTCCGTACAGCTTTATGGTTACCATCAAGAATACGGGGCTGTCGACTTGGACAACGAGTACCTTATACCGGCTGTCGGCCAATAACAGCGACACGACGGCGAGCCGCTTCTATATGGCACCGAAGACGACTGTGGCGCCGGGAGAATCGTACACGTTTACGGTAACGGCCAAGGCGATGCTGTATCCTTCCTCCGCAAATCTCAAACTCCAGATGGTTCGTGAGGGAGTCAAATTTTTCGGCGAAGTCAAGAATGTATCCATCCCGACCAGCCCCGAACATGACGCTCTGATTGAATCAATCGAATTTGTAACGCCGACTAAAGCAGGAGAAAGTTTTACGGCCTCAATTCGTGTGCAAAACAAAGGTTCATCCACATGGACCTCTGCGACAAAGTTCCGTCTCGGCGTGATGGGGAACATGACCGGCCCGGCCAGAGCCAATCTCCCTTCCGGGGTCACGGTTAAACCGGGTGAGTCCTTCGATTTTCTATACACAGCCAAGGCACCGTCGACCGGGGATCTCTCGTTGAAAGTACAGATGCTGCAGGAGAATGTTCTTTGGTTCGGAGAGAAGAAGGAGGCGGTCGTACCTCAGTATAATGCCGAGATCATCTCGACCACCAAGCCTGAGAGTGTTGTGGCCGGCAGGACAACAAACTTTACAGTGACTGTTAAGAACACAGGAACTATGACCTGGAAGGCATCCGATTTGTACCGACTCGCGACGAACGCAAGTGATACGGTATCCAACCGCTCCTATATGGATCCGAACGTATCCGTTGCCTCCGGTGAAACATACACCTTTACCGTAACGGTTAAGGCGATGCTTTTCCCGAACGATGCAAAGGTCAATCTTCAGATGGTCCGGGACGCAGTGGCTTTCTTCGGGCAGAAGACGGAACTGACAATACCTGTCGTTTCAGAGAGGCAGAGTGAGATTGAGTCGATTAGCTTCTCCGTGCTTCCGAAGGCAGGTCAGAGCTTTACCATGCAGGTTACTGTCAAGAACACGGGTTCGGTCATCTGGTCAGAAAGCTCGCTGATCCGTCTGGGTGTGGAAGGAAATTATACCGGCGCCAACAGGGTCTGTCTTCCCCCGAACAGGAAAATCAAACCCGATGAGACGTACTCCTTTACCTTTGTTGCTGTTGCTCCGGCCTCCGGAACTCTATCCATGGATGTTCAGATGGTCCAGGACGGAATCACATGGTTCGGAGAAAAAGAGAGTGTTTCGCAAGAACTTACCGAGTAAGCGGACACGTGAAGTTGTTTTTTCTGACAGACACCGCTCGCAGGAAGAACGCTTAGGGAGGAAGGATGATTTCCGTTACGATTCAGGGGGCAGATCTCCTCTTTGAGACACAAGAGAAGCTATTCTCCCCGCGATATCCCGATGAGGGTACGATCTTCATGCTTTCGCAGGTTTCTTTCGATCCGGAGGATGTCGTACTTGACCTTGGCTGCGGCTGGGGAATGGTCGGAACATATGCCGCACGGAAAGTGAATCCGGATCATGTCTATATGACTGACATAGATCCGCTGGCGGTGGAGATCTCCCTTCGCAACCTGGAGAGAAACAGCGTCTGCGGCGCACACGTCGTGCAAGGAGACGCATACTCCGGCATCGATCGTTCTGATTTTACCTTGATCCTGTCGAACCCGCCCTATCACACAGATTTTTCCGTGGCAAAGACCTTCATTGAGAAGGGCTTCAACCGGCTTGCAATCGGTGGACGGATGTACATGGTCACGAAGAGAAAAGAATGGTACAAACAGAAGTTTTTATCGGTATTTGGCGGCGTTCGCATTTTCGAGGGAAACGGTTATTATGTGTTCATGGGCGAAAAAAAGAATATAATGTATGCCAAACGACAATAATTCTTCAAAGGGGAATGCAATGACACGAAAGCTCGGACTGAATCTTCAGCCGCTGGCCGCACAACATATGACCGGAATCGGAGTCTATACGAAGGAAGTGGCGAAGCGACTTCCCTTGATGCTCCGGGATGATATTGCATATGACATGCATGTTTTCGACTTTCTGGGTAGAAATCATGCGGAAGAGCTGGTGCGCAAGAATATGGGGACAACCGCGGACCGCATGACCGCGAACTTGTCGGATATGAAGACCTGCAGACTTCTCCCGATGGGGGTCTATATCCGATTAGGCAGACTGGGGGGGATTTTGTCCTATCACAAGCTTCTGAAGACTTCCTCAGCTGTTACCGTTTTTTTCAATTATTTACGTCCGTGGAATGTTGAAGGGAAAAGCATTATTACGGTATACGATATGGTCAGCGTACGCTTTCCCGAGACGATGGATGCCAGAAACCGGAAGCTCCTTAGCAGGCATCTGTTGCAATCGTGTAAACGTGCGGATCTTATCATGACCATTTCGGATTTTTCAAAGAATGAAATCGTCTCCTGTATGGGTATTCCCGCCGAAAAGATCCGTGTCGCCAAATGCGGTTATGATCAGAAGCTTTTCTACCCTGTTAAGGACGAAAAGGAACGCCTCGGTGCATCGGCATATCTCGGCCAGAAGTACCGGATCCGCTCTCGCTACATCTTGTACCTAGGCACGCTGGAGCCCAGAAAGAACGTTGATGTGCTGATCGATGCTTTCTTAATCATCAGGGACAGATTCCCGGACGTTAAGCTCGTCATCAGCGGCGGCAACGGCTGGCAATATGAGAAAACGGCAGAGCGACTTGCCTCTGCTGAGCTCCGCGACAGTGTAATTCGCACAGGCTTTGTACCGGAAGACGATAAGAGACTTTTGTACCAGTGTGCGGAGATATTGGTATATCCCTCCCTATACGAGGGATTCGGGCTGCCTGTACTCGAAGCGATGGCATGCGGGACACCGGTC
The DNA here is from genome assembly GCA_964579245.1 of uncultured Mageeibacillus sp. GTDB lineage: Bacteria > Bacillota > Clostridia > Saccharofermentanales > Saccharofermentanaceae > Firm-13. Next base: position 72,065 of record CAZOFY010000001.1, read on the forward strand.
ATCAGTTCAAATTCTTCGAGCCTGCCGGAAGTTCTTGGGGATGCCGGGATTTTGTGTGAACCCGCCGATTCGCAGGCTTTCTCAGAAGCGATGTCACGGATCCTGTCCGACCGCTTGTATGCTGCATTTCTGTCCGGCAAAGGGAAATCAAGAGCGTCGCAATTCTCGTGGGAGAACGCGGCCCGGGCATATGGCATGGCGATCGAGGAACTGATGCAATCACACCCGACGGACGAAGCTTGCGACAAAGAGAGCACTGATGCATGTGCTGATGTCTCTTCGAATGAGAGTCAGACACAAATAAGGGAGGATAGTCCATGATCTATGGCATCTGGACCGGCATCTCATTTCTGCTGCTGTTCTATGCCTGTTTCTGCCTTCTTGTAAAGCGCGAACAGCCGGAAAAGATCGGAGAGAAGCTTTTTTTGTCCGTCTGTATCCCTTCCGTCGGCATGATTTTTCTTGCAACCCTTTATACAATCCTGGAAATCTATTCAATCACATTAGTGGCATCCAGTATAACCCTGGCCTTGGTTCCGCTTTATCTATTGGCATTGCGCCAAAGAAAACTACTTACCCCGGCCAAGCTGTTTGCACTCGTTCGCTCCTATCGTTTCTCGAAAATGGCGATTCTCCTTTTACTAACGGCCATGTTCCTCTATTTTGGCTTTCCGACGTCGTATCTTGCCGGAGGCAGAGATCCCGGACTGTACTTGATCAACGCGATTCGTGTCTCAGAAACCGGATCCTATCAAGTGGCTCGCGACGAGTATATGTCCGAGAACTTCAACGAGATCAAGGGCTTTGCCAATCTTGAATATCCGGGGATCTATTCGGAATATGATCGCGGAATATCTGACGATCCCGGAGACCGGACGGCGCAGTTTCTTCCTATGTTCCCGGCAGCGCTTGCAGTCGGATACGATCTTTTCGGGATGCAGGGCCTTCTTTTGACCAACGCTTACATCTCTGTTCTGGCGTTATTTGCGATTTATTATTTTGTTCAGAGCTTCTCCAGTCAAATTGTTGCGATGATCGCATTGATCTTCATGCTGGTTAATCCGGCCCAAATTTGGTCTGCCCGCATTACACAGACAGAGATTCTTGCCCAACTTCTTGTCATTCTGGCTCTTTGGAGCTTCAGCGTTTTTTATCGAAAACGGTCTTTGCCTGCGGCGGTGCTCGCCGGAGCACTGCTTGGATTTAGCTGCATCAACCGAATTGATATGCTGGTTCTTGGCCTGGGTATTTACGCCATCACGGCCTTTTGTGCGATAGTTCTGCCCGGCCAAATGATCTATTCTTTGATATCGGCAGGGGCCTATACGATTGGCGCGGGATTGTCAGTCCTTTATACCTATTATTTTTGTTATCCCTACTTTATGGATCTGTTTGATAGTAAGTCCCTGTCCGGAATTCTTTTTCTAAATGCGGGATTTGCGGCCGTGATGCTTTTATTATCTCTTACACGTGCTTTGTTTTTTCGAAAAAAGAGGGGGCAGGAGGACCTTGTATCCCTTCGAATCTATCAGAACCTGATTCGGATAAGCTCGCTACTCCTTTTTCTGACTTTTCTTTTTGCCTATTTTTTACGCCCGATAATCTCGGGTCAGCAGATCGGTACACAGGGCTATTTCGTTGCTAACGCAATGGCAGAATTCTGCTTTTACACCTCTTTCCTCGCCGTTCCGATGGCTGTTTTCGGCATGTACAGACTTCTCATGAGCAAAAAAAGGGAGACGGAGAGTCTGTTCCTGTTTTTTCTTACCGGGCTGGCCTCTCTGATCGGATATATTTACCGGCCCAGCATCGTATTCGACCACATATGGGCGTCCCGGCGGTGGATATCGGTTGCGATTCCCTTTGTCATGATTCTTGCTGCATATAGTATCCCGGAGATTGCCTATGCCCTATGCTCACTGATGTACCGTCTGCGGAGAAAAGGACTAGGGGAAACAGGAAACGAATCCGGTCGTTCTGAGAGCGCTGAGCTGAAAATGCAGCGGTTTTTAAATCCCCAGTTCGTCATTATAGTCGCGCTCAGCCTGATCCTTGCTGGTTTCGGGCTGTACCAGACCCGGGCGTTCCTGTTCGTAAGGATGCTGGACAAAATGGAAAGTGGCTATGAAGAGTTGGCAGACGCGTTGGACGATAAGACGGTGTACTATACGCAGAATAGTCAAATAGCTTCTGTTCTTCGTTATGTGTACGGGGAAAATGTTTATATGATTCGGGATAAAGAGAAGGCGATTATAGAATATGTCAGGCGCGATGAAGCGTTCTTTTATATCGGAGAACCTCTCCTTCAGGATCGATTTGACCTGGATCTCGAGAACCGTTTGTTGTCAGAGCATCAGATCGAGGGGCTATATCTTGAGCGAGCCTATAATGATTATCCGGATTCGACGTATCAATGGTCGATTCCCGCCGACATCTATGCGCTTGTCAATACGGGTTCAAATCAGAAGGATCTTAATCTCGACGCTTTGGCATTGTATAACGGCACCCGGGATGAACTTGGGATCAGCTCCGGACAAACACCCGGATGGGTTTTCTTTGGCCCCTATGACATGATCCGGAAGGGAACCTATACGGTAACGATAGAAGCTGACCTGATAACTGCGGCAGGGGACGAAATCATGAAGCTGGATGTCGTCGGGAACGGGGCGCAGAGTGTTTTTGGAGAAGCAATGGTGAGAAGATCTGACTTTTCTACAGAAGGGAAAGCAAAAATTGTCTTTACGATTCTCATCCCGGAAACTTGTCTTGATTTTGAGCTTCGTTGCCTTTCTGTTGACGGCGCTTCCTTTCGTGTGACCCGGATCCATTTTCAGCGTGAGAAAAGTAATGCCGGATCATAAAAGCTTTGCGGAAAGCCGCTATTCCCGAAAGAATACACCCTTCATCTGATCATATCAGATGATTTTTTACCCTTTGTATGATAGAATCAATTCGATTATTTGCTCATTTTAGAATAAGGCTGGAGGAATATACATGAAGTCAGCAATCATTACCGGTATCACAGGACAAGACGGCTCGTACTTAGCGGAGCTTCTGCTTGAGAAGGGATACCGTGTATATGGAATAAAGAGGAGAACGAGCGATCTGCAATTTGGAAATTCTGACCATCTTCGCAATGAGATTGATTTCATATATGCCGACATGACGGATGAATCGTCCTTGATTACGGCAATCCAGAAGGTAATGCCGGACGAGGTTTACAATCTTGCCGCTCAGTCTTTTGTGCAGACGTCTTGGGAACAGCCGATTCTCACCGCGAATATCGATGCGTTGGGCGTCACGAACATTCTTGAGGCCATCCGTATCATTAAGCCGGACACGCGTTTCTACCAGGCATCGACAAGCGAGATGTTCGGCAAGGTTCAGGCAGTGCCCCAGACGGAGACGACACCCTTTTATCCCAGAAGCCCTTACGGTGTAGCAAAGCTGTACGGACACTGGATTACGATTAATTATCGCGAGAGCTATGATATTTATGGCTGCTCCGGAATCCTCTTCAATCATGAGTCTCCACGACGAGGACTTGAATTTGTTACCAGAAAGGTCACGGATGCGGCAGTCCGTATCAAGCTCGGCATGCAGAAGGAGCTTCGCATGGGAAACCTCGACTCCAAGAGAGACTGGGGATTTGCCGGCGATTATGTCAAGGCGATGTGGATGATGCTGCAACAGGATACTCCGGATGACTACGTCATCGCGACCGGTGAGACCCACTCGATCAAGGAGCTTCTAGAGGTTGCTTTCGGAGCGCTTGACATGAAGTACGAGGACTACGTTGTCATCGATCCCCGTTTTGTACGCCCGGCTGAGGTTGATCTTTTGCTCGGCAGTCCGGAGAAAGCGAAGCGTCAGATGGGCTGGGAGCCTACTGTCACGTTCGAAAGCTTGATTCATATGATGGTGGAAGCGGATATGAAGCGAATCACGGAGCAATTAAAAGGATGAACCCTCTGAATCGTGACTCTCGGCTCTCGTTGGTCAAGAGTGAGGCAGAAACAAAGTGTCTTGTCATAGGGGCCGCCGGATTTGTCGGCAGGCATCTGTTGGAGCATCTGGCCGGGGAGAAGGATTTTCTGGTTTATGCCACCAAGCTTTCGTTTGAGACGATTGACACGGTTTTTTTCCCTAAGGTTCAGATTCATGACCTGGATATTACACGTGAGACGGATGTGATGACGCTTCTTTCTGAACTGAAGCCCGACGTCATCATACACCTTGCCGCACAGAGCTCCGTTGCGCTGTCTTTTCAGAAACCGGAACTGACTATGAATATCAACGTGATGGGATCTCTCCATGTTCTGGAAGCGATCCGTAAGCATTGCCCTTCCTGTAAGGCGCTTTTTGTTGGATCTTCGGAGCAGTACGGTCCGGTCCCGCCGGAACAGCAGCCGGTTAGTGAGGCGACTTATCCACAGCCCGTGAGCCCGTATGCCATCTCAAAGACCGCAGTCGAGTCTCTGGCGACACTCTATGCCAACAGCTACGGACTTCATCTGATCATGGTTCGGGCCTTCAATCATATTGGTCCGGGGCAGTTGCCGATTTTCGTTGTTTCCGACTTTGCCAGACAGATTGCCATCATAGAAAAAGGCGAGGCAGAGCCGGTTATAACCGTTGGAAATCTCTCTGCCAAGCGCGACTTTACCGATGTCAGAGATATCGTACGTGCGTATGTCTGTCTTGTCCGGACCGGTCGGTCCGGACAAGTATATAATGTCGGAACCGGTAAATCGATCTCTGTTGAGTCAGTTCTCGAACGCTTGCTTTCTCTGTCCGACAAGAAAATCGAAGTACGGATAGATCCGGACAAGTTCCGTCCGGTTGATGTCCCGGAACTTGTTGCCGACATAGAAAAGCTCCGTGAGGACACAGACTGGGAACCGGAGATTTTACTCAATCAATCTCTGTCTGATACGATGCAGTATTGGAGGCAGAATGTTTAAGGAGCTTTTTCGGATATACGATTACCGGGAGATGCTGAAGAACAGTGTCCGAAAAGAGCTGCGTATACGATATAAAGGCTCTGTTCTCGGGTTCTTGTGGACGTTCATCAACCCCTTAATGCAGTTGGTGATCTATAACTTTGTTTTTAATAAAATCATGGGCGTTAAACCCCCGGAAGGCGTTGACTATGCCCTGATGATTTTTGTCGGACTGGTTCCGTGGACCTGTTTTTCGGCAACCCTGACCCAGAGCACGAAGGCGATTATCGGCAACGGAAATCTGATTAAGAAGATCTATTTTCCACGGCTGATTTTGCCGCTTTCCATGACGCTGACAAATTTTGTTAATATGCTCCTGACAGGAGTCATTGTGTTTGCGGCTGTTTTGATTTTAAAGGCGCCGATTACTTGGGCGTATCTTCTGCTTCCCGTCGTTTTTATAGCGTTGTTCATCTTAACGTTTGCGTTTGCCGTGTTACTCTCTGCATTGACGGTATATTTTCGCGACCTGGAGCATATTCTTACTATTCTGACGATGATATGGTTCTACTTGACACCAATCATATATCCAATATCAAGGATTGAGACAAACACAGACATGACCCCATTCCTTCTTACTATCTATAAGGCGAACCCGCTGTTTGGCATTGTAGACAGTTTTCAGAAGATTATGATCTATGGCGAGCTTCCGTCAGCTACCTATTTGGGCTATGTCTACGGCTTTTCGATCGTACTCCTATTGGTCGCGTTAGCTGTTTTTGACAAGTGTCAAAGGCGATTCGCGGAGGAAATTTGATATGGAAGAGAAAAATATGCCTGTCGTTATCTTGACAAAGGGTTTAAAAAAGTCGTTTCGAGTCTATTCTGATAAGAGCCAAACCTTGAAGGAACGGGTCATCCATCGTAACCGCACCAAGTTTTCCGTTCATCAAGTCCTTGACGGGATCGACCTGAATATCCATAAGGGAGAAACGGTCGCCCTAATCGGTCAGAACGGATCCGGAAAGAGCACTCTTCTGAAACTATTGACAGGGATCATCTATCCCGATACCGGGACGATTTCGATACAAGGTAAGATTTCCAGCCTTCTGGAGCTTGGAGCGGGATTCCATCCGGATTTTTCCGGTCGCGAGAACATCTACAACAATGCGTCGATCTTCGGTCTTTCGAAGAAGGAAATCGATCGCCGCTATGATAAGATCGTCGCTTTTTCCGAGTTGGAAGAATACATCGACAACCCCGTTCGTACCTATTCTTCCGGTATGTATATGCGGCTTGCTTTTTCGGTCGCCATCAATGTAAATGCGGATGTTCTTCTTGTCGATGAGATCCTTGCGGTAGGCGACGCGAATTTTCAGAAGAAATGCTTGGATATGATTCGAAGTCTTAAGCGAAAAGGGACTACAATTGTTATTGTCACACACGATATGGGCGCGGTGGAAAGAATCTGTGACCGTGCCGTCTGGCTTGTCGACGGGAAAATCCGACAGCAGGGAAGACCTCGTGAGATTATTGACGAATACCTCATGGACATGGATGAGAAGGCCGATGAAATCGCGCGCCGCGAACAGGAACGGGAGGAAGCCATCCGCTTGGCCGAGCTGGAAGGCCGCTCCGCAGTATCAGACGAGCACGATGGCGAACAGGACGTAACGCTGGTTCAAATACACCAAGATGAGCTGGAAGAAGCCGGTATCGAAGAGTATGACGAGAACGGACAGAAGAATCGCTGGGGCAACGGCGACCTGGTCATTTCCAAGGTTGATATACGTGACGGTAACGGACAATCCGTGACCATGATCACTGCCGGACAGCCTCTTACGGTTTCTCTTCAATATGAAGCCGTACGTCCGATCGAGAGTCTTGCTTTTGGTATCGGAATCAAGAACGCGAACGGGGATGTCTGTATCGCGACAAATTCGGATATCCGGCATACCTCAATCGAGACCCCGTCCGTTGGTGAAAAAGCTGTCATGAATATTCGCCTCGCGGCCTGTGATCTGGCCAAGGGAACCTATTTTCTCGATGTGGCAGCACATTCTCTGGAAGGGCTCCCATACGATTACCGGCGGGAGAAGAATTCCTTTTTGGTATCCAATCCCTACACAGATGTAGGAATCTATGCACCGGAGATTCGCTTTGAGAAGTCTGAGGTGGAAGAGTCGTGACAGATTCAGTCGTCTGCCCTGCAGTGGCGAGAAGAAATGCCGAAGAATGCTCGATATACTCCGCCTTATATCATGTCGTGGAAGAAGCGTATGATGTACACGGAGGAAGGGTTATCCTCCCAAAGGAGGCTTTTCTGCAAAATACGCTTCAGCATCCGAATTGCGTGGACGGCAGACTGCTTGAGCCTTTATCGGATAAGCTTTACCTATATGCGATTTACTGGTCCATGCTTAACCGTGTTCCGGACGATACCGCGATTGCCGTATGGATCGGTCACGCGGGAAGAAAGCCCGGGATCTCCTATCGAAGAAAACTGTCGCGCCGAATCGCTGCCAGTCTGGAGGCTCACACGAAGGGTGTGATGTTCCTGCCGTCCGCTCCGGACGGCATCGCCTTGCAGATCGATATCCGTGAAATCGTGAAAAACTCGATGCCGCCATTTGCGTATATTTTGTATTTTCTGAAGGACCGGGTGATAGATCGCTCGATCGGTCTTCTGTATATCGCTTACAGCCACACACTCCGTCCATATCGGATCAAGCTGCGTGACCGGCTGCGAGCCCGAAGAGATTTGAAATCGGGGGGCGGATCATGAGCGCAAGACTCGTTATTGAAATCACCAGTCTTGTCGCCGTAGATTTTGTATCCGGCATACAGCGTGTCGTTCGAGAGGTCGTGACGCGTATGCTGCGCCTTCGTCGCCGCGAGGAAATCGAATTTGTCCTGATTGCCTATAGTGATCACAGGCAGTGCTTTTATCGAATCCCTGAAGACCGGTTTCTCAGTTGCTATTTGGACCGGACGATCAAATCAGAATCCCTCCGCAAGGGGGATGTCTTTGCCCTTGACGACCTTGGCCCGGGAGATCTTTTTTTCGATATCGACAGTGTATGGAACAACCGGATGCGAAGAAGCTTCTTGTTGCCGGTATTGAAGAGCAGAGGTGTTCGTATCGCGGTCATGATCTACGACATCATCCCGATCCTTTTTCCGCAGTATTGCGACGAACAGACCACGATCCGGTTCATGGACTATGTCGGCGCACATTTACAGTATGCCGACCTGATCATAGCCAATACGGAAAGCACGCTTCGTGACATTGATGCATTGTCGATCCGAATCGGATCCCGGCCGATACCCGGTGTATGTGCTCCGCTTGGCGCAGATTTTCAACAACGCACGGACGGCGGCAACGAGATCGATCCCCGCGCCAGAGAACTCGAAGGCAGACGCTTCCTGCTTTGCGTCGGGACCGTTGAGCCGAGAAAAAACCACACATTCTTGCTGGAACAATATAAGGACAGCCTGCGTGCGGCCGGGTTCTCTCTGGTCATCGCCGGGCGTCCCGGCTGGAATGTGGATGCGCTGCTCACACAAATGCGATCCCTTGATTCCTCTGACGAGAATTTTCTCTACTTCTCTGACGCAAGCGATGATACAATCGATCATCTCTACCAAAATGCATTTTTTACTGTGTTTCCGACGGAATATGAAGGTTACGGATTGCCGCTGATCGAGTCGATTCTGCGGGGTACTCCCGTGCTTGCTTCCGACATTCCCGTTCTTCGTGAGGTCGGCGGTGAATATTGCGATTATTTTTCTCTCGAAAACAAGTCGGAATTGCATGAAATTTTGATAAAATACGATAATGACCCCAATGCTTATCAGATACGCAAAGACAGCTTGAAGAAGTATGCTCCCTTTTCCTGGGAAATGGCGGCAGTCAGGGTTTTCCAGGCATTGAAGCAATTATATATGTAAGGAGAGCTTGTATGCCCCAAAAAGGCCTCCCCAAACATCTCGGAAGTAAACCGGTCATTATCTTGCTGTCCGGTCTCATCAGCACTGTGTTTTTTATTCTCATCACCGAGCTTTGGCGTGCCGATATTCATTCTGTCTTTATCGGTATGGGCGGGGATTCGGTTCTGGAATTGATGGGAATCCAGAATCTGTTGGAAACCGGAACGAGAAATAGAGCGACTCGATTGGGCGGAGTGTCCGGACAGTTCCTCTATAATTACCCCGTTTCCGATTTTTTGAACTACGCAATCATGTGGATTATCTCCCTGTTTACGAAGAACGCGGCCGTCATTATGAATGTTTTTTACTTCCTGGGGTACCCGTTGGCGTCTATGACAGCGACCTGGGCACTTCTGGAACTCGATGTATCAAGGATTGTCTCTGTTTTTGCCGGCGTTCCGTATGCGTTTTTATCGTTCCATATTATGCGAAACCAGAATCATCTACTGCTCAGCGCATATTTTATTGTGCCGCTCGGCATTCTTGCGGCCATCTGGCTGATGAACAAGAAAGCGGATTTTCATTTTCTTCGAAAAGATCCGTTTCGAGAGAAAATTCGCAAGAATCGACGGTTTCTTTTATCTCTGCTCTTCTGTCTGCTGATATCCTCCACAGGACTCTATTATGCCTTTTTTGCGTGCTTCTTTCTGCTTGTCGCCACAGCAAGGCTTCTTTTTGCCGATCGCAAGCTCTCCAAAAGTGTCACGACAGGCTGCCTTCTGATCGCCGTGGTCGTATCGGGAGTGCTACTGAATTATCTGCCGACCATATGGTTCGGCCTCACGGGAGGCGAGAGCGG
>CAZOFY010000001.1:81896-94015 GCA_964579245.1 uncultured Mageeibacillus sp.
TGATTGCCGTAGCCCTGTCGTTGGACCTCCTGATTTTCGGGCCGGAGAAGACCTGGCTTGCCGACAAGGTTCAGGGCAATGGCCCTGCACATGGCACTAAGACCACACACAGGCTCAAGCCGAGGAGCCGGCAATGGCTGGCACTTTTCCTGATTCCGCTTCTTCCCGCCACTATCTATGATCAGGTGCCATTTATCAGTGTGCAAAATTATGAGATCAATATTGCCGCGGATCAGGATATGCGGACATTTTTTCAAGAGGCGGAAGCCGGCGTGCCCGAGGGTACACTTGTCTATGTTCTTCCTTTTACCTCCTTTCCCGAAGCACCTATGACCTACGGTGCTTCGCCTTATTCACAGCTTTCGGGTTATCTGAATACGAAGACCCTGCGATGGAGCTATGGAGCCATGGTAGGTACATCGTCGTCAAACTGGGCCTCCAAGACAGCAAATCTTCCGGCCGCAGAGATGCTTACCGAGCTGAAAGCCCGGGGCTACGGTGCGATTTATGTTGATCTGCTGAATTATCCTGATGATACCCTGCAGAAGTTATCCGATGAGCTGATTGCTTTGACCGGTCAGGAGCCGGTCATCAGCACAAGCGGTCTACAGATTTTCATTCCGATTTCAGACTAATTCAGAGCAATTGAATGCGGAGGATACGATGAAGCTTCCCCGGGCAAAGAACATTTGGGAGAACACTCCCTTTCTCGTGGCAATATCTGGTTTGGCCACCACACTGATCATGATTTATGCCCTTCGTTTATGGCGGGCGGATCTTTTCTGCTCCTTTACGGCAGACAACGGTCAGTCTTCCTTTACACAAATGCTCATTCAGAACCTCATGGAGACCGGGCGGCTTGAGACCTCGTCCCGCCTCGGCGGTCAGAATGGGCAGCAACTCTGGGGACTTGCGTCTTCTGACGCACTGCATGCAGGGATTCTTCTTCTGATTTCTCTGTTTACAAGAAGCTCCGTCGCAACACAAAACATATATTTTCTTCTGTCTTTTCCTCTGGCGACTATGTCAGCTGTCCTGGCCTTGCGCTCGCTCCGACTGACACCGGCCGTCTCCGTCTTCTCGGGCATTCTCTACGCTTTCATGCCATATCATTTCTGGCGGGGAACAGAGGATCTTCTGCTTTCCGCTTATTATATGGTTCCGCTCGGATTATGCCTCGCGCTCTGGACCATGGATGGAAGACTTCATCTTGCGTTTTCCCGAAAACAGAGTCTCAAAGAAAATGTCAGAGCGAACAGGCACTTGCTCGGACCGCTTGTCATAGCCCTGGCCATGTCCTCGACGGGGCTTCATTATGCCTTTTTTGCCGCGGTCCTCGTCCTTGTTTCCATACTCTGGCGTGTGATCCGTGATCATCAGTTCACGCGTGCCGCAGGCGGCGGGTTTCTTAGCCTGCTGACACTTCTTTTCGGGGTTTTTCTGAATCGCCTGCCGGCAATATTCTATATTCTCTCCGCAGGCAAGACAGTCACACCGTATAATCATATCATCAGCACAGGCGAGACCTATAGCCTGAAACTGATTGACCTGATCATTCCGAATTCCATGCACCAGACCTGGACATTCCGCTATATGGTCAGTGTGTTCCGCGCCGCTGAGCCCGTAACGAACGAAAACACCTCAGTTGCACTTGGGATATTTGGTGCCTGTGGGCTGCTCCTTCTTCTGTTCTATCCGATATTTCTGTCCCGTCCTGATACGCCGGAAAAAAAGCTTTACCGTAATTTATCCGTGCTTTTATATACCGCGCTCCTACTTTCGAGCTTCGGCGGATTCAGCTCCGTCCTGTATCGCTATGCTTTTCAAGATGTCTATGCCTATTATCAGATCTGTGTATTTATCTTTTTTCTGTCACTTGCCGCACTCTCACTGTTTATGGATGCGGTCCTGTACGGGAAGGGATCATCCACACAGAAAGCTCCGGCAAGAAAAGAGAAGGGGACACGAACAGGCCGTTTGGCTAAGGTCATCGCTGCAGGCCGCGGTTATACGTCGCACACAGTATGCATTTACCGCAAGCATCGGGCAAAGCTTGCCGTCTTTCTTCTTCCATTCCTTTTTGTGGCTTTGTTCGATTTGATCCCGTTTGAAGCGGCATATTCCTATGCCGAATCCAAGGCCGTTGTGACGCAGAGGCAGGTTTTTTTTGCAGCGGCGGAACAGTCAGCCGGAGACGATGCTCATGTCTTTGTTCTGCCGTATTCCCCTTTCTACAAGTCAGATGATTCGACAACTGCGGATGCATACACGGGTCTGATTCCTTACCTCTACACGGAGTCCCTACACTTCAGCTCCGGTGCCGTTCGGGACTCAGAGTCTGATATGTGGTACAGAAATATGTCAACTCTTCACGGAGAAGAACTGCTGTCCGCTTTGCGGGAATCCGGATACACGGCGATTTACTTTGATCTTCGGAAGGATACAGATAAATCCTCGAGGAAGAGTCTCAATGAGTTAGCGAATCTGGTCGGAAGACAACCAATTCCGGATCAAAATAAACAAATCTATTTTCTTGTGATTCGCTAATTGGACACATTAGAAAATAAAGTAATATGTTTTCACGAGAAATCCTTTCTTGAATCTAAACAGAACGTATGTTAAGATTTTGTTGCTATTAAGAGACGGAGGGTACGGATTTGTACGTTATTATTCAAATTCCGTGTTATAACGAGGAGAAGACACTTTCGGTTACGATCAACGATCTTCCTCGCTTCATAGAAGGTGTCGATCGGATCGAGTATCTTGTTATCAATGACGGAAGTACCGACAACACTGTCGAAGAGGCTAAGCGTCTCGGCGTTCACCACGTAGTAGGTTTTCGTAACAACCGGGGCTTGGCAAAGGGTTTTATGGCCGGTCTTGACGCGGCACTACACCTCGGTGCGGATATTATTGTCAACACTGATGCAGACAACCAGTATTGCGGAGCGGACATCGCCAAGCTTGTTCAGCCGATCATTGAGAAGAAGGCCGATATTGTAATAGGTGAGCGCCCGATACTGGATACGAAGCATTTTTCCCCGCTTAAGAAGCTGTTTCAACGCTTGGGGAGCTTTGTCGTTCGCATGGCCAGCAATACCAAAATTCCGGACGCCCCCAGCGGATTCCGTGCTTACAGTCGCGAGGCGGCTCTTCGCATGAATGTCACGAATGATTACACCTACACGCTCGAGACGATTATTCAGGCTGGCCGTAATAAGATGGCGATCACCAGTGTCCCGATCCGTACAAATCCCGAGCTTCGCAAGAGCAGACTGTTCAAGAGTATGTGGTCTTACATGAAGCGAAGCGCCAGCGTAATCGCCCGCTCATATATGATGTACCGTCCGCTCAAGTTTTTTGGTTCTGTGGGAGTCATATCCTTTCTGCTTGGATTGGCCTTGGGTATCCGTTTTCTGGTTCTGCTCTACATCAACCAGTCGGGCGGAAATGTTCAGAGCCTGATCCTCATGTCCGTCCTTATGATCATGGGAATTCTTATGGTCCTTGTCGGATTGCTCGGTGATATGATTGCCAGCAACAGGAAGCTTCTCGAGGATATACAGTATCGCGTTCGCCAGATGGATTGCAGTGAGAATAACGGCGGACACAAGGATACAGAAGATTAGTGATTGCCTCGGGTCAAGATTTTGCAGGGGGAGACATGCGTATTGTAATGGTAGGTCCGGTATATCCATTTAAAGGCGGAATTGCCCACTATACCGGATTGATGAGTAATAATTTGGCGAGGGAACATGAGGTTTTCAATGTTTCCTTTTCCATGCAATATCCGAAGATCATGTATAAGCACGAACAGAAGGACTTTAGAAATGATTCCTTCCGTACAGCCAACGCGGAATACATGATCAATACGATTAATCCGATTTCCTGGATCCGGACAGTCCGGCATATCCGCAGGCTCGAACCCGATTTGGTTATTTTCTCCTGGTGGCATCCTTTTTTTTCGCCGTCATTCGGTTATCTGGCGAGAAAGCTCAAGGCCGGGTGCCGCGTGTTTTTCCTGTGCCATAATGTCCTTCCCCACGAAGGCTTTCCGATGAAGCATTTTTTTTGCAAACACACCTTAAAGCATGGTGATGTACATATATTGCACACGACGCAGGATGCCGATGATTTGAAGGGCCTGCTCGAGAATCCCAAGTACTATATGACGCCGCACCCGACATATAATGTATTCAAAATGCAGAATATGCCCAGGCAGAAAGCCAGACAGATCCTAGAGATCAACGAACACCAGAAGGTTCTTCTCTTTTTCGGCTTTATCCGTGAATACAAGGGACTTCGTCATCTTCTCCGAGCGATGCCTGCGCTTCTGGAGAAGTATCCGGATATGCTTTTGTATGTCGTGGGTGATTTTTTCGAGCATAATAAGGAATCTTATCTGGATATGATCCGAACAGAAGGAATCGAGAAATCTGTCCGGCTTTATGATGGTTACACTCCGGATAAAGAGGTCGAGAAGTTTTTCGCTGCTTCGGACCTCGTCGTGCTTCCCTATGAAAGCGCGACACAGAGCGGCATCGTTCAGATCGCTTATGGCTTTGAGAAACCTGTCGTAGCCACGAACGTAGGCGGTCTTCCGGAGGTCGTGCTGGATAGAAAGACAGGATTCCTGGTACCGCCGAAGGATCCGAAAGCGCTTTCGAGTGCGATCATTGAAGCATTATCTGCGGATACAGAAGCGATTTCGGAGCATATTCGTCAGGAAGCATTTAAGTATTCCTGGGATCGAATGAATGAGATCGTAGAAAGAGCCATGGAGGAACTACATTGAAGATATTTATCACCGGAGCTACAGGATTCATTGGCATACACCTCGTCCGACAATTGATCGGGCTTGGACATGAGCTTGTTTGCGCCGTTCGTCCGAACAGTGACAAGAGTTCGCTTCCCGATAAGCCGGAGCAAATTTCTTTTGTTCCGATTGCGGATGACCAGACTGTTTTAAACGCGATGAGAGGTTGCGAGATCGTCTGCCATTTGGCCGGACAAATGGGTAGCTACACCTGTGCCTATGAGCAGTACTACGAGACCAACTGCCTTCTGACCAAGCGTTTGCTGGATCTTTCCGAGAGAGCCGGGGTCAAGCAGTTCATCTACTGTAGCACACCGGGAGTGTATGGTTTTGGCAAGAGACGCTGTCAGGAAACCGCCCCATATGCCCCGAGAAATGATTACGAGAAGACAAAGGTACTTGCAGAAGAGATCGTCGTCGAGTTTACACGGACATCAAAGATGAAATATACGATCGTCAGACCTGACTTCGTATACGGCCCCGGCGACACGCGCCGTATCAAGATGTACGCATCCATACGGGATAAGAAATTTGCATTGACAACGAATGGCAAGAGCTATTTGCACCCGACATATATTGATGACATCATTTATGGTATCATTCTCTGTATGGGCAACGAGAATGCCATGAACGAGGCTTTCAATATCGCGGCAGAAACCGATGTCACTTCGCTCGATTATTTGCAGACGATTGCGAAGCATGTGGGATCGAAGCTTGTCCGGATTCGTATCGGATATTTACTGTCCTCCGTTGCCGGCTCTGCGATCGACGGGCTATCGAAGGCAATTCGTCATAAGGAAGGCTTTGTATCCAAGAATAAGATCGATTTTCTTGCGATGGACCATAGTTGTGACATCAGTAAGGCAAAAGAAATGTTGGGATATGAGCCGAAGTATGATTGTGACCGTGGAATAGCCGAGACAATTAAATGGTGTAAAGAGAATAAATATTTGTAAGCAATAATTTTAAGGAGACAGAACTTGAATAAGAGTGACTTGATTTTTAAACTTTCCCCGCAGTTGACCAGCTTTCGAATGAATAGATGGTTCGGATATAAGAATTTTCATCCGATGACCTTAACCTTCTCTGTCACGGCCGCTTGCCAAAGCAAGTGCAAGACGTGCCAGATCGGAGCATTGTATTGTCAGGATCCCAGCAGGGCTAAGAAGGATCTGACACTTATCGAGATCGAGAAGATTTTCAAGTCAATGAAGCCTGTTTATTTCTTTAATCTGAGCGGCGGAGAGCCCTTCCTGCGCAAGGATTTGCCGGAGATTGTCGAACTGGCCTGTAAGTATCTGAAACCTCGTGTCATCCATACACCCACGAACGCGATTATGAGCGACAAGATTTATGCCGACACGGTACGGATCCTGGAGATTGTCAATAAGTACGACCCGAAGGTGCCGTTTACAGTAAAGCCTTCCATAGACGGTGTCGGCGATCGCCACGATGAGATCAGAGGAGTGAAGGGCAATTTCGAGAAGCTGATTAAGACCATCAATCTTCTGAAGCCCCTTGAGGAAAAGTATAGTAATTTCCATCTGGAGCTCGGTACCGTGGTATCCAATTTCAATATCGATCACCTTGCCGAGATCGAGGATTTTGTTCATACGTTGGGAGTCGAGAGCTATCGCAATGAGGTTGCGGAGTGCCGTACCGAATTTTTCAACCTGAATGATCCGATTACTCCGGATGCCGCGACCTATCAGAAACTGATTAAAGAGTTCGCCTTCAAAGTCGAGGACAACATCGGAAAGAAGAAGAGTCTGGCAAAGACAACGGAGGCCCTTCGTGTCGTGTATTATGACATCGCAGGTAAGATTCTCGAGAAGAAGACGCAAGTCATTCCCTGCTATGCCGGCGTATCGAATGCTCATATCAATTATGACGGCGGCGTCTGGCCGTGCTGCGTTCTTGGCTATGACAAGGAGCTCGGAAATCTGCGTGATTACGATTATGATTTCATGAAGCTATGGACGAGCGACACGGCAAAGAGTGTCCGTAAATTCATCAAAGACAAGAATTGCGCATGTCCCCTTGCTAACCAGGCGTATTCGAATATTCTGTTGCACAATCCTTCGCTTTTCCGCGCAGGCATCAAGTCGATCAAATTTGGCATGCGGAAGAAATGAGGACGGCTATTGACGACAATAAGGAAAGGCAAATCAGTGACAAGAGACTGTATGAAAAAGCTCTCTTGTTCTTTTTGCCTTTTCTTTTAGTTTCTGCTGTCTCATTTCAGCTCGGGCAACCTGTGAATACAGATGAGTACGGTATTCTTTTCAACGCAGCTTTTCTATCGGGCAAGTATAATTGGTGGGCTGAATGCTTTTCATCCTCGATTCCGAGGTATTGGGGGTATGGACAGTCATTGCTCTATATCCCGCTGTTTTGGCTTTTCTCTGATATGAACCGGGTCCTTTTTTTCGGCCGCATAATCAATGCGGCCGTTATCTCGATCATTCCTATATTGTCATACTCGATCATTGATAAGTTTTTTATTTCGCGCAAAAGAAATGCTGCTGCTTTCTTTATCTCGGCGGTTATCGGGTTTTTTCCGGCATCTATTACCATGGCCAAGACCTTCTATAATGAGACCTTACTCGTCTTGTTTGTATGGATCGTACTATATCTACTTTTGAATATTTCGGTTGGTAAAGAGAATAATATATCTCAAAATATTTGCTTCGCTCTCCTTGGCTTGTGTTCTGTATTTTGTCTGGCAATCCACAACCGAGGAGTTGTTATACTTATTGCGGCCACTATGCTACTGGCTTTGATTTTCATAAAGAAAAGATTCCCTGTATATAGGTGGCTTATTTTTATTATTCCTGGCATAGCGACGTACTATTTTGACAAAAAGGTGAAGAACTACCTTCTGGAAAACTTGATCCGCCTGCCCGCTTCAGAAGCCAATAATACCGTTGAAGCCACAGTGGGTCCGTATCTGCTGGAGGTTTTCCATCCCGATTATTTCAAGAGAGTGTTGAAAGGTTTTTTAGGCCTCTCTTGGTATACAGTTTGGGCGACATATGGATTGATACTGATTTTTGCTGTCTTTGTCCTTTATATTGTGTTAAGAGGGAAGAAATTTCCACAACTCATTCACTTGAAAAGAACGGCAGACGCAGATATGATTTTAGGCTTATATGCGTCGTTGTGCGTTTTTGGAACCCTTCTTCTGACCACACTGTTTTTCTCAAAAGGGTATATGCTTATTCAGCTAGCTGGTAGAGAATATCTCATATATGGCAGATACATTGATTCTATGCTCGGCGTTGTTGTGTTCTTTGTTTTGCTGCAAGTATTTCGACTCGAATTCAAACCAGTCTCTCATGTTATTATAAGTATTATCGCTTATGTAGCGACTGCGGCTGTCTCTTTTGTCTTTATTGGTGAATCCTTTGTACGAATGAACAACAAAAGAGTGAGTATTTTGAATGTATCATCTGTCGCCCCGTTTTTTCTTGATGAAATGTTCGCAAGTACAACAAAGACAGACTTTCTAAAGGCAATACTCATTTTTGCTGCTATATCCCTGTTTCTATATCTACTCTTCCTCTTTAAGAAAAAGAAACTATTAGCTATTTCGCTGCTCTGCCTTAGTCTTTATTCGTCTACGATGTTTTCTTTTCAACACTTACAGTCAAATTCAAGCGCGAATGACGAGAAAATCGATTCCTTTTCTTCGTTTTGTCATCAAATCGGTATCGAGAATTATTCTGATGTTCCGATTTATCTCTCCTCTGTAAACACCAAGCCTTTTCTCTTTCAATTTGCTGCTCCGAAAAACACGATAATCGCGCTCAATACTGCATCATCCGGATTTTTCTATTTTGACAGAATGCTGGAAGATAGCTTTATAATTTCTACAAAGGACGAGAATTTTGAATTAGCACTTAAGAATTGCCACCAAGTCGCAACGACATATCCCGACTTATCAATATGGGTTTATGGTGAAGCTCTTTATCAACGATTAGAGGCTAGCGGGACGTACTTTCTGCCCCATGATGATCTGTTTCTATCATCAATAGGGTTATCTACATCTGAAAATTTTACAAAAACAAATTATTTCGACTTGCCGGCGGGCAATTATGTGTTGACTTTGACGAATAGCAGTTTGTCTGATACCGGGCTGCAGATGAGTATTAATGCAGGAAGAGACCCTCTTCTGCCTGAGGTGAACAGGATATCATCAGACGTACTTGAGGTATCTTTCTTGCTAGATTCTTATACCAGAAACATACAGCTTCTTTTCACAGCCCCGGAAGGAGAGGATCTGACTCTTTTGTCGAGCGGAAAACTCAAGCGAATGAATGACAAGATATCAACTGCCGAATTATCTTTGATTCAATCAAGCGAAATCGCACTTGATTTCACGGATTGGCGAACTAAGGATAAACTGAATGTCTCGTCAGAGTCTTGGCGGACCGGTGCGGCAGCGGCTCTTTTTGATGAAGGATATGTGGAAGTTAACGATATTTCGTTGAATAGCGGACCTGGATATCTAAGAATTAACGGGACGGGATTAGACTCGGTTTATGTTAAACTATATGCTGATGGTCAGGAGCTTGATGTAGAATTGAAGTCATTTATTCTGGATTCAGACCTCGTGGTTAAGTACAGCATTCCAAATCAATACAAGAATGCCGCTATCAAGGTTTTCAGCAATAACAAAAACGGAGAATCTATCATTAAAGCAATAAAAATAGTTAACGAGTAATAGGAGCAGAAACATGAACGAAAACTTAGCAGAAACAAGAAGCCCGGAAGAATTTTTACGTAGCTTCTCTACTAAACTTCGAGAGCGCCTGGGAGAGAAAACAAATCCTACAATTCTCATTCAGGGCGGCTTTGGTAAAAACAATACAGGAGATGATACACTATTACTTGTTGCAAGAGAAAAGGTTCTGGAAATGTATCCTGAAGCCAGGATTGTTGCCTTGTGCTACGATCCTGTGAATCTGTTCAACCTTTATGGGATCGAAGGCGTTTATTACGGTTCGAGAAAAGCAGTTGGGCACCTATTCTCGGCAGACGGTATCGTTATTGCCGGTGGCGGATTGATCAATGACGTCTATTCCACTTCATATATATATAATATATTTGATCCACGTGGAAAATTTGCTATGATTACGACCTTAATCCTGCATATGCGACGTAAATTTACTTCGATATTCCTCGTAGGCGTCCATGCGATCCCCAATTTTGTTGTCCGTTTTTTAATGAAACTCGTTCTGCCGCGTGTTGACGTTCTTGGCGTTCGAGATCTGGACTCTGTCGAGAAAATTACATCTGTTGGAGTGAAGAATTATTTCCTGGCTCACGATGCCGCTCTTTTGTATCATGAGAAACCAACGATTCCGTTTGCGCAACTTCAAGAACGGTATGGAATTCCGAATGACAAGCTTATCGGTTTCAATTTTCGTTATGTCAAGGAGAAAGAAGTCAGCGATTCTGTCGAAAAGCAAATGATTTCTGTACTCAATCAGATCAGGGAGAAATACCCGGAGTACTCTATTGTAATGATCCCTTTTTCTGACAGTAAAACCGTCTATATTGAAAACGACATTACTGCCATGAGGATTGTCCGCGACCAGCTTCAAGATAAGACGAATGTGTTTCTGATCGATGAATATATGCGTCCTGCCGATGCAAAAGAAATCATGTCAGTGTGTAATGCGCTGATTCTGACAAGACACCATGCTCTGGTTCTGTCCTATGAGTATCAAATACCCACTGTAGCAATATCCTACAATATTAAGTGCCAACAGTTTTGTGAACTGGCGGGCTATGATTATGTTTTCGACTACTACAACATGACCACAGATGACATCATGAACTCCGTTGATCAGGTACTTAGTAGGAAAGCAGGGTAATAAAATATGTTTTCGGGAACGATCGCGCATATCATTGCGAAGATCATTTTTGTCGTCGTTGCGTATGCGATTCATATGTATCTCGGGAAAAGTCTGAAACCCGCGGACTATGGTCAAATTGGGGTAGTGATTACATTGATCAATACAAATTATAATTTTCTCACGAACGGCGCGCGTCAAGCATCCAGTAAAGCTTTGGCGTCAGGGCTGTATAATGAGAAGGACATTGTGAAGAAGGCTTTTCTGACACAGGCGATCGTAGCCGGTCTACTGGTTATGATTAACTATTTTGGTGCGGACAAAATTGCTGAGATATTAAAAGCACCGAATATGGTTTCGCATATTCGTGAAATAACGCTTTTGATTCCTTTTACAGCCGGATACTTTATTTGCGTCGGTATCATCAACGGCTATAAGATGTTTCTTGTTGAGGCCGGTCTAGTTACCGGCTACACGCTTTTCCGTCTCTCGGTCATTCCATATGTTGGATTCGTATTTGCGGATAGTGCATCCGGAACCGTCATGGGTTTTGTAACCGCTGCCGCCAGCGCTTTTGTAATCGGTTTGATCATTGTTATTTTAAAAATTCCGCATATGAATTCCTCGAGGCCGAAGATTTCGACAAAGCTTTACTTGAGCAATCTGAATAGCTTTATGGTGTTTTTTTTACTTATAACTACAATGTTAAGCATTGATATGCTCTTTGTAAATGCAGGTGTTAAAAATCAAGATTATGTTGGATTCTATACTGGAGCCTCGAATTTTGCCAAGGTTTCGTATTATTTGCTAACTGCTATCTATTTGGTATCCCTGCCTGCAATCACATCCAAGTTTTCCCAAAAAGATATCGATGGATGCAATGACACGATACGGAATTTATTCATGTTGATTCTTGTATTTATTCTCCCAATTGTAGCAATCGTTGCACCTACTGCCGGAAATATGATGTCAGCGTTCTATACAGAAGAGTATCGTATAGCCGCCGGCACGACGGCAGTTCTTATGCTCTCGCAATTCTTTATCGGCATGGTAGTTGTCTTTAACGTGTTTATTCTTGCAACGAAGAAGCAGTTATTCAGTGTAATCATTGCTTTGATTATAACAATCGCAGATGCATTACTTTTGTTTCTTTTGGTAAATAACTACTCGATCTTTGGAGCGGCTTTAGCCACATTGATCAGTGCCCTGGTCGGAGCGATTGTCTCTTGTATTCGTTTGATGAAGGTATTCAAAAACATATGGTCACTCCAGCACACAAAGGTCCTTGTGTTGAATCTGCTATTCACCGGAGCTGCCTTCATTTTATCTCTTGTTTGGATCACGGAATCCTTCATTCAACTCCTTGTTGTTTACGCCGCACTATACTTTCTTTTCTTGGGAATTTGCCATTTTTCGAGAATTGCTAATATCAAGTGTCTGGT
>CAZOFY010000002.1:0-92196 GCA_964579245.1 uncultured Mageeibacillus sp.
GCACATACGAGATCGTCTGTTTGCGATGATTGCGTGGGTAATCATTGATAAATAATGGCTTTATCACTCATTGATGCACATACGAGATCGTCTGTTTGCGATGATTGCGTGGGTAATCATTGATAAATAACGTCTTTATTGCTCATTGATGCACATACGAGATCATCTGTTTGCGATGATTTCGTGGGTGATCATTGACGAATAACCTCGTTGTTGCTCATTGATGCACATACCGGATTTTGTATTTCTGCGATTTTGTAGGTAATCATCGACAAAGGAAGAATTCAAAACTTTTTGCCGAACTAAGGCAAAACTCATTAGAAAACATATCAATGCCAAAGGATTTCTCCTTTGAATGAATCGGTCCATTCAGGTCGAGGGCGCCTTTGGTGTGATAAAAGAAGGCAGTGGAATCCGAAGATTCTGATGCGGGGACCGATGTGACCATCTGCTTCATGTGAAGGAAATCGCCTAATTCCTGGTTGAAACAACGAAGCAAAAGCGTATCGCAGAATTTCCTGCGCCCCAAACACAAAGAATCCAAAAGAAGTGAATAAGAATCGCCTCTAGCGACTCTTTTGAAAGGTCACTGAAGGTGGTTTCTCTTTATAAAGCATGAATAAGGGCCATTGCTCCAGTGATTCTTCAACCGCTTTTGCAACAGCCCCTTTATTTTCTGTATATCGTAGTGAATCAATAGATTCGCATACGACTGATAAAACCGGGAACCCTGGGAAGTGCCTGTGACAGAAATTCTTCCGTGAGAAGCCCATCTGTGCCTATGATATAGGCGGACTCTCCCTCACATATCCCCTCTAATCGCTCATACAAAATATTCGGAAATGCTTTCTCTATATCTCGATCGCTTGTCTCACACGCTACACGGACCAACACCTTCACCTTAGAATTCAAATGGGTAGACAGCGTCGGTTTCTCAGAATTATACCAAGTGGCAATATGTGCGCTTCTGTCTCTATGCAATGCCGCGTCCAGAACATCACCAACCACGGCAGATGCCGTTGCCATCTTCCCGGCGCCCTGTCCATAAAACATAACATCTCCGATCGCATTTCCTCTTACAGAAATTGCGTTGAAAACACCATCTGCGACACAGATCGGTTCTTCCACAGAAAGAATATGCGGTGCGACAATTGCGGTGTTTCCGCTGTTTTCCGGATGGCGGAAGATAGCCAGCAGCTTTACCTTACAGCCAAGTGCAGTCGCATATGCGATATCGTTCTGCGTGACATCGGAAATTCCCTCAGTATGAATCAGCTTATTGTCGACATATTCGCCATTTAAGATAATACTCGCAAGAATCGCTATCTTTCTTCTTGCATCGTGTCCCTCAAGATCAGCTGTCGGATTCTGCTCCGCATATCCTTTTTCCTGTGCCTCTTTCAGAGCATCATGAAAATCCTGTCCGCTTTTCTGCATCTGTGTGAGAATATAGTTGGTCGTTCCGTTGATAATTGCAGCAATCTTTGAAATGCGATTAGCTGCCAGACAACGATGAAGAGGTCGAATGATCGGAATCCCGCCGCCGACGGAAGCCTCGAAAAGATACGTGCAATTATTCTTCGCGGCAAGCTGCATCAATTCAACTCCGTGCTCCGCGACAAGCTCCTTATTCGATGTCACGACAGATTTGCCCTTCTTCAAGGCACGCTTCGTAAACTCATAAGCGATCGAAGCACCGCCGATTGTTTCTGCAACGATGGAAATTTCGTTGTCTTCAAAAACATCATCGGGATTCTTTGTGAACAAAGAGGCATACGGACTGTCAGGAAAATCGCGAACATCAAGAATTTTCTTGACCCGGATCTTTGTTCCAAGATGCTGTTCGAGCTGTCGCTCATTCATAGCAATCACATCACATACTCCGGAACCGACTACCCCGTATCCTAATACGGCAGCATAAATCATATTAAACCCTCCCAATGCGTTATTCTCTGGCTAATATACGGCTTGAGCGGACACCGGGAATCTTCCCGATATCTGCCAGCAAGAGATCAATGGACTTCAACATGGAATCTGTTTCTAAGGAAATCGACACATCTGCCAGGCCGTTGATCGGAATATTCTGATTGATCGTAAGAATATTGCCTTTTGCAAAGGCAATACATTGAATAATGCCAGATAGAATTCCAGGAAAATTCTCCACCGCAACAATCAAGGTAACAAGCTTGCCCTTACTCGTCTCGTAAAATGGCATAACGGAATCCTTATACTTGTAGTAAGCACTGCGGGACAGGCCGACTCGTTGTACGGCCTCATTGACAGATCTTGCCTTCCCCGAATTCAGAAGTCTCTTCACTTCCATGACCTTCACAAAAACTTCCGGAAGAACTTCGGTCTTTACAAGCAAATATTCATCATTCTTCGTCATGTGAATGCCTCCCGAAATATTCTTCTGGTATCCTCGGACTGTCCGTGTATGAAAATACATTTGTACTTCTGTGAAAATATATCACATTTTCGAGAGTTTCGCAAGCATCGCCTGTAAGGCCTTGCCCCGATGACTGATCGTGTGTTTCTCCTGGCTGGTCATCTGTGCGGTCGTAATTCCACGCTCCGGTATAAAGAAAACAGGATCATATCCAAAGCCATTGTTACCGAGCATTTTATCGTAAAAAACACCGTCCAGCTGCCCTTGTGTTATGAAGCTGCTCCCGTCCGGCATTACCACAGCAACAGCGCAATTGAAATGAGCAGTCCGCTCTTCGAGCGGAACATCTTTGAGCATCTCCCAGAGAGCCTGTATTTTCTCTTCATAGGATGAGTCCTTTCCATGAAAGCGCGCCGAATAGATCCCCGGTGCTCCGGCAAGCGCATCGATGGATAATCCGGAGTCATCTGCCATAACGTAGCCTCCGGTGACCTGATGAACGGCGCGCGCTTTGATCAGGGCATTTTCTGCGAAAGTCGATCCGGTCTCCTCTACGTCACCCGAAAAGCCTGCTTCCTCCATGGACACGATCGTAAAAGGAAGATTCGAAAGTATTTCTCGAATCTCCTTGATTTTATCCTTGTTCTGTGTGGCTACAATAAATGGCTGTCTTTGTATCATATCCGCTTATCTCCATTTTCTTAATGTCGGTATCGCCAGGCCTTCGGATACATATTTTTTAAGATTATGCCTTCTCTCTTGGCAAATCCGATCGGATATCCTTCTGCCGCAATCAGAATGTAGGATCGATCCTCTATAATCTGCGCTTCATCCTCAGAAAGCTGTAATGTCTCTCCGGACAGATATCTGCGTAATCTGTCATCAACGCGATCAAAAGATAATCGTCTGCCTGGATTCACATCATAATAAGAAAGGGCGAGTGCCATTGCGTGTGACGGTGTAAACACGACACCCTTCCCCGTTAATTTGACCTCTCCCGGAAAATCACCCAGCTTGACAACGCGGATCTGGTGAAAAAGCTCCGGAGACACGGAGAGTAAATGGACCTTATCCCCATGCAAGTAAAAACCGGACTCCAATCGGCACTTGAAGATCTCCGCGGCCGCTTCCGTCAGCAAACTTTCCGCAAACTCCGAGAGCGCAGTCTTTGCCGTCCGTACGGAGTATACATTAGCCGTCTCATACTTGCTGCCTCTGAATTTTCGAACCGGTTCGGGAAGTCGTTCTGATTCTTCTGATTTGATCAGATGAGCACAGAAATGGCCGTCTCCGGGGCTGATATGCGGCCAGATGCGCATCATACCGTTGCCACAAGGATGTTCAAGATGTGTTATACCCTGGATCTCTTTATGCTCAACAACCCGGTATTCGGCATAATTTCTCATGAACCAGGCCATCATATCCTCATTCTCTCCGGGATTAAATGTGCAGGTAGAATAAACGAGATGTCCTCCGGGTTTGAGCATAGTGTGCGCCGCGGCGAGGATCGAACGTTGCAGTTTCTCGCAGGTCTCAGGTCCGTAGGTCTCCCAGCTTTTCACCGCGTTCCTGTCTCGTCGAAACATCCCTTCACCGGAGCAGGGTGCGTCAATCAGAATACGGTCAAAAAAGGATGGAAAGGCCTGTTGAAGCTTTTCGGGAGTTTCATTGGTAATACAGGTATTTTGCAGACCAAAGAGCTCGACATTTCGCAGAAGAGCCTTCGCCCGATCCTCAGATATTTCATTTGCGATTAGAAGTCCGCTACCCTGCATATCGGCCCCGATGCGAGTTGTTTTACCACCCGGGGCAGCGCAAAGGTCCAGAATCATTTCTGTGGGTTTCGCCCCGAGCACCTCTGCCGGAAGCATGGCGCTCGGCTCCTGGATATAATAAGTCCCGGCGTGGTAGAACGGATCCTTCCCGGCAAAGAAGGACTCGGCAAAAAACCCGTCACGGCACCAGGGAACCGCTGAGAAGATACCGTCCAGACTCCGAAGAAAAGCATCCGTTTTTTCCGGCGCCACCTTCAGCCGATTTAAACGTATACCCTTCAATGAGACTAGATCAAAGCTCTCATAAAAACCATCAGCAGGTATTTCCGGATGTTCTTTAAAGTATTGATCCATCCGGTCAACAAAGATTCCGGGCAAGTTCATAGTTCCAGATACTCACATGCCTTAAAGGCAACTCTCTTAAAAATGTCCGGTCGAAACGGAGATGTCAGTCCGGCTTTTTCGATTAATTCAAGAAAGGTCCCATTGCCGCCCTCAACACACAATTGATCGTAAATCAACAATGCCGCCTTGGGATCTTTTCGAGACATATCCCATATTTCCAGCGAACAGATTTGAGCCAGGCAATAGTCGATGTAATAGAAAGGATCCGTAAAAATGTGACCCTTCTTCTGCCATGCTCCTCCGTCCTCATAGAATGAGACGCCGTCATAATCAAGAAACGGCTGGTACTTCTGTTCGAGAAGCTTCCATACCGCATCTCTCTCACTTGGGCTCATTGAAGGATTTTCATATACGCAATGCTGGAATTCATCTACCATACATCCGTACGGGAGAAACAAGAGAGCACGCGTCATGTGGAGTTGACGATAGGCATCTGCGTGTTCCTTGAAAAATATTTCCATATGCGGATAGGTCAAAAACTCCATAGCTGTCGAATGGATTTCACAGGTCTCCAGTGTCGGTGAAAGACACTCAATGAAGGGCGAGCTGTCGACACTGCGGATCGCAGCATACGCGTGCCCCGACTCGTGGATCAGTGTAGCCACATCATCGGCTGTACCGTTTGCGTTCATAAAAATATACGGGATTCCGTAGTCTAGCAAGGTAGAGCAATATCCTCCCGTCGATTTCGCTTTTCGAGCGACGAGATCCATGAATCCGTGAGCGCATAACACGTCAAAAAAACTTGGATTCTTCTCGAAAACCTTCTGAAACAACTCAGACGCAACAGCTTGAAGTTCGTCCGATCGGATCGCAGGATGAGGGTTCCCGGCAGCAAATAGATTCGGGTAATCATAAAACTTCAGCTCATCGAGTTCCAGTCGTTGCTGTTGCAGTCGACGGATCTCTGAGGTTACAGGGACGATGTACTTGACAACGAGCGAACGGAACTCACCGACCATTTCCGGCGTGTAATCATACCTCTCCATGCGCTTGTATCCAAGCTCAATGAAAGAGGTATACTGCAGTTTCTTGGCCATCTGGTCCCTGAGCTGTACCAGCCGGTCATAAATACTGTCAAGCTGCTGTTTGTTCCCGGCAAAGAAATCTGCGACGGATAAATGCGCCGTGCGACGCTCCTCCCGATCTACCGATTCGAGAAAGGGATCCATCATGGACAGAGGGTATTCCTGCCCGTTAAACTGGCAAATCGCTTCGGACATGATCTGATCGTATTCATTTTGGAGAGCGGCTTCCTCAGCAAGATCTTGTATGATCTCGGACGATATCGTGTCCTTCCGGTTCTGTGCTTTTCGAAAAATCATCTCCCCGAACTGTTTCTTCAATTCATCCGATATCGTTGAACTGAGAAGAAGCGTATAAACACCCGCCACCAGATCGTTGACGATGGCTTCTGCTTCTTCATAATATGCTATCTCTTCTTTGAAAAACGGATCGAGAGTATCCAGGTCATGCCGAATGTTACACAGTGCAAAGCTTGTCTCAAAGCGGCTTAACTCCTTCTGAAATTCCAGCATGGACGCTTCGATCGCCTCCGTGGAATGTGCCGTCATCATTTTCAAGCGGACGCGCAATACGCAATCTCGAAAAGCGTCCAGCGAGGGTCTCTCATAAGGTATCTCAGAAAAATTCGGCATTTCCATCATTCATACCCCATCCGGATGTGTTACATCCTCTCAACCACCTGAATGCCCAAAAGCTCTGTTCCGATTGAAATACTCGTACAAACGGCTTCGCAAAGCGCCAGCCTGGCCGTCTTCACCTCCTCATCGACTCCGGAAAGAATCGAAGAGTTGTTATAGAATCGGTTGAATGCGCGAGCAATCTGGCTCGTCTGACGCGCGATCATAAAGGGCTCATCACTGGATTTGGCCTTCGCTACGGCATCCGGTAATTCAGCAATCAGACGGATTACGGCAAATTCTTCCTCAGCAGAAAGCTTCTCAAGAGAAGCGGAATCTGGCATAGCCGGTTTGATCCCCTGTTCAAGAGCCTTTCTGAGAATTGATTTGGCTCTGGCATATGTGTAAATCAGGTACGGAGCCGTATCCCCTTCAAAATCGAGCATTTCCTCCCAAGAGAAGATAATGTCCCTTTCCCTTCCTGATTTCACAAAGGTATATACGACAGCACCGATTCCGACCTTTTCAGCGATATCGCGGATCTCATCTTCTGTCATATCCGTACCACGCAACTCGGCGTTTGCCTTGATGATCTCATAGGTCTTGGCAACACTTTCCTCCAGGAGATCGTCCAGCGCAATAATATTACCCTCTCTGGTCGAGAACTTCATATCGGCAAACTTGACCAAACCAAATCCGACATGGACACAATCCTTTGCAAATCCGAAGCCTGCTTTGTCCAGAACCGAAAAAACCTGCTTAAAATGCAACGCTTGCGGAGAACCCACGACATAGATATTTTTATAGAAATCGTATGTCTCTTTGCGATACAGGACAGAGGCAATATCTCGCGAAGCATAAATCGTAGTTCCGTCAGATTTAAGAATGATGCACGGAGGAACCTTGTATTCATCGAGCATGACAACCTGGGCCCCTTCACTTTCAACAAGAAGGCCCTTGTCTTTCAGTAAATCTACGACTGCCGGAATCCGGTCACTGTAGAAACTCTCGCCGTTGTAATTATCGAAAGAAACGCCCATGCGATCATAGATCTTATTAAATTCCTTCAAGGACAGCTCGCGAAATTCTTCCCATAGAGAAACCTCAGCCGGCTCGCCGTTCTCAAGTCTCCTGAAGTTATCTCTGGCACTGACGGTCAGTTCGGGATTCTTCTTCTCTTCTTCATGAAACTTCACATAGATTCGAAGGAGCTCCTTTATGGGCGCCTCAAGGAGTGCATCCTTGTCTCCCCACAGACGAAATGCTGTAATCAGTTTACCGAACTGCGTTCCGTAATCTCCCAGGTGATTCATGCGAATCACCTTATATCCCAGTTTCTCATAAATGCGGGAGAGTGAATGTCCGATGATTGTAGTAAAAGCGTGGCCAACATGAAAGGGCTTTGCTATATTCGGAGAAGAGTATTCGACAATAACAGTCTTGCCGTTTCCCTCAGAGGACGATGCGAAAGAGCGGCCTTCATGCAGGACAGTTGACATAGTATTCTTCACGTACAAACCCTTATTAACGAAAAAGTTGACATATCCTCCGGCACATTCCACCCTCTCGAGCCAGGGCGCGGTAATGCGAGGATCGGCAGAAAGCTCAGCGGCGATTACCGGCGGCGCCTTGCGAAGAGTACGTGAAAGAAGAAAACAGGGAAAGGCAAGATCTCCCATTTCTCGCTGCGGCGGGATCTCAATAGCCGTCAGGATCTGGTCCTTCTCCAGGTCTACGACCTGTGATATTAATTTTGCTGCTTCTTCTTTATAGTTCATCTTGTGCCTCCGAAATCAAGAATGATAAAAATGTCAAGGTCTACCAAAGCTATCTTTGTGTGCCCTGTCAATGTATCATTTCAACGCGTCCGCGTCAATTTATGATATGATAGCAAATGGCTTCATGCTCTCGAATCATCACATGCTCTGGAGGTCACAGATTTTGTTGACACAATTCATGAATGGAAACCTCTTACTGTCGATATGCCTCGGGGCAATTCTCGCCTTGATCGTTTGTTTTGCCGCTCTTTCGCGATTCACTTTTTTTCTTCCGAGGGACCACGGCAGAGCATATGCCGTGGAGGGAGGCGTCAGCAGGGGCAAGCCGACAGGCGCAGGAATTCTTTTTATTGACGTTTTCGCATTTTTCGCGCTGCTTTTTCTGCCATTATCCTTGGAATACGCCTTATATGTCCTTTTTATCCTTCTGGCGATGCTTTTCGGCTATCTCGATGACAGAGCCGAGAAACCCTGGAAAGAGTACTTAAAGGGTGCACTTGACCTTATGGTTTCTCTGGGTACTGCCGTGACCTTCTCGATATTCTCTTCTCGAGAGATTTTATTTCCAATTCTGGGTTTACAATATGAGATTCCTTTGCCTCTGTATATCCTGTTGGCTACCATCCTGATATGGGTCTCCATCAATGTTACCAACTGCACAGACGGAGTCGACGGACTTTCTTCGTCGTTAACAATCGTATCGATCGCCTCACTTCTGGGTGTAATGTTCCTGGTTCAGACTTGGAGTCCGTGGTCAGGAGCTATGCTAATCATGGCGGCCGTCCTGATTCCCTATCTGTGGTTTAATACAAACCCAAGCAGTGTGTTGATGGGCGATGCCGGTTCTCGTGCACTCGGAGTATTTCTAGCAATTTCCGTTATGCAGAGCCGCGTACCGCTTTCTTATTTGGCGCTGTGTCTTGTATTTATCCTGGACGGTTCGAGCGGAATTATCAAAATTTCTCTGAAACGGTTTCTCAGGATCAGTGTTCTGAAGAACACCTTGACGCCTCTGCACGACCATCTTCGTAAGAAAATGAATTGGCCGAATCAACAGGTAACCATTCGAGTTGCGATATTCCAGACACTTATTTCCATCCTGTATTTAGCCTTCGTGTATTTCTCAAGAGCAAGGTAATGATATGGATATCACCCAGTTTTCCTATCTGCTTCGTTATCTTTTTTCAGCCTTAATCCTTTTTTTTGGCTGGCAAATCCTTAGGCTTGCCGTTTCTGAGCTTCGCTGGAATTTCAAGCACAGCGTCTCCCCTTCGAAGGGGTTCTTCCTGATGTCCATACCGATGGAAGGCAAGGAACAGAACATCGGATCCGTCCTGCCTATTTTTCATACGACATATATCGGCTCTTCGCGGGCTTGTGACTTGCACTTGCGAAGTCAACTCGTTTTCAAACGTCATGCTGTGATCTATTTTTTCGACGGCTCATGGACGATCCGGTCTGTTTCTCCCAAGATTCCCGTATATATCAATCATGTGAAGATTCTTCACCCGATCCCTCTCGAAAACATGGATGAAATTGGCATTGGAGACTATTCCTTTACTTTTGTCGATGAGCGGCAATCCGCGTCTGATGCGGAAATAACCTATGAGGATTACTCTCCTGTCCGGAAATATCCGGAGGAAAAGTCCCGTCCAAAGCTCCTGGCTTCCTATTTGTCACTCAATGCGTTTGCCGTTCTGTGTATACTGCTGTTGGTCCTTTTCATCCCCTCCGAGCATACTCAGGTGCGGGCTTTGATCACTGTTGCTGCCGGTGTTGGATTCGTTCTGGGTAATCTGTATTATTTTGTTCTTCCTCTTTTTCTCAAGGATATAGATAGGGCCCTCTTTTTGTTGCTGGGGTTTTTATCGGTCATCGGTATTACGGTTCAGATCCGTCTATCCCTTCTGCCTGCGGAGAATCTTCCATATTTTGCCGATGATATGAAATCGCAGATATTATCCATTCTCTTCGGATTTATTCTGCTTCCCTTCATTGCTTTTCTGACCGCTAAAACAAATATTCCGGAAAACCTAGGAAAGATATGCGCTGTTCTGACGCCCCTTTTCCTGATAATGACCTTAATCTTAGGAAACGGTGCTGATTCGCACGGAGCAACACTTTGGATCTCTGTCGGTGGGATGTCCATTCAGCTGACGGAATTTGCGAAAATCACCTATCTGATCGTTCTTGCAGATTTTTTCAAGAATCGGGCAACCAAAAAGCATCAGCTGATTTTTGCCGGCTGGGCAGCTTTTGTTTTTTTGCTTATTATGCTTCTTCCTGATCTGGGCTCAGCTATGATTCTTCTTCCCACAACACTGATTGTCTATGTTGTAATGACTTCGGAGTACCTAACAACATTGATCATCCTTCTTTCCGGCTCGTCTTTAGGCGCGATTGCCTTTGCACTTTTCCCGCACGTACAGAGAAGAATCATCGGTTGGACCACTCTGTGGACTCAAGTAAATGATAACAATCGTCAGATCGTCTACGGACTGCAAGCTATCGCTCGAGGCGGGTTATTTGGAAAGGGACTCGGGAACGGAAGTCCCGGCGGGATCCCTCTTGCCTCCTCGGATATGGTTTTTGCCATTCTTTGTGAGGAATTCGGCATCGTGGTCGGCCTTTCTGTTGTTCTATTCTTCATCCTCACTTGGCTGCGATCCGCCAAAATCGTTATTCGTTCGCAGGACGGATTTTCCTCCAGTCTTGCTTTAGGAATAGGAACGCTTTTGTTCGTTGAAGCTGCGATCGTCATCTCCGGAGTAACCGGGCTGTTTCCTTTAACCGGTGCCACGCTGCCAATGATCGCAAAAGGCGGGAGCTCCATACTGGCTATTCTTATTTTGTTCGCCCTGCTACTTGGCTTATCGGCTCGGCGGGAAAAAGGAGGCAGTTGATATGAAGATGCTGATGCGGAATATCAAAATCATACTTATCCTGTTTCTGATCACCTCTGTCGCTCTGCTGGCAGGGTTGATTTTCCAACAATATCGAAGCAAGCATGAGCTCAACACGGCAGCCGGTGAAAACAAGGAGTCGTTGCGCACTCGCTACGCACAAGCAGGCATGATCGTTGATAATGACGGACTGATCTTGGCACATAGTGTTTCAGGAGAGCGGCAGTATGCCGAAGACCCATTGATTGCCATGTCCGTTCTGCATATAGTAGGAGACTATACCCACAACATCGAGAATACGATCGAGGGCAATTATCAGGGCGCCCTGCTTGGAAATGACAGGAACCTGATACGACAAGCCGTTCTAGACCTGTTCGGCAAGGGCCTGTACGGAGATGACATCACGCTGACAATCAGCGGCGAGCTGTCAGCCTATGCCTATGAGCTTCTTGATGGCAGAAAAGGTTCGATCGTCGTCACAAATTATCATACAGGAGAGATTATCGCTGCAGTCAGTTCTCCTTCCGTGTCGCCCGATTCGGTTATATCGTACACGGACATTCCTGACACGGCACTTTTCAACCGTGCTTTTCAGGGTGCCTACGCTCCAGGATCAACCTTCAAAGTCGTCACTGCTACAGCCTACATGCATAGTACTGCCTATGATCCACTGATGACCGTCGATTGTGACGGTCATTCAACGATTGATCCGTTTGCCGCCGGAGAAAAAGGAACTGGTCACGGTCTCGTTGGTATGAGGGAAGCAATAACGAAGTCCTGTAACGTTTACTTCGGCCTGGCCGGTGTTATGACGGGTCGTGAACAGCTCTTAAAAACAGCCGACGAAATCGGATACGGTTCTTTTGTTTCTGTGGATCGTCTTTTCGCTTCCGGAGGGAAAATTGAGATCCCGGATAATCAATCCACATTGTCCTGGATATCCATCGGTCAACCGGTTTCCGACAGTGTCCTATATACTTCTCCTCTTCATATGGCTATGCTGGCCGGAGCGATAGGAAATAACGGGGAGATGATGAACCCCCATGTTGTTAAATTTTTGACAACTCCTATCGGAGAAAAATATGCCATGCCGGAAAACAATTCCTTTGCAACCATTATGACGCCGGAAGAAGCTGGCTATTTGGAAGAGATGATGATCGATTGTACACAACATGGAACCGGTGTTTACGCAGCCGTACAAGGCTACGCCATAGCCTCCAAAACCGGTACCGTACAGGTGGACGGCCAAGAAAACAACGCTCTTTGCATCGCATATGTGGCAGATGATTCCGCTCCATATGCGATCTGTGTTGTCGTTGAGGAAGGCGGAGCAGGCGGAGATACTGCGGCGCCCTTAGCGGGAGACATGCTGACTCACGTGATAGCAAAATACGTCACAAACTGACCGTATCTTGAAACAAGGCAAGCTCTCAAAGTATATTCGGAATCGTCCGAAGTCATTTGTCGTGCTTATTCTTGGACTTAGAGAAAGGCTTCGATGGCAATGTAGTTTTCTCTGCATTGCGGGCTTCTTCTGAATCTTCTTCTTGCAGGTTCACGTCCTCGGCTATAGCTTCAGAAGCTTCGGCTTCCTCTTTAGAACCGAGCTGCTGCTCCGCCTCTGTCTGGGCCTCGGCCTCAAGACGCTCGGCTTCTTCCTTAGCTCTCAAGGCTTCTTTTATCTGTCTTTGTTCTTCCATTACCACTTCACTAGCCAACTCTTCGAGTTGATCCTTAATAGAAGACAGTTCATTGTTCATAAGATTCTTATGTGATTTCTGGGCAGCTTCCCGCGCCCCCGGGATCGTTTTCTTATCTATTATATCCGTTTGCTCCGGAGGGTCTGCAAACTGGCCGGCGGCTTTACGAATTTCATCCATGTCCGGTACTTTTACTTTGGTTTCAAACTCATACCTTCTCTTTTTGTTGTCCATAAATACCTCTCTTTCTAAATCTCTCTTCATCCATTCCCTGCATTAGACTTACTTTAATTCTTTAATGCCAGTAATATTTTCTTCCAAAAGCTTAAAGGTTTTTCTTGCCTGACAGGCAATTCTACATCAGGTACCGCATCTTCCTGATTCTGCTCGTGCTCCTCAAGGTTGATTATCTCCTCTTCCCTTACATGAGTGATTTCTGTCTCGAGTTCTTTTTGCTGCATTAAGATCTCTCTGGCTTTTTGCACTCGAGGAAGGATGTCATGCTGCACATTGCTAATATTATCAAAACTGGATCTCAATACAACTTCCTTATCGGAAACCAGGTTGGTCGGATCCGGTTTAAGTGTGCCTTCAAAATACAGGATACCGATACTGGCATCATCTGACAGCGGAGATGGAGCTATGACAAAGCTATCGATTGTTTTCTTGAGCTCAGATTCTCCGTCATCAAGCGGTAAAGAGCCAAATTCGGCCAACCGTGCAACGACCGGCATAAGGAGGAGCTTGGTGTTGTCATACACCAAATCAGAGATCCCATCGGTCATCAGGACAAGAGCATGGGTGTCATCCGTCGTTGTTCGTATCAAGCGCAAATAATTCTGAGCATGAGGAAGCGTGATAAATATGGTACTGGAAATATCTTCACCGTTCTGCGGGATGGTGACAAGCTGCAATCCAGTTCCCGTAATTCTTGCGATCACACCGTCCCCAATATGTCCGAAAATAACTCTGGAGTCCTTGACTGCGCAGAACAGCATCGTAGCCGATAAGGCATCTGAGTTCTTCAGCCCCATCTCATTCGCTCGAATCGTCAGCTCTGACTGCACGGCCGCAACTAAAACACTTCGCACAAGAGCCTCATGATTGTCATGATAAAAAGCATCAAAGTGCTTTGTCATCAAGTCGCATACCGTTTGGACAACACATTGAGCACCAATATCCGTATTGGTATATTGACTGCTGCCCGCACCATCAGAAAGGCATACAACATACACACCATTTTCCCGGACCGCTAAAGAAGCGTCCTCGCATGGCTTGTCCTTATCCTTATGCTTTCTGCCGTTCAGTGACAGAGACAATAAACGGATGTCCTGGGCTTCGCTCATTTCTTATCCTCAAGATATTTGAAAAAGTCATCCATAGCTATGGACTTATTCTGTTGCTTACTGTTGATGTCGTATAAGGCGTCGTCACGCATACCGCCGGAGATAATGGATGAACTACTCGATCCTAAGAATTCAAAAAGCTTCGAGAATTGCGTTGACTGAATGCGTATCGGTTCCTGTCGTTTATTCGATAATCGCTTCAGCAAGGGAAAATCAGCTGAATTGCCGACACCGATATTGAAAATGACAAGACGGTTATCCGATTCAAGCTCGCAGGTGGCTTGTATGGCCTTTTCCATGTTCTCGATTGCATTCTCGCCTTGCGGTGCTCCGTCAGTAATGATAACCAGCCATGGCTGGAAGTACTTGATTCCAAGGTGCTTATATCCTTCTTTTCTTTCCGACAGGAGCTCGAGCGCCGTCAAAATTCCTTCCCCGATCGGTGTCAGACTTGTCGTGGCCTGCATTCTGGGCAACGGTTGTTCTTTGGACAGTCGACCAAAAGGAAGAACAATTTCGACAGCTCCTCCAAAAGTTACGACACAGATGTCCGCCGATGATCTTGTCTCCTCATTCTCACGAATAGACGAGAGAAAGCTCATCAATCCGTCATTCAACTCGGCGATCGGATTCCCTGCCATCGATCCGCTGATGTCCAGGCAGAAACAAATCGGAAGTCGGCGACGAGTGCTTCTTCCGAAGTCAGACTCACTAAATACTGGAATTGGGTTACTCATAAATACCTCCTATCAACCTAAGCGGAACATATTGAAAAACACAAACATAGCTGTAAGAAGCAAAACAATCAGAATAATCAGAAGGATAGACATTCTAGATAGTCCGAAATCACTTGCTGCTAATCTGGAGCACTTTCTCTTCTTCTCGTTGCTGTCCTTGTTCACGTCAGCCGAAGTAGCAGTTACTTCCTCGCTGTTCTTCTTATCGTCGGACGTACCAACTTCTAATACACCTTTGAATCCGGCATGTCTTTTTAGATCTACATCAACCAGCTTATTCTGATTCAGAAAAGCATCGCCAATCGGACGGCCGTTATATAATACAGGATTCTTGTTCACTTCTTCCTTCTGAGAACTGTTTCCTTTCTGATCAGGTACATGAATAATGGCATCCATAATGGATCGCTTCACATTCGGAATACGACTTGCTTCAAGAATTCTTTTACGATTGGAGTAAGGGAATAAATCATAATAAGCTTCATTCTCATACCGTTTCGATAAAAGCTCCTTCAGATAAACAGACAAGGCGTGATGCCAATCAATCGTCTCAAATCGCTTCCCATCTGCAAAAGCCTCGTAAATCATCCGGCGCAAATGATCCGGCATCCCCATCCAGATCTGATCATACCCGCCCAGCGGAATCCGGCTGTTGTCCTCATCTTGAATATCATACGGGAAGGAAAGTGAGGCAATCTCCTCGCGAAGCGTCTCCTTGCCCATGCGTTGATTGTATGGGTGCTGTCCGCAAAACAGCATAGAAAATGCAAGAATTCCACAGGAATAATCCTCGTGTAGAGGCGACCGGAGAAATGTCTGAAAAGAAGTATCCCACAACTCCGGTGGAGTAAACTCCTCTGTGCCTACGGGACAAGGAAGGTCTTCAAGCTGAACACTGTCCATATCGATCAGGAAAGTCTCCTCAGAATTCTTGATCATGGCATTCTTGAGCTGAATATCACCGATCAGAATTCCGGAAAGGTGCAAATAAATCATTTTCTCAAATACTTGTTGCGCTGCACGGACAACAGAAGCTCGATTCCAGTCCGGAAATCTCTCAAGAATTGCGTCCTGACCATCGAAAACCGAGCCGAGAGTATAGCCCTCCGCACGAGGCATCGTGAAGCCGACCGGCTCATGATTGCTGTTGTAGAGAAGCTCAT
This sequence comes from uncultured Mageeibacillus sp., assembly GCA_964579245.1. Taxonomy (GTDB): domain Bacteria; phylum Bacillota; class Clostridia; order Saccharofermentanales; family Saccharofermentanaceae; genus Firm-13. The sequence continues at coordinate 15,837 of CAZOFY010000002.1, forward strand.
TTGGCCAGCAGACTCCCTTCGCCTTAAGCCCAAGCTTAGTCATACGAGTCAGCTTCAGCCAGCGAAGCGGTGTCATGACGCCGCGATGATATATCTTTGCAACCATAGTGGCATCATTCGTCTTGAAAACAAGGCCTTCCGCTCCGGTACTGATCTTCTCGGAAAGAAGGACAGCCTTGCCCTCGGGCGTAAAAACGCGGTCACCTACATTCACGTAAATCCCAACATCAAGATATTCTGATGAGGACGCTACAGAATTGACTTCGGCCGGGTGATTGCGCTCTAAATAATCGTTTGTACTGGTAAATATGTCATACTTGTCATGGTCAAAAACAATAATCTGCGCGGAGGATTCTGCGCTATGCAATCGTATTTGGCTGAGGATAGGAGAATGGCATCCGGTAAGCAAACAAACACGATCCTGATCTGCGTATCTCTTGAAAACCTCAAACATCGACATTTCCGGTTCAATGATCCTCTCACAACCGGATGCCTCCATACGGTCAAAATAGGTATCACTATCGGGAAACAGCAGTTCATCCTTATTCCCATTCGGTAAATGCGTATTACGGACACAGATCTCATATTGTTCATACGAGGAGGAAGTGACGATCTTCGACCTGTTCTGAGAAAGGCTGTCAACAATTTCTAAAAAAACAGGCAAACGACCTATCTCGAAGTATGCGGGATAGTCAAATAGAACGACCTCATATCGCAGAAAAAGATCCGTCCATTCATTCTGCATAGACATCCCCGCCAATCCTATACACTTTCATTTATAGTACATGAAGGAAAATAGCTTTACAAGAGAAAAATATACAATTCTCTCTATTAATGATAAATAAACGACTGCCTTTTCGCAGCCGTTTACCGGAAAGAATCAGCTTATAGATCGGGAAATCCGGAGACAAGATATTCTAAGGTATCTCTCTTCCGGATTAATTTCGGATTTCCGTCCAGATCGATCAATACCTCTGCCGGCCGAAGGCGGTTGTTGTAATTCGAACACATCGAATAACCATATGCCCCGGCATCAAGGACGCACAGTACATCCTCCTCAATAACCTTCGGTAACAGACGCTCCTTCGCCAGAATATCTCCTGTCTCACAAATGTTGCCGACAACGGTCACCGTCTCCGAACCCTCTGTCTCGGTTACGATTTGTCCCTGGCGATAAACCTCTATGTCATGCCACGAGTCATACATAACAGGTCGTACAAGTACATTCATACCGATGTCCGTTCCAACATAGGTAATTCCGTTGTTGGATTTCTTCGCATGTACAGTGCCCAATAGGACACCCCCCTCGGCAGCAATATACCGCCCGGGCTCTGACTTGAAAACGACACTCCTGCCGTACTTCCGAGTAAACTCATCCACAACCAGGTCAAGCTCTTTTCCGAATGACAGTAAATCAAATTCCTTCTCACCACTTAATTTGTGATAAGGAATTCCAAAACCGCCTCCAAAATCAACAAACTCCAGTTCTGTAAATTGGAGGGCAAGCTCCAGAAAATGTTTGACCGCTGCCAAAAACGGTGTACCGTCCATAAAAAGCGAACCAATATGTTGATTCACACCAACGATATGAAGATCATACTGTTCCGCAATCCGGAATATTTCAGGAATTTCCGCTTCCGCGATCGCAAATTTTGTTTTCTTCCCTGCCGTCACCACCTTCTCATGGTGCCCGGCACCGATTCCTGGATTAAGCCGGACGGAACACCGTCCGCCACGGTTGAGTCTTCCGAAACGCTCAAGCTGAGAAAGACTGTCGAGGCTCGTCATTATCTGATTCTCGATGGCATACCGCAACTCTTCATCAGATACGTTGTTTGAGACGTAGAAGATACGTTCCTTTGGAAAACCTGCCTTCATCAAAACATAGATTTCTCCGGGAGACATTGCGTCCGCATTCAGTCCTTCCTCGCAGGCAAGTCGAAGTATGGAAAGGTTTGAATTCGTCTTAATTGAATAGTTAGCAGTGTAATTGGGAGAGGATATCAATTTGGCAGCATTTCTCATTTGTTTTCTCAGGATGGATTCATTGTAGACATAAAGGGGCGTTCCATATGTCTTGACAAGTTCCTCAGGGTTGGAACGGCCAAAGAAATGATTCTGTTGTGTAAAAGATATCATATATCCTCCTGATCAGTCAGTAATTTTGCAAGAAATGATTACATCCTGCAAGATTTATGCAAGCAACATATATATTAGCATCATTTTACAGGGATTTATAAGCGTTTTCAAGGTATATTTTGCAACTTTTATACCGTCTTGCGTCGAATGTCACTGCAATTCATTCAATTCCTATTAACTTCATGAGGAATCTCGCATTCGTCGAGGTAGATATCCCTTCCGAAAGCACATAATCAAAATGAATTCCCTCTTCATCGTAATGCTCAGAGAAATGATAATTAATAATAGAGAATCCCTTCTGGTTTTCTTCCGAGCACAATTCATAGTCATGTGTAGACATCAAGCCGACGATCCACGGTTCCGAAAGATTTCTCAGAACGATTTTTGCGCCATCCGTACGATCGCGTGAATTCGTCCCGCGAAAAATCTCATCAATTAAAAACAGAAGAGGTTTACCTTCTCTGGATTTGCGAATGATTTTCTCGATGCGGATCAACTCTGCATAGAAGGTAGATACACCTCCGCTCAGGTCGTCTGCAATTCTCATAGAAGAACCGATCTGCATAAATCCTAATTCCAGTTTATCTGCACAACAATAGGTACCGGCGTAGGCTAATACCGCATTTATGCCTACGGTTCGCAACAGCGTCGTCTTGCCTGACATATTAGATCCTGTAATCAGTGATATACCGGATGGCAGGGAAAAATCATTACGGACCTGCTTCTTAATCGGAATCAAAGGGTGTCCCATACCGACAGCCGAGAAATACGCTTGCCGCTTCGCATCCTCCGGCGAACTGCGGAAGACCGGGAAGGAGAATTCCGGATAAATATAGGTAAATGTTGTGAGGCTCATCAACGCCTCCCACTCACCGAGAGCCCGAACATATCGAATCAGTCTTGAACCGTTTGATTTTTTCCATCTCTCAAGAACATAAATGCAGATCACATCATATTGAAAAAGAACGTTCAAGATAAAAAACAGCAAAGGCTGGCTCCGGGCTTGAATGAGCAAACATATAGCATGCAGTCTCCTAACACTCGACGAGGCTGCCGGGGTTCTGCGGGTATCGTCATCGTACAAATCACGCTGGAGGCTGACCAGAGCATCCGCTTGCACCTTGGATTGCTCGATTTTCTGAAACAATCCGATATATGACAAAAGTTGATCGTGAAAATCTTCAACCGATGCAAATACCGGCTTAAATTTCTGATACTTCACCGCCATGAACGTGATTTGAAGACACAGAAATATCACGGGAACAAAAACCGGAACCACTAGGAAAACCCATGCCAACAGACCAAAAAGGATCAGAAGAAAGGAGTTGATTACCGAGACAACGAGCCATACTGTACTGACGGGTGTCGTCTCCCCTGCTGTTGCATCAGCGTAAGCAAGCAGTCGCCTGGGATCCTCAGCACTTCGTACGGACAGACGTCCGGCAGCTTCAAATTCCTGAACCATTTGAAGGTTATCCTTCAGTTCAGAGACAGCTTCTTGTCTTGCTGATATCTCTTCCCCGGTCTTATCAGGGCGCCCCGCGGTCAGAAGAAAATCCGCAAAGGCCGTCCTGCCGTACCAGGTCCGAGCAGTCGAGAGGAGATGATAAAGGGATTGCGGTCCAAACAAATCCAAGTCAGCTGAAAAATCATGATTTGTATCGAGGAAATCCTCACCTGTATCAGAAAGAAGTGAAAAGTCATGATTGAGCCTTGCCAGGTATTCCTTATGGATTGTCTCGAGAGTCTGGAGAAGTGTCATATCCCGTTTGATCTGAGAGTGGTACAAGGCCAGAATAAGGAACGAAAGAAACAGTACCGCCGGAACAAGATAAGCCGGTGCTGCAAGCTTGAACGATATCGTCGCAATCAGCGAGGCCAAAGCCAATACAAACAGAACAAATCGTAGATTACTTATAAGATCGGACTTCTTCTGATTCTTCGTCAGTCTCGCCTGGATATCTACCGCTCGTTTGGAGAAAATCTGGTCGCGGTCCTCTATTGCCTTCATCTGCACGATGTTGCCTCCCTGAAATCTTTATTTATCCATTGATTCTATCATATTCTTGGAACACATCTGCATACCTGTTATAATTATTAGGTTCTAAAGCAGAAAGGGAAACGCCATGAAGAAGAGTCTGACACTTGAGGATTTTCAGAAAAAAAGCATACTGTCTCTATTTATATCTTATTATCGACCCAATACGAAGCTTTTCTTCATCGACATATTCTGCGCATTTCTCATATCAGCTGTTGATCTGTCCTTTCCTGCGCTCTCCAGGATCGCCTTACAAACGTATTTGCCCGAGAAGCAGTATCAGGCCTTCTTTCTCATTATTTTTCTGCTGTTCGGTTTTTTTGTTGTACGCGGAGCCATGCAATTCGTTGTGTCTTATTGGGGACACTTGATGGGCGCAAATATCGAGATGCAGATGCGGCGCGACTTGTTCACTCACTTGCAAAGGCAGTCCTTCTCTTTTTTCGATAAAAGCCGAACCGGGAGTCTGATGAGCCGTATCCTGTCTGATCTGTTTGATATCACGGAGTTGGCGCATCACGGTCCCGAAGACCTATTTATTTCGGTTGTGACGATTATAGGATCGTTCATTATTCTGCTTTCCGTTAATCTGACTCTCACAATCTGTCTGTTTATCTTTCTACCGATCCTGATCACATTTACACTATTTCTACGGAAAAGAATGTCGGCGGCATCTCATGCGCTTAAGGAAAACACGGCGGAAATTAATTCTCAAATTGAATCCGGAATATCCGGCATTCGAGTGTCGAAGGCTTTTGCAAACGAAAAATTTGAATCAGAGAAGTTTCTTCAGGGCACATGGAAATATCGGACCGCCCGTGGAAAGTTTTATCTTATTATGGCTTCCTTCTTCTCCGGAATGGAGTTTCTGATCAGTCTGATGAACATATTGGTTATCGGGATCGGCGGATACCTGATAATGGAAGGAAAAATGGAGATCATTGACCTTGTAACCTTCACTCTTTACATTGCTATGTTTTTATCCCCCATACGAAAGCTAACCAATTTTACCGAACTCTTCCAATCAGGCATGGCGGGATTTTCCCGTTTTGTTGACTTGATGAAGCAGAAGCCGGAAATATCTGATCGTCCTAATGCCCTAACGCTTGAGCAGGTTAAAGGTGACATTTCTTTCTCTCACGTTTCTTTCTCCTATAGCAAAGATGATGACGCCGAGAATGTATTGGATAATATTGAGCTTTCTGTTCCCGCCGGAAAATCCTTTGCGATCGTCGGTCCGTCCGGCAGCGGTAAGACGACTCTCTGCCACCTGGTCCCGCGTTTCTACGAGGTGAAGTCCGGACAGATTCTTATTGACGGGATCGACATTCGTGATATAAAGATCGATTCCTTGCGAAGAAATGTCGGTATCGTCCAACAGGATGTATTTCTGTTTCCTTCGACCATTCTAGAGAACATCCGTTACGGCAATTTGGAGGCCACGGATGACGAGGTGATCGAGGCTGCGATAAAAGCCAAGCTGCATGATTTTGTTATGAGTTTGCCGGATGCTTATCATTCGCAGGTCGGAGAACGCGGCATCATGCTTTCCGGCGGGCAAAAACAGCGAATATCGATTGCCAGAGTTTTCCTGAAGAACCCCTCCATTCTTCTGCTGGATGAAGCGACATCGGCACTGGATACGCAAACAGAAAAAGAGATCCAGCAGTCCCTTGAAGCACTTTCCAAAGGCAGGACCTCATTAATCGTTGCTCATCGGCTCTCAACGATTCGACGGGCAGATGTCATTATTTATCTCGATGAGGATGGAATTGCAGAACTTGGCTCACACGCGGAGCTAATGGAGATGAAGGGAAAATATTACAACCTGCATCAGATTCAGTTCTCCGGTACGTCCGCTTGAATCCATCGATCAGGAAGGCGCCGGGGTATAACATAATCCAGCACATCTCCGATGCTGTCATGCACGGTCAACATCGCCTGAAGATCCAGATATGTCGAGCTCTTGTTAATAATTACAACCCTGTCATGCGGTAAAAACTGAGCAAAGGTCGCTGCCGGGTACACCGTTAATGAGGTACCGCCGATAATCATCAAATCCGCTTTCTCAATAAGAGAAATCGCACGGTCAATATTGGCATGATCCAGGTGTTCTTCATACAACACAACGTCGGGACGAACAATTCCGCCGCATTTTACACACCGTGGAATGCCTTGCCCTTTTAGGATAAAGTCAAGCTCATACTCTGTTTTACAATCCATGCAGTAATTCCGGAAAACGGATCCGTGAAGTTCTATCGTCTTCTTGCTTCCGGCCATCTGATGAAGATTATCTATGTTCTGTGTAATAACGGCCTTAAGCTTGCCGGACTTCTCCAGACGGTAAAGAGCTTTGTGAGCCTTATTAGGCTTAGCCTTCGGGTAACAAAGCTTGCGTCGGTAGAAATCGTAAAACTCGGCTGTATGTTCGACAAAAAAGGAATGGCTGATAATATCAACGGGACGGTAGGAAAGACCGCTGTCTTGATTATAAATACCCTGACCGCTCCGAAAATCCGGAATTCCACTTTCTGTGGATACACCAGCCCCTCCGAGGAAGACAATATTATCTGACTGTGCAATCAGATTCTTAAGCTTGTTCAGCTTCCTCTCGCGAGCTCCTTCATATCGGTCAAGTCTTGTTTCCACCTAAATTCTTTGCTCCCGAAGCGATACTCTCAATACTATGTATCCTCTTCTATTCCTAATGATGTCCAACCGTTCGAATTTATTGTATTATCAATTAATGATCATGTCCATGCCGGAAGCACCAAACATTTCCTTACCCATGACTCGCTTCTCGTCACGTTCACGCTCAACAATATTGCTGATAAGCGTCCGAATCTTATCACTGTTCTTAATATTCTTGATCTCAAGATTGGGGTTCGACTTATCTGCGGTTGAAAGATTGATGGTCCCGACGCGAAAAATCTTCTGAAACAAGTTTCTTGAAAGCTTCACGTCCAGCACTCGATACAGAAGGAGCTCATCCATGACAGAGTTAAGCAGGCCACGCTTAACATAAATTCGATTATCATCCATAGAATACTTGGTAAACGAAATCGGCATCCCGAGAATTCTCTTCCGGTCATGCCAAAGAATCTCATCCTTTACAAGCAGGTCATCAATCTTGTTCTGTGTTGATTCACTAGCCATCTCGCACCTCCATGATAATATTTTGGAACATCATCTTATTATAATATTTTTACTACCTTTTCGTCTATCAAATTTGCCTTATTTCCGCCTTCTCAAGGGATATTCAAATCAGATATACGCGGATACGTACGATCATGTAGGATAATCATAAGGGCATTCGATAAAGAAGGATGACCAATTATGGTCAAGGAAAAAGAAAGAGTCCGATCGGTTCAGATATATATCTGATACATATCCCTTTGTATCGGGTATCGGATCGTTCCAGGTCGTGTCGAGATGGTACCATGTGCCATCAATCCGAACCTGATTCCAAGCATGAAGTTGCTGTCTTCCATTCGAGCTTGTTGCGTATCCGGAGATGATTTTGGATTCAATTCCCGACATTGTAAGCAATAATGCGGTGGCTTCCGCATATCCCTGGCATTGTCCCTTTCCATCGAGCAACACGCTGTCAGCCGTCGAAAGATATGCGCTCTCGCCCTCTTCGGTATATTGACTGTTCATTACGATATAATCATGAATAGCAATTTCTTTCTGAAGTTCTGTCATCTCTTGCGTAATAATGCTCGCAAGTATCTCTTGAGCTTTATGATACAGGTCCGCAGTTTCGGTCGATAGGAATACCATTTCCCCGCCTGCCTTGAGCTTGGAAATAATTTCACCGGTCGAATCGTGATGAATCGACAATCTGATTGTGCATGGAGTCCGGTCGTTGTATTCAATCTGAACATTTCCTTTGACAAATACCGAATGAAGAGCGCCTGCATCGGCCAGCTCCTGCCAATAGGTGCGAAACAAATCGATATTCTCAATCTGTATATATGCCTCTTCCGAAAATGAATAAAGAAATTCCTGATAAGTAAAAAATAAATCCTGACTGCTGCCGACCTCCTGGACGTCTTTAGGAGCCAGCAAAGATACCGGTTTATCCAGTTTATTCGCTTCCTCCGCCATTACCTGCATTAGATATTCGCTGTATGAGGGGGACGGCTTCACCATGTCCATACAAGAACCAAGAAGAAGAGAGGTACACAGTAAGATGAGCAAAAGCAAGCGCGGCAAATAACGCTTAGGTTCAAAGGCTCGGCGCTTACAGTTGCCTGTGCTATTTAATTGCCTTGTTAATCGCTCCTCCAAGATATACCGCCCACTTCATAACATAGTGCCATAAGAATATCATATATGCGGCAATAATGCGGGCTCTTCTGTGAAAGATTTTGAAAACAGAATCATCAGGGAAGCTCTACCGGCCTCTGTGATTCATACACGTAAGACAAGGAAAACAGTCTCGATAAATCAGTGTTTCTTAGTGTTGCTCCATTCAGCATGATCCGATCCAGATATAAATAATTCGATCCGAATGTATAATATGGCGAAGGACCTACCCCGAAGAAAATTCGGAAACCCGATTCCTTTAGATATACGCAGCGTGGATCAGAGCCCTTGATAAAATCACCGTTGGGATACACAAGGATCTCAACATCTCCTAGAAGGGTTCCGATCTGGGACATCCATTTTTCTGTATCAGTCTGAATAACATCCATTTCGCAGCTATTCGCATTGATGAAACCATAGGTCGAGGACCCAAATATCCAGCCAGTATCTTCGAGAACATCTACGATCATTGATACGGTCTCTTGATTCTGCCGTATTTCTTCCGTTGATAAACTAACCTGCGCAAATCCATTGGCAGCAAGCGCTGTGTTACGGTCATCTATCTGGTCCTTATCCGTAATATACCCCATCGTTGTTTCATATCCTGAAAAGGAGATGATGCCCTTTGCTCCGTCAAACGAGAAATCGGGATGTAATTCAACAAAGGAGTCTAAAATACCAATCGCCTCAGCACCCCGACTGACTATCGTCTGTCCTGACGCATTCTGATACTCACCGGCAACATTTCCGTTCTCATCAATTACAAGACGGCTGCACGTTCCCATCCCCTTCAGATATGCCGAGTAATTGACATCCTCCAGAATAATCACGACAGGCTTCTTTCCTTCCGGCAGACGAAGTGACTGCTGCTCGACCGAGAATAAATTCGTCCTGTCTGTCATTGAACGAACATCAACCAGGATAAAATCTTTCTCATACAATTGCTCCAGGATTTTCTGAAACTCGCCGGCAGTCAACTTTATACTGTCAGCCTTTATTGCTTGATCTCCGGAAAAAGCTTGTACCGGATCCACAATCAAAGGCTTGACACAGAGCACTTCCACACTCCCTTTATACTCAACAACCAGGGATGTATTAGAGGTTGCCTCAAGAAGCTTGGCTTGAACCTTCTGATCATCGGGAAAGATTCTTGCCATATCAGACAGGATTTCCTCTGCCGTATAGTATCGAAAGGTTTTCAGAAGGTGATCGCATTCTTCCATAATCGGTTCATACATTTCTTTCTCACAGCTCTGAAGACGTCGCCGGGCGTACTCGTTTACGAATCCCTTCGTTCGGCTGATCAAATCTTCATAGATTTCGGCGGCCAAAATATAGGACTTTGACTCAAAATAGTCCTCTGCATCCAGTATGTCTCCTCTGGACTTTTCGATCAAATCGAGTTCATTTACCAAGGGTTTGGCGGCGGCCGCAACATTCTGATAATCTGATACCTGATTTAACACAAAAGTTATGGTCGGTTTTTCTATCGTTCCAAGTAGAAATTCCTCGCAAATCTGGTTGAGCCAGACTGTCAGACGAGCACCGGTAAGTTCGCCCATTTGCTCTAGGAAGGCCCGGTCATCGGCATTCGGAGAATATTTCTCCTGCCGGATACGGTTAAGAATCCCGTCACACCTTGAAAAAACGATTTGTTCCATCTCTTGCAAGACGGTTTTTTCTCTTTCAAGCCCCTGTAAATCATTCGGATCCTTGGTGAGGATCTCGGCTTGAATGTCACGATAGGTCTCGAGTGCAGACTCGTACTCAGCGGCGTCGATTGCACTCTGAAATGTACTCAGTCTGGATGCAACTTGATTGTTGTACAGAGAGATCCACGCAAAAATAATAACGGCAGCAATCATTGCTCCGAGATAAACGAACATCAGTATTTTTCGGGATAACGATCCGGATTGATCCGGTCGGTTTCCGAAATAATACTCCCTTGGCATATTATGTCTCCCCTAAAGTAATCTGTCGATTTGTGATAGTTTGTTCCTTGATATAGTATCCGATTGCCGGTGTTCTTCGAACACGATAATATTCGGGTTCGGAAAACCCTGACTCTGAAAGCCGAACAACAGAAGTCAATATGCTGCCCTTCTTCGCTGTCATAACCTGTACACCCTGTGTTGAGCGGGTTGTTTTCATGGGTATCAGGGATGTCGAGAAGGTAATGGCCTTTCCAACGCTGGAAAAAGCAGCAAAGTCCTCGTCGTCTGTCAGATAATGAATTGCGACGATTGGAGAAGCCTCACAGCAGGCATGAATAAGCTTCTTTCTATTCGTCTTTGTCTCGTACGACTTCAAGAGAACGCGCGAAATCTTGCCGTTCTGGTAAGAGAACATGATCTCACCGGAATAATCCTCCGTGATATGCATGAAGAGAATCCGTTCTCCTTCCTCCATGTTCAGAACATTGGGAAGATATCCGCCGAGTTCAGACGGTTTGTTGTCTGAAAGCTCAAAAGCCCGCATTTTATAAACATTGCAGTGGTCGGAAAAGAACAGAACGTCACTTTTATTCTTTCCTTCCAACTCAAGAACAATATTATCCTCTTCTTTGGTCTTCAACTCGCCCGCGCTGCGCAATGAAGTAAGCGGGATCTTCTTGATGTAGCCATGCTCCGTCAGGAACAGCTTCAAGCGATAATCCTCAATCATATTGTCTTCTGTGAAGCTGATAGCCTCATCGACGTGCAGGATCTCACTTCTGCGCTCCTGTCCGAATTTCTTGATAATGCCCTCCAACGTTTTAATAATCAGTGCATCGATACGATGCGGTTTTCTCAGAATATCTTCCAGATCCGATATTTCTTTGATCAGATTATCGCGGTCAGCAATCCGATTCATGATGTATTGCTTATTAATGTTTCTCAGCTTAATCTCAGCGACATATTCGGCCTGTAATGCATCGATATCAAACCCGTTCATCAGGTTCGGTATAACCATTTCTTCAAGCTCTGTATTCCTGATAATAGATATCGCCTTATCAATATCAAGAAGAATCTTCGAAAGACCGTTCAATAGGTGAAGCCGGTCCTGCTTCTTATTCAGATCAAACAGGACCTCTCTCTTCTGACAGGACCTGCGCCATACAATCCATTCCGCAAGAAGACCGCGAACACCGAGGACACGAGGCATTCCGTTGATTAATACATTGAAATTGCATGAGAACGTATCCTGAAGCTTTGTGAAGCGATATAGCTTGGTCATAAGCGAATCCATATCTGTTCCTCGCTTACACTCGATTGCAATCGTCAATCCGTCGAGATCCGTTTCATCACGGACATCGCTGACCTCCTTGATCTTACCGGATCGAACCAACTCGCTAATCTCATCGATAATGGCTTCAACTGTTGTGGAATAAGGGATCTCATATACTTCGATCATGTTGTTTTTCTTGTCGATTCGATACTTAGCCCGAATTCTGACAGGCCCTCTGCCAGTATCGTATATCTGCTGCATCTCAGCCCGATCATAAAGAATAATGCCACCGCCTGAAAAATCGGGAGCGGGCATGATATCCAGCAAATCAGCCATGGGGTCCTTCATATAGGCAATCGTTGCCTCGCACACTTCACGAATATTAAAGGAACAAATATTGCTGGCCATTCCTACCGCAATTCCTTGATTGCTATTGACCAATATTGTTGGAAAAGACGCCGGTAAGAGTACCGGTTCCTTCATGCTTCCGTCATAATTATCAATAAAATCAGTCGCATTCTTATCCATACCTCGAAAAATCTCTTCGCAGAGCTTATCGAGTCGCACCTCTGTATATCTGGCGGCGGCGAATTGCATATCACGGGAGTATTGCCGGCCAAAATTGCCCTTTGAGTCAACAAACGGATGTAGCAGCGACCCGTTGCCGCGTGTCAAGCGCACCATAGTCTCATATATAGCCATGTCTCCATGCGGGTTCAGCTTCATTGTCTGGCCGACAACATTAGCTGACTTCGTACGATTTCCGTTCAGAAGCCCCATTTTGTACATAGTATACAGAAGCTTGCGATGGGACGGCTTGAATCCATCAATTTCCGGTATGGCACGCGATACGATGACACTCATCGCATACGGCATATAATTGATTTCAAGGGTATCCGTAATTTGCTGGTCAACGAAAGGATGTTCAACCTTCTCCGTTGTTTTCTCAGAAGATGTCGTCTTTCCCTTTGTTATTCCCGGCTTTGTATTATCGTCCTTACTCTTCATTTGTTACTCCCGAATCTACGTTTGAATCCTCAACCCACGTCCATCATTTCCAGATAAAGGTGACCATTTTTCTCAATATGTGCCTTTCTTCCGGCCAGATTGTCACCAAGTAGAAGATCGAACACTTCTGAGGTCAGCTTCTCATCAGACGGCAGCACCTTAATCAGTCGACGAGTAGCGGGATTCATTGTTGTTTCCCACATCATTTCCGGTTCATTCTCGCCGAGACCTTTTGAACGTTGAATCGTTAAATGCTCGGGAGAGTATTTAGCCATGATTTCTGCTTTTTCTTTCTCCGTAAATGCAAATAGGGTCTCCTCTGTCTTCTTGAAACGATAAGTAATCTCAAACAGAGGCGACTCCGCGATATAAACCTTCCCCTCTTTAATCAAGGTTGGTGTTAATCGATAGAGCATCGCTAAGATCAGGGTCCGGATCTGATATCCGTCAACATCGGCGTCTGTGCAGATTATGACCTTGTTCCAACGAAGCTGATCGAGCACAAACGAAGATAAATCCTTATTATGCTTCGACTGGATCTCAACGCCGCATCCCAGAACCTTCAGTAAATCGACGATGATATCGCTTTTAAAAATGATATCATAATCGGACTTCAGGCAATTCAGAATCTTACCGCGAACCGGCATGATCGCCTGAAACTCCGAATCCCGGCCCATCTTACAAGAGCCTAATGCGGAGTCTCCCTCAACAATATAGAGCTCACGGGCCGATACATCCCGCGTACGGCAATCGACAAATTTCTTCACACGATTATTGATATCAATAGAACCCATCAGCTTCTTTTTGACATTCAATCGCGTTTTCTCGGCGTTTTCACGACTCCGCTTGTTGATGAGGAGCTGCTCAATCACGCGATCTGCATCCGACTTATTTTCAATAAACCAGATTTCCATTTTCTCCCGGATCAAATCGTTCATGAATTCCTGAATAAACTTGTTATTGATTGCCTTCTTCGTCTGATTCTCATAGCTTGTTTGTGTGGAGAAAGAACTGGTCACCAGAATCAAACTGTCGGCGATATCCTGAAAAGTTATCTTGCTTTCACCTGACTTGTACTTGTCCCGCAAGCGTATCTGTCTGTCGATCTCCGCTGTCAGCGCGTAGCGTACAGCCTTATCGGGCGCACCGCCGTGTTCGAGAAAGCTGGAGTTGTGATAATACTCAATGACATTCACTTCATTGTTGAAGCAGAAAGCGATTTGCGAACGCACCTTGTACTCCGGTTTATCGTCCCTGTCACGGCCGCGTCCGGTGTTCTCGAAGGAGTAAGGCTTGGAGATACCCTTGCCCTCATCCATCTCCTCAACATATCCCAGAATACCCTGCGGATAACAAAACGTCAGTACTTCCCCTGACTCTTCGTCAGTCAGAGTAAATGTGACACCGCTGTTTACGACGGCTTGCCTCTTGATAATCTGTACAAAGGTCTCATGGGGAATTTTGATTTCCGTAAAAACCTGTCGATCCGGCTTCCATTTCTGTATCGTACCCGTTCGCTTAAAGCGTGTGGGTTCCTTCTGAAGTCCACCGACATTCTCGCCCTTCTCGAAATGAAGCGAATATTTGAATCCGTCTCGAAAAACCTGAACGTCAAAATATTCGGAGGCATATTGCGTCGCGCAAGCGCCAAGTCCGTTCAGTCCCAAACTGAATTCATAATTCTCTCCGGAATTGTTGTTATATTTTCCTCCGGCATAAAGCTCACAGTACACGAGCTCCCAATTGAACCGGTCTTCCTTGGTATTATAATCCAGAGGTATTCCCCGGCCATAATCTTCCACCTGAATAGAACCGTCGGCAAAGCGAACGATATCAATCTTATCTCCGTGTCCTTCTCTTGCTTCGTCAATTGAATTCGAGAGAATCTCGAAAAAAGAGTGCTCACAGCCTTCCAGTCCATCGGATCCAAAAATGACACCGGGACGCTTCCTGACGCGGTCCGCACCCTTCAGTGAAGAAATACTTTCATTGTCATATGTTGACTTTCTTGTCATGCTTCCATTCCTTTCGCCGCTTTCGCTCTGATTATAGCACAACGATCCATAGGGATATCTCTGACAAATTGAATCTTATCGACAAGATTTGTAATGAAGGACATAAAGAAACCACATGTCATCTATTCATCACATGTGGTTTCCTGTTGTGGTGAGCCTAGGGGGATTCGAACCTCCGACCCACAGCTTAGAAGGCTGTTGCTCTGTCCAGCTGAGCTATAGACCCATTATGCGAATGGCGGTCGAAAGACCGCCATCGTTGTTGGAGCGGGTGATGGGAATCGAACCCACGTGATCAGCTTGGAAGGCTGGAGTTCTACCATTGAACTACACCCGCACATTCAAGTCGCTATGAGTATCACAGCGACTCAAAACTCGCTTTGCTATAATACAACAAGAAATTTGTCTTGTCTACCCCGAAATCTGAGACACGACAAAAAGATTATGACTTGGTATCGGTGAGGTACTCTCCAAATACGAAGTACCCATCACTGAGCTTGTACCAGTTCGACTCCGTCTTGGCAACAACAGTGACCTCCATGCCGTCAGTCAAAGCCGAGATCTGCTCATACTGCGTTCCCGGACCTGTGCGAACCTTCAAAAAATCTGACTTAAGCTTAACATACATCGTCTTCTGCGGATCGATGGGTGTTTCCTTCCAGGACTTCGGCGTCGTATTTGCTGCGATTGTGCCGGAGATCTGAGCCAAAGCCATAGTAGTCGTTGTCGCTTCTGTTGTTGTCTGAACAGACATAGTACTCTCTGCAGACGATGAGGCGGTCGTCTCATTCTTCTTGTCAGAACTGCATGCCGAAGACATTCCCGTCCCAATTACAAGCAAGGCAATGAGAATGACACTTATCAGTCGCTTCTGTTTCATTCCAAATTCCTCCTAAGTCAAGATCTTTCATACAAAAGCCGGCTTATCCGACAAATATCAAACACTTTATATTATTATACCGCTTTTCCCGGTTTTCCATATTACTTTTTCATTAATCCTAGCGGATATTTCTGGCATCTGTCGGGAGCCATTGCGGATCATTGATCAAAGCATATATCTCATGATCGGTCCACTTGCCGTTGATACACATATATTGCCTGTTCAAGCCCTGCAAGCGAAATCCGCATGTAAGCGCGGTATGTATTGAGCGCGTGTTGGGCGGCATGATGTCAGCTTGTATCCGGTGCAACTTCTGGACCTTGAACATATAATCACAGCCGGCGCTGAGAGCCTCCTTCATATAGCCTTTTCCAACCATATCCTGATCCAAATGATAGCCGACCAGGCAGGACTGTAATGCGCCTCGAATAATATGAGAGAACGATAGTCGGCCTATAATGACGTCCGGTTTGGACTTCTCTGAAATCCAAAAGGGATATTGCATGTCATCCAGATATTTATGGAAGTCCGAACGAAGATAGATCCGCTGCCCGCGAACCGTAAAATACTCATCCTCCATAATCTGGTGAAATGGGGCATGAAACTCGCGGTTTTTGAGTAGATACGAAACGACACTATGCGCTTCGTTCGGTCGAACGACGCGCAGAAGAAGTCGATCCGTCTCCAGGCTGAAAGCATCGCGAATGATATGACCACGAGTTTTGAATTGCATGAGATCTTCCTCCTACACAAATCGAATTATATCACAGAGTGAATATCCGTCGCTTATCCCTCATACGGGCAATTGATGTATAATAGTGGCAAAACAAATCATTCAAATGGCTTTTCGAGCAGAAAGAGCGAAATATGAAATATGGTTTCTTCCGGATCGGCGCCTGTTCGCCTGCCCTGCGTGTCGCTGATCCCGTCTTCAATGCCAAAGAGATCTTAACGATGGTAGAGAGTGCGGCTCAGCAACAGGTTGGACTCCTCGTTTTCCCGGAGCTTTCTCTGACAGGATACACATGCGGTGACCTTTTTTATTCGAAGACTCTGCAGGAAGAGGCTTTGGACGCTCTTTTCAGGATAGCTGAACAGAGCAAGCACCTGAATATCATGTATATCGTCGGCCTGCCCCTGGCGCACATGAACAAACTGTATAATTGCGCGGCTGTGATTCATGGCGGTACGATATATGGTTTTGTTCCGAAGGTTAATCTTCCGAACAGCAGCGAATTTTACGAGCGAAGGCATTTCTCGCCAGGTCCGAAGAACGGACGCGTCGCGATTCGAGGACGTGAGTATCCTTTTGGAACGAATCAGATATTCTCCTCTCCCTCCTGTCCCGAGTTCCGGCTTGCTGTCGAGATATGCGAGGATCTCTGGGTTCCGGAACCGCCCTCTGTCAAACATACAATCATGGGTGCAACCGTTATCGCCAATCTTTCGGCGAGTGATGAGACGATAATGAAGGAATCCTATCGCCGAATGCTTGTTGCCTCTCAGTCTGCCCGTCTGATTGCTTCGTATATCTATGCGGACGCCGGATTCGGGGAATCGACAACGGACATGGTTTTTGCGGGGCATAATCTTCTGGCGGAGAACGGGCGGATACTTGCTGAATCAAAGCTGTTTTCATCCGGATTGATCTATACCGATACAGATCTTGAGCTCGTTCGGCAGGAGAGAATTCATCAAGCGACCTATCCGGATCAGCCTGAGTTGTCCGAACGGGATGCTTATATATTTCATTCGATTCCGTTCGAAGTTGAAATGGATACTCTGTGCCGTGATATTCCGAAGTATCCGTTTGTTCCCGCTGATCCAAAGGAGCGCGATCGTCGATGCGAAGAGATATTGATGATCCAGGCCTCCGGACTCGCGAAACGACTGATGCACACGGGAATCAAGAAGGTTCTGGTCGGTATGTCCGGCGGATTGGATTCCACACTCGCCGCAATTGTTTGCTCGCGGGCATTTCAGCTGTTGAATCTGCCCGCAGACGGGATCATAGCCGTTACCATGCCCGGCTTTGGCACGACCACCCGAACATATGATAATGCACGGAAGCTGGCCGGGTCTGTCGGAGCAACATTGCTGGAGATCCCGATTTCGGACGCCGTGAATCTGCATTTTCGAGATATCGGTCAGGATCCGGAAGTCCTTGATGTGACGTACGAGAACAGCCAGGCAAGAGAGCGGACGCAGATTCTGATGGATCTCGCCAACAAGCATAACGGGCTTGTTATCGGCACGGGTGATCTCTCCGAGCTTGCGCTCGGATGGGCGACCTATAATGGGGATCATATGTCGATGTACGGTGTAAACTGTTCAATTCCGAAGACTCTTGTTCGTCATCTGGTGGCCTATCAGGCTTCCATAGCTGACGGATCTGTTGCAGAGGTTTTAACCGACGTTCTGGGTACACCCGTCAGTCCCGAGCTCCTCCCTCACAATAATAACGAGATCACGCAAGTCACAGAAGATCTCGTCGGGCCCTACGTTCTTCATGATTTTTTTCTGTATTTTATGATGCGTTACGGTTTTACGCCGGATAAGATTCTCTACCTGGCAGGTATCGTTTTTTCACCGGATTACGACCAGGAGACCATTCGTAAATGGCTTAAGATCTTCCTCAAGAGATTCTTCTCACAGCAGTTCAAGCGGTCCTGTCTCCCGGATGGTCCGAAGGTGGGATCGGTAACGCTTTCTCCGAGAGGGGACTGGCGTATGCCGAGCGATGCCTCCGTAGCTGCCTGGATCCGGGATATCTAATCGTATACTTACCGGGATTGTGGTTTTGGATCATCTCGTCTATTCGTCATCCGGATCTCCGAAGAGCAAGCCTTTCACCGGGTCTTGCTTTTTGTTTTCTGCCGGATTTGTAATGGTGCCGGGTCTTTTTAAAGGCTCAACCGGTTTATCGGTTGGTTGAACCGCCTGATTCTTTTCGAAAACAGGAGGAAATTCGAAAGTAGGGATGTCCTTCCGACTTGGTTTTACGTGATTTCTCTTTGGTTCGAGGATGACCGGATGCTGTATCTCCTCTTCCCCGATTTCCCTGGTATCTTCAAGATCCGGGTCTTCGTATTGGGTATACCGGATCCTTCTGTCGGACTGGTTTCGCTCTCTTCTCGCATCCTTTGAAAAAAGGATTGCATCCGGATGTTGACTGGTGTTCGGTCTTTTTTGAGAGACTTCATCCGACCCTGTTGAAGACTTCTTTCTCACGAAAAACAGAACAAGGAGCACGATCAAGACAAGAACAATCAGGCACAAGAGATAAAAAAGCAATACAACCGGATTTTTATAATCAAGAAGCGACGGAAATGTTGTCAAAAGAGACGAGGATGCAGGTTCTTCCTTCCCAGGATTCTCAACAAGGACGCTTTCTGCCGGCGTTTTTGTGATATGCACAGGAAGTGTGGGCACCGGCGTCAAGGTTGGGGCAGTGGTGGGCGTTGGAACCGGAGTCGGAGTCATCAGGATGACTTCTCCTCTGTATGGAATAATCAGCTGCACCTCCTGATCATAGATATAGAAGGAGTTGACGCCCTTATCATTCATCAGATATATCAGGCACTGCAGATGTTCCGGAGCACTGATCAGCCGATACGCTGTGATTTCCCGGTCATGAAACGAAAGCTTGAACGGCTCATATCCCGTCGGAATCATTGTTTCAGGCGCTTTGCCTGCGTACATATAGGAGTCAGGCGACATTTGTAGTGGAATATACGGATAAAACATTTGGTTCTGTCTCTCATATACGAAATAGGACGAACGACTGTCATTCGTCAAGAATACAAGAACAAGCTCCGAACTGTCCTGAGCTTCGCCGTATGTGCGCACAAGAGCAGGAATGATTACGTCAGCATACGGGACGGTCGTGGCGGCAAAGCCTTCCGGGGCTTCATCATTGGGGCCGGCAGTCAGAATGGTATACGCGACGTCATCTATATAGACCAGAGGAAGCGGTTTGGGAGTTGGTGTCGGAGTCGGTGTCGGACCCTCTGATCGTGTCACAAGGATCGTATAGAGCCTTACTGAGCCGTCCTGAGCCGTCACTGTTACCGTAACGTTGTTTTTGCCTGCGGCGAGCTTCTCCTGCGCTCCGTTCAACGCTATCCTGGCATTTTCATCCTGTGCGGTCGCACTGACTGTGATTGTGGATATCTCCGAGCCGACTTGCACCGAATATTCGAATGTTTCCGGGGAAAACGCCGGGGAAAGAGTTCCCGGTGATACATATAAAGCGGACAAAAGAGCATTGGATGACTTCGGTACCGGCTTCGAAATCGCAATGGACGTCGAGGCAGCGGGCACTGAGATGTCCTGTCCATTCATGTCACCAAGGCTGTTAAGCTGAACAGTAACGTCGGTCGTTCCCTCTGCAACACAGGAAAAGGTTGCCGTTACAATGACGGAACCGCCAGGTATCGTGGTGTTATAAACAAGAAATTTTGATCCGGATACCTGGAAATTCTTTGCGTCAAAATTACCGGCACTGATAGAAGACAGTGACAGAAGTTTATCATCATAGGAAAAGAGGCCGTCAAACCCTGAGTATGGTCCGCTTCCGGAAAGGACGGCACTCACCGTCACATTCGATCCAACTTCCTGATTCCCTGAGACAGAGAGCGAAAGCGCTTCCTCGGCAAAAACTCTCGAAAAGGGAAGCATCGTAATCAGAATGAACGCTGTGATCAGCAACGATAGGACCGATATGGCATTTTTGCGTAAAAACGTTTTCATCTTTCACCTCAGGATTGTTTGATTTGCGTTTCTCCAAGCACGTGTCTGGAAATCAGTGTCAAGTCGGAAGAGGATACTTTTCCATCATGATTGGCATCCGCTGCTACGGATGCGGCACCGATAAGTGTGGTCTCACCCAGAACATGTCTGCATACGATTGTTAAGTCGGAAGAAGAGATCTTTCCATCATGATTGGCATCGCCGTAAATAACTACAGTGAATTCATATGCGATGTTACCTTCCTTGTCGGAAATCAGAACTTTATCACCTGTTTTTACTGTTTGGTTCAAATCTGTGACAGACTCCCCATGAATATCCATAAAAGACAGCTTTGCCTCATTATGCATTGTGAAACGCTCCGTCAGAGCAGAAAAATTTGTTGACGGTTCGATGCCGGAGACATATCCGTCTTGTGTGATTGTCAGGTCTGTTGCAAAGAGGTCATCATTCTTTGCCTCACTCCGTATGATTGCAAGTGAATACTCTCTCTTCTCACCATTTTGCGCCGTGACCGTTATCGTGAAAGAGTTCTTTCCAACTTCAAGTGCCGCGTTTCCCGGTCCCTTTACCTGCGAGGTTTTCGCGACAGTCTCCGCACAAATCTCTGCAGCGGTAACCTGGAAGGGTACGATCAGGGAATACTCCGAGGTTGTTTCCGGTGAAAAGGTCGGTGTCAGGGAAAATCCGGTCACGGACAGAGATTTCAGGAAATTGTTCGGATTGCCTTTCTTCTCCGGCTGCGGAACAGGCAACTCAGGCATGTTCGGGTAAACCGGTATGCAAAAGGTCAATGTTACATCCATCAGCCCGGACTTCGAATATGCCCGGTACAGTGTGGAGGACTCCCCTATCATGGCTTCGATATTCGTCATATATTGATGCGAAAAGAATCCGTTGCCCCCGTCCGTCACATCAAACTTCTGAAAATACGGGGTAAACTGACCCATGCGGATATAATTGCCGGAAATGTAGACGGCACCTCCCATGATAGAGCGGTATGGAGTATTCCATGGAATCTGATAAAGCTCCTTCTTGTCATCCGGCATTTTATATTTTTCAGGATAACTCGATCCATACCGCGCAAAATTCAATCCGAGAATGACAGGATCCTCAGAAGACGCTGCACCGATATTATAAAAGTTGTAAAGCTTCTCATATCCCTTTTCCTGGCCGGATGTCGAGCGGCTTCCTGATGGGGATACCTCTTGGAGCACGCGGGACACGAGCTGATACGGACTTGATCCGGATTTCTTTGCCGCCCGTATAAAGGCTCTTGCGTATGTAATCTCTGACTCCTTTGCATCCTGAATCAGAGTTTTCTCCATGAAGGTATTTGTCAGTATTTTTTGCACCGCCTCTTCCTTCTGCGTCTCTGAATCGTAGGAAAGATTCAGGAACATAAACACATTCATTTCGCTTAAGAAATTACGAGGGTCCAAATAATAAGCGACAACATCCTTCGACGCATTCACCCACGTTTTTCCGTCATATGGAGTGTATACATTTTTGATCCAGTCATACGCCTTGGGGTCAGTGGATTTCCAGGAATCATCCGCGCTCGAATGTATCAGGCTTCTGCCGATTTTATTCTCTTCCGAAACAACGGTTGTCCAATCGTTTTCAATTTGAATGGCTTTGAAGTTCCATGCCGGATGAAGTTCGTGTAAGGCGCGCAAGGAAGCCTTATAGCTTTCCGGAAAGGACTTGATCTGCTCTTCAAAAGCAGCGTCTTCTTGAGATGGGTCTTTGTTTACAAAAGCACTTACAATATATCCCTCTTGTTCCTCGCCAAGAAAGTTCGCTCTTATCTTGTACCATGAATTGTAGCCGTTCGGATCATCCGTTGTGGTAACGAGTTCAATGACGGCCACACGATCACCACGCGTGACTGTTCCGATTAC
The DNA here is from genome assembly GCA_964579245.1 of uncultured Mageeibacillus sp. Taxonomy (GTDB): domain Bacteria; phylum Bacillota; class Clostridia; order Saccharofermentanales; family Saccharofermentanaceae; genus Firm-13. The sequence continues at coordinate 38,088 of CAZOFY010000002.1, forward strand.
TTTTGACAGTGTGCCCGGAGAGACACGCACATTAGCGTTTGATACGACAATCGTCGCGTTTTCCTCGATTGCGGCGCTAACCCGGGAAACCGGAATCTCCAAATAAATCAGACTGACAACAATGAGACACCCGGCAAGCAAAAACAAGCGCCGAGACGTCTCTTCAATAATGGAAGTTCTGAATAACAGAGGTTTCTTTAAATAACTAACAAGCATCCGGACTCCCCTCAATTTTTAATGAATCCGTTTCCTGCTTTTAGTTTATCAACCTCATCTGACACAAGCGTTACGTTTGCTTTTCAATCCGCGTCACATTCGAAGTTCTTCGTCACAAAGAGCCTCTGACAATACCATATTTCTCACATAGAGTGGTGAATTCCTGTGAATTTACGAATCCGGCCAGAACTGTCTCTCTCGACTTTCCGTCCGCAAGCATCTTCAGCCAGTTATTCTGACCGGACTTATCCGGCTCCCGGTCAAAAAACGCACGGTACATGACGATCACGAAATCCTCGTCGGACAGCTTTTTATTCAGAAATTCTTGACTAAAAACAAAGCCATAGGCTACGTTCGCTCCGTTTTGCTTCCCGGATTTTAATTGCGTGACCCAGTTCGCAAGTCCCGCCTTATCCGCAGATCTCCCCAGGCAATATGTGTAGAAACGACTGACAAATTTCGTGATATCCGGATACAAATCAACAGGATCTGTAAGCGTTAACGATCCGGGAAGAATCGAGTATTGCGAACAAAGCTTTGAAAACTCGGAGGAGTTTGTAAACCCGTGCAGAACATAGTATCTGCTCATTCCGCTGTTCAATGCCTTGATCCAGGTATCTCTGCCTGCCTTATCCGGCTCCCTGTTGAAGAAAGCTTTATATAAAATCTTGACATATTCTTCATTGCTGACACCCTTAGATTGAAACTCCTTGCTGAAGACAAAGCCGTAGGCAACCTGGGCCCCTGTCTGTTTGCCCTGAAGCAAAGCATTGGTCCAATTCTTCAAGCCTGTCGGATCCGGAGAACGGGATAAACAGAGCTCATAGAATCGAGTGACAAACTGAGAGGTCATATTATATGCCTTCCCATCCACCCACTTCGCGTAAAGCGTCATATCCTCCGTCACCACTTCTGTGGCAAAATCCCACGGATCTGTGCAAGCATAATCTTGATACCACCCGACAAAAATGAATCCTGACTTCGTCGGGTCGGCAGGCTTCTTCAAATATCCCTGTCGATTCACGTTGACGCTATTCACCGGGCTTCCCCCCATGGAGTCAAAGGTTACCTCAGCCGGTAATATTTGTCCGTTGAGATCAACAACAAAATAACCTGTCTGTCCATTGAAATTAATGCGGTACCAGAGATTACCATAGGAAGTCATTTCCCCAACGACAAGATCGTCTATGAAGAAATATGAATTCTGAACTGCCTTGCCAAGAACCGTGCTCGTCGTCGTGGGAGCTGTACGAATATTATAGGTAGAGCTTCCGCTGATCATCAATTCCTCACCCACAGTTCCCGGAAGCGCGGTAGACTGCGTTTGAGACATAGTGACAGAAGGCTTCGCACATGGCTGATCAGGCATTCCCGAATACACAGGCACACGAAAAACAAACGGTTTTTCGAGCATTTCCGCTCGCTTGTATGCAGAATAGTAGCGAGAGCCCTCAGAGTAGGCCGCCTGAACATTCTGCATATATTGATGAACGTACAAAATAGAGGGATCACCCGAGACGGCAAATTTCTGAAAATACATGGTGTCCTGTCCCTTGGCGATATACTTGGCACATATATACTTCGCTCCGCCGATCACCGCTTTCTCCTGGGTGTCCCACGGGAGAAGATACTCGGCGTCTGTTTTCATGGCGAAGGATATCGCATTGATTCTCGCACCATCCACCACCCCCGGATTCGGTGTGGCGCCTATGTTGTATACATTATAATATCTTGTGGATGGCATCGGGATTGGAACCTGAGGCGTTGCCTGAAGTCCTTTGAGCCATTCCTGTTGCTGCGGATTCAGACTGGGGAGCGCCAAGAGAGCGGCCAGCTGTTCTGCCGGCGTCAAAAAACAAGGGCTGATCGCACCAGAGGTCAACGGCGGATAAGAAACACTAAGATCGCCCCTGGCAGAATTCACGATACCATACGAGGAGGCTTCAGAAATCTCCTGCTTCATTCTGGAGGCCAGGAAATATGCACTTGCACTCGCCTGCTCAGCAGCCTTCATTACGGAAGGAGCCATGGCAAGCAGGCCTTGATTCTCGCCGAAAATGACACGTACACTGTCTTCCTTCTGAGTAGCCTTATCATAAGACAATTTCTCAAATTGAAATACATCCTTCTCATTCAAGAAGTTTCGAGGATCCATATAGTATTCAATGATCAGCTTAGAAGCAGGAACCCACCCGCCTCCGTCATATATCTTGAAGCTTCGGATCCAGGCACGGTCGCTCGAATTTAGCACAAGATTCGTGTCTTCCTTTTCCGTTTCCTTCGAAATGACAGTAGACCAGGAATCCTGAATCGGGACAGCCTCAAATGTCCATGTCGGATGTTGTTCATGAATCTTTGTCAGCGCTTGCTGGTAGCTTGCGGGGAAAGAGGCTAATTGTTGCTCAAAAGTCGGCGCAGCGGACTGTGTCGAGCCGGCTGAAAACATTCCAAGCACGCATCCAATCATAAAAAGGAAAAGAAAGATTTTGATGTATCCTGTTGTCTTTTTCATTCAAACTCCTACGATGATGAAAGTCGTCGGTATCCACATTCTATCACAGGACGCACAAAAATGAGTTCGGCAACATAAGATGTAATGTAAAAATAAAAAAACGAAAACCCAATAGTATCCGTTGGGCTTTCGTTTGGTGGCTCACCGGAGGATCGAACTCCGGACCCCCTGATTAAAAGTCAGGTGCTCTACCAGCTGAGCTAGTGAACCAAAATGGCTGGGGTGGCAGGACTTGAACCTACGGATGCGGGAGTCAAAGTCCCGTGCCTTACCACTTGGCTACACCCCATAATTCAGGGATCCTCTACGTTATAGAGGGAAGCATCCTCCGGGGCAGGAATAGTGGGGTGGAATATGGGAATCGAACCCACGACCTCTAGTGCCACAAACTAGCGCTCTAACCAACTGAGCTAATTCCACCATTTGAACCTACGGATGCAAAGGCACGATGAAGATTATATGTTTGACTGAGACAATTGTCAATATGTCGTTTGTATGTTCCCGGCAAAATCACAAACAGGATTACATACTGTCGCCGTGTATAGGCGGTCTCTCCAGCATGTAGAACCCCTGTTGCAGGCCATATTCAAAAGATACCGACGCCTGGTCGATTTCGTGCTGCGTTCTCGGCGGAGAAAGCGGATAAATTCCTCTCCACGTATTCCGCCCCTCGTTTTTGGACATATACATCGCCTGATCCGCGAGATTCACATGTTGCTCGACGGATAATGACGTTGCTTCCTTCGGGTACAGCGGGAATGGTACATAGCCGACACTGCAGGTCACAGGACGCTTCTTCTGCGTCTTTGGGTCCTCAACAAAGACCGACTCCGAAAACTCACGCCTTACCTTCTCAGCTAACTGAGAAAAGTGCATAGGAAAGCTCAGACAGGCGATAATGAGAAATTCCTCTCCTCCGTTTCGCACGACTACGCCCTCAGAGCCGATCGCTGATCGTAATGTCTTCCCGACCTGCCGTAAAACCTGGTCACCGTAGGCGTGTCCGAACTCATCGTTAATCCGTTTAAAATGATCGATATCAATCAGGTAAATACCATACGAATAGCTGTTGATTGTTTGAGGTAGGTTTGAATTTGACAGGGAACAAAGCATTTGGGTTTTGAGAATATCCATGATTGCCTGCGCAAAATACTTGCGGTTGAAGCACCCGGTCATCTCGTCAAAATATCTGTCTTGCGTCGCGTCCTCAATATAATCATGAACCAGATCCGCCCACGATTCCCTGGGTGAATACAGGTCAAATATTTGTCTCTTACCGCCGCGAAGATATAAATCTGCCTGTTTGGATAATCCCCGTATACCTGATGCCTTCTCTACTTCACCCAGAAGATCCTTTACCGGGAAGTAGATAATCCGTTCATAAAGAACCGTCAACATGAGCGTCATGAGAAGAGAATTGAGTAAAGTACTGATGATAATCGTTCCGACAATCGATTGTTGAAGCAGAATCATAGCACCCCAATCAACAAATATCGGGAGCCCCATGTAGAAACAACTGAATAAGTAGGTAAAAAAGCCAACTAAAAGGGAGAATAAAAAGATACAGGAAAAAAGGAAAGCTGCCGCTTGCCACATTGCGTCCCAAGATCCAAACGCCATTTTTCTTTTTTTCATGAATAACCTCTGTCCTCCCGTTACGTATGAGGTCACATTGATTTATTTCTTGATTTTATCACTATTTCTGATTATTTGCAGGTAAATATGTACTATTTATGACATTTTGCCTTGTTTTTCGACCGAATTCACAATTTATTTATATGTGCAGAACAGGTAAAACGTGGTATTATTTTTTTAGTCTGCGCAGGTATGGATAGATGGATTTTTATGCCATTATTCTTGCAAATTACATTAATTTTTCAGGAGGAAAAAATCATGTCCATGTTGAAAGGGAATCTTATGTTTGGCCAGTCAGGCGGCCCTACGTCTGTCATCAACGCCTCAGCTGCCGGCGTTTTTATTGAGGCATTGAAGCACGCTGATGCTATCGAGAAGGTATACGGCGCTGCTAACGGAATTGTCGGCATTTTGAACGAGAAGTTCTATGATATCGGACAGGAGGATCCCGCTGAGCTTGAACTTCTGAAGTATACACCCTCTTCGAGCCTCGGATCCTGCCGCTACAAACTGGCGAACGCTGATGTTGACGATACCGATTACAAGCGTATCCTCGAAGTTTTCAAAAAGTATAATATTCGTTATTTCTTTTATAACGGCGGTAATGATTCGATGGACACCTGCAACAAGATCTCAAAGTACATGCAGAAGGCAGGTTATGATTGTCGTGTCATGGGCGTTCCGAAGACAATCGACAATGACTTGTTTGGAACAGATCATTGCCCTGGCTTCTCCTCAGCTGCTAAGTATATCGCTACCACCACAATGGAAGTATACGAAGACGCACGTGTCTATGACACCGGTATGATCTGTGTCATAGAGGTCATGGGACGTCACGCAGGATGGCTCACCGCCGCAACCGCTCTTGCTGCTCATAAGGGGCATGGTCCGGATCTGATCTATCTTCCCGAAATTGATTTCGATCTGGATAAGATGCTGGTTGATGTCAAGGATATCTATGCCAAGACAAAGAAGGTCATTATTGCCGTTTCCGAAGGCGTTCAGACAAAAGACGGCAAATTCATTCCTGAATTAGTGGCAACGGAAGATGTTGCTGTCGATTCTTTCGGACACAAGCAATTAGGAGGAACCGCCACTGTTCTTGCTGAGTATCTCAAGAAGGAGATCGGGTGCAAGGTACGCGGAATCGAGCTTTCTCTGATGCAGCGCTGCGCGTCTCACTGTGCCTCTAAGTCTGACTATGAAGAATCCTTCCTGGCCGGTCAGACAGCTGTTCTAAAGGCTCTTGAGGGCATGACAGACTACATGGTGGGCTTCGAGCGTGCCGAGGGTGATTCCTATGTCTGCAATATCAAGATGATCCCACTCAGTGAAGTTGCAAACACAGAGAAAAAGGTTCCTCTTGAATGGATCAACGAGTCCGGCAACAACGTAACAGAGGATTACATTCGTTATGCACTTCCTCTCATCGCGGGAGAAACCGAGCAACCGAAGGAAGATGGTCTTCCTCGTTTTGCCTCTCTTAAGAAGGTTCTCGCTACGAAATAAACTTCAATGCAGCATCGAACCGGCCTCATACCTGATGAGTGAATGATGACACCCCGGATATTGAACGATGAAGTTCAATATCCGGGGTGTTACTTGTTGGTACGATATTCAGTCTTCTTCTCTGCGTTTTGACTTATTGAAACGGGGTTTATCCGTCGTTCTTCCCTGGCCTACTGCTTTTCTCGTGGACGGAGAAGGTCTGGATGCAGGTCTTCTTGAAGACATATCTTTTTTTGCGGGAGTCACGGATTTCTTCACTACTCGAGATTGGACTTTGCTTCTCTCATCTGCAATTTCCGCTGGTTTTCTTCCCTTTGTTCTTCTCTGAAGCGCCTCCTTAGAGGCAACCGAGTATCCGAAAAAGCCAAGATATTCTCCGACTCTATAATACTCTCCATGAGAAAAGACGACGAGCTTGGCTTCATCGAGAGCCAGTTTACCGGACTTCTTGAACAATGAATTGTTCGCTGTGACTGCCACGATACGAGCCGTGAACAGGTCGTGAGAGCCAAGGGGGACACAGGACTCCACCTTACAGGAAATGGATACGGGAGCCTCATCGATCGCCGGCGCATAAACAAGTCCCTCTGCCGCTGTTTTCGTAAGTGACATGGAAGCAAACTTGTCCTCATCTCTTCCGGAACGAACGCCGCAGTAATCGCAGGCCCGAAGAAGATCCTCCGAAACAAGGTTTATGACAAATTCCTTGGTATCGGAAATCAATTTGTGGGAATGTCTGCTTGGACGAATGGCAATACTGACCATCGGAGGTTCGGAATTAATCGTGCCCGCCCAAGCAATGGTAATGATATTCGCCCTTTCAAGAGGCTGAGCAGGGTGCATGCCTGCGCATGAGACCATGACGACAGGAACAGGATTCAACAAGGTTGACGGTGGCATACTCTTTTTTTCAGATTTCGGCATAATATTCTCCTTAATGATGGATTATTTTTTGGGTATATCTCGAAAAAAACCAAAAATCTCATGTTCGAGAAGAAATTCCTTATTCGCAACACCGCCGGAAAATCCTACCAGACGGCCATTTTTCCCGATTACGCGATGGCATGGAACAAGAATCGGGATGGGATTCTCCGAACAAGCAGAGCCGACCGCACGGGAAAGATTTCTTGCTGCAACACGGTCGTTCCCTGTCAGTGTCATAGCTACATCCTCGTAACTAACGGTAGAACCGTATGGGATCCGTTGAAGCTCCGCCCAAACATGTCTTTGAAAATCACTTCCAAACGGGAAATGGATTTTTACGGAAAAGCTTGTTCTTGCTTTTGAAAAATATTCCTTCAGCTCACGGGCGGCCTTAGCGATCTCGTCAGGGCAAGAGGAACAGCCGTTCAAATACGCAGGATCTCCACTTTTTTTCAGGACGCCGTAAGCATCAGCTACACCGATTCGTATGGCGACTAATCTTTCATAGGGGTCATTGATCTCCTCCTCGTACTGATAAAAGTGAATCCCTTCCACGTAATGATTTCTGCCCTTAATAGATAGAACTCCCTGTTGATAGGCAACAAAGGCAACGCCATAATCCGGATATTCGGACGCAAGCAATGTGAATAATCCGCCATCCTGAAAAACTCCGTCCAGGCATAATGCCTCATCTAAAACCGCCTCCTGCACCATCCCGCAGTCGAGAAGAATATCAGCAAAGTCGTGCTCAAAGGCAGGAAGAATCACGCTGACTCTATGAAGCTGCAGGGTGAAAAACGCCAGCCGAAGCATGGCATCGACAATTTTATGCTGCATTGAGGCAAGAGAATGTCCCGACTTTGAATCGTCTGATTCGGCCACGTCCGGTGACTGTCTTCCCTTCGTCTCACTATCCGGTTGTGACGAGGCGAAAAAAATCTCAACGTAGGTGCTTTTATGTACAGGGTGTATCTGATCAAAAACCAGAAGGGCCAGAGGATTTTTCTCCGTATCATCAGACACGGAAGCCAGGTATAATGCAGCTCGGGGATCAGAAAGCTTGTCGCGAATCATATCGGTAATATCCTGGAGCTTTCCCGAACAAATTCCGGTAGAACGCAATCTTTGCGAGTCCATAATTCGTAACGGTGACAACATGATATCCGTTTGCATACTATCCCCCCTCTATATCGACTGCTTTGATTCAGTCGACATGTCAGTCAAAAGCTGTTCTATATCCGCATCTGGCAGCATCATCTTCGGAACGTACTTCTCAAGGAGTTTCTCGATGAACTGTGTTGTATCCTCTTCATTCGTATGAGGATTATAGATAGCCGTCCCCATGTCCTTCTTCCACTCAATCAGTCGGTCCCCGTAAGTCTGGTTCTCCAGAATCAATCGCCAAACGGCATCAGAGGTTAATACGGGAAGGAATCCGGCGCGGTTTTCCAGTCTGTCAGTCAAAAGGACCGCATCCTCATCCGATGCAAGAAAAGCGGCAAATTCCGAAGCAAGTTCTGGATTTTTGGCGTCTGCGGAAACACACAAGGGATATACAGTTAGGGCTAACGGAGACACACTCCCATCTGTTTCAGATGGAATCTTTGTAATCGTCACGTCTGGAAGTGCTGTGCTCCAATAGGGAATGTCAAATGACGATCCTACCCACGCTGCCACCCGTCCGGATATTCTCGGGTCGACATTGCCAAATTCTTTCGCTTGTTCATCAGGCAAGAGTGCTTCTACCGAGAAATATTTCTGACCCGAGTATATCTGAAAAAATGATGCTGTCTTTTGAAAAGCTTCCGATCTGAAATGAAAAACATGATCGTCGTATACAAACCATTTAGCATTTACGTCATAAGCATTTGGTAAAACAGGAAGCAGGCTACTTGGATCATAAAGAGCATAAAAAGGTTTCTGATCCACTTGATCCTCAGTACCGGCATTCATTGTAGCGACATCCGCAGAAATGAGCTCCAAGGTCGGTATAGTCAGGGAAAAAGGAAGAAACTCTTTGCCGGATGCTTTTGTCACTTCCTGATTCCAAAACATAAGTTTAGCCGAAGCGGCATAAGGAATCCCGTACAAAGAGCTCCCTATATAGCAGGTAGAAATCATGTCGGGGTATATCTTCTCCGGAGTGATGGTAGTAACAGAAGCCAGGTGTTTGTCGATCGGAATAATTCGATCCTTTTCGAAAAAAGGGCTGAGAGAATTCACATAAAGGATATCCGTAAAAATATTGTCATTTCTCCAGGTCTCGACCATGCTAAAGGTTGCCCCCGTAGAGGGAGTCTGAATCACGTCCACCAGAAATTCCGGTTCAATCGCCAATAGGAAGTCCGTCGTGATGGTGCTTCCTGTTTCTCCTTTTGGAAATAGCCCCTGCTTCTTTGCAATATAAAGCAAAGAAAGATATTTCGCGGTCTCTGAAGAAATGGGTGCCGCAACACGAATAACTTCGGTATTATCAGACAGAGCGGTTGTTGCGGAAGGTTCTGTGTCCAACGAGGACTCTGTCTCCTCCTCCGAATCTGAAAAAGAGACAGACGGATACGTGGCCGTCTGTGAAACAGCGCAGGAAGGAAGAAGGAGCAGAAAGACCAATATCAAACTGCATAGGGCAGCCAAACGCAACTTGAGAACGTATAACAAAGAAGTCGACGTCTCTCCATGTATCACCTTGAACAGCTTGCTGACCGAATCTCTCTGTTTCAATGGAACCACCTTCATATGCACGCTTCTCTCACAACGTATCTCCTTATCGCTAAAAATGAAAACGTCGTTTCAGTTCGCTTCTTACTGTTTTTTCTCCAAATATCATTGTACCGGCCAGCGAAGCAAGAGATATGCCGGCCGAGATGATCGGAATAATCGGGAAATGAATAACATTCATCATATACAGGATAACCGGAACAAATCCCAAAAGACCGATCATAATCTGATAGATGACATAGTTATGCCAATCAAGTCGATTCACGATGATAACAATCAGGACGACGATATTCGCCAGGCTTAGGATATTGGGCACAACGTAATTGACAGCCCAGCCCGTATATCCGATTACATAATCAATTACAACCAGAAGCGCAGACGCACATATGGCCTGAACAAGGATCTTAGATGCAAGATTGGCGTGGTTCTTCACAGCAAAAATGATCGCTGCCCAAAAGTAGATAATAGCCGCCGTTGTTATCAAGGACCACAGAACACCGTTGTAAAAAAAATAATTGATCAATATGGAGACAACCCCGGCAACGATGGAGAAAAAGAGAATGATTCGCTTGAAAATCGTAAAGCTGCGAAGATTCGATTCCGTATCCGGATAAGTAGGCTCACCAGGAATACCGTCTTTCTCACAAAGCACGGATTTACAAAGCGGACAAATTGTGGCGTCATCCAAAATATTGACATGGCATCGATTACAGGTTTTCATAATACACTCCGTTGCTCTCTATGGACACGTCCAGCCCTTCAGAAGATAACGCCCGAAAAAATGCACGTTGAATATATGCTTCTTGATGTCTAGAGGTAAATGTCACATCAAGCTTGTTGCCAAAAGAGCAGACACCGCATTTAAAGGGCTCCTTGTTCGCGACGTTGATCAGGACACTGAAGCTGTCAATGAATTCGGTATACTTTTCCGGGACGGATATACTTCCTAGATTTGACAACGTTGTCGTATGTGATTCATACGACAGTAAGTATCCGATCTTCAAAGCAATATTTTTAATGAAAAGAGGCAAAAACCTCAGAACGATATTCTGTCCCATACTGACATTTCCCGCTATTTTCTGGATAAAAAGGTCCTTCGACATTTGATTCTTGAACTGATCACAAACCTCACGAAGAACATCTTCAAAGGTCGGCTCTGCCTCTGTGAAGCGATAACCGATAGAGACGGATGAAAAGAAATTCATCGTTGATGTCGAATCAAAAAAAGGCCGCAGATTCACTGGTACAAACAGCTTAACAGGGTGCTTGGAAGGTTGCCGGTTCATGTTGCCCTGATAGATACTCCAGATCAATACAGCCGAGAGAAATTGTGAGATGGTGACGCCACGTTTCCGGCAAAGCGCAAGGAGCTCATCAACTTTTATATAGCCATGAATCACTCCGGTAGAATACAGTGGCAACTTCTCTCCTTTGATTTGATAAGATTTCTCGGTAAACAGCGGACTCTTTTCCGATTTCTTAAAATTCTTGAGATAACTGTCTTCCGAATCCGCTGTTACATCAGCAACAGGTATCATGATCTGCGTTGCTTTATTCCCTGGCGTATTTACCAGACGAAGATAGCAAAGCGTCAGTTCTTTAAGAAAGTTGATTGCGACAGTTCCGTCAGAGAGTGCATGGAAAACTTCCAAGCTGATTCTCTTCTTATAGTAAATAACCCGAAATAATAAATGTGAATTATTAACCGGATCGATATATCCGCACGGGCTGGTTTTCTCTTCCGTTACCAAAGGTCTTTTCCGGTTCGATTCAAAATAATACCAAAAAAAGCCGTGATGCATCCGTACCAAGAAGCTGTCAAACCAAGGGATAGTGACATCGAGTGCCTTCTGCAAGAGCTCAGGGTCAACGTCCTTCTTGAGACGGACAGATATTCTATATACGCTGCTAAACGTCCTGTTCGAGATAACGGGAAAGACTGTAGCGGTATTGTCAAGGCGATGCCATTTTGTATCGCTTCCTGCCTTGGCTATATTCTTCACCCTCTTTCCTACGATTCATAACAAGTATATTATGCACGATATAAGGTTTGATTCCAACAATGTATAACAAAAAAAAGATCTGCGATCATAATCGCAGATCCTTCTGGAGCCGATGGTGAGAATCGAACTCACGACCTATTCATTACGAGTGAATTGCTCTACCCCTGAGCCACATCGGCAACTTGCCGGCGAAATTCTCTTGTCTTTCGCGCGGCACGAATAAAACTATACAAATTCAAAACACTTCTGTCAAGCAAATTGCGTAATAAACGCGGCTCTTTTTTCAGTCTCGGCTTTGACCATCTCGAGATCTATGGTCATCAATTCGCCCTTGTACTTAACAAACTTGCCTGCTATCATGACAGATTCGACACCAGAAACTCCAGCGCTGTATACCAAAGCAGAAACAGGATCTCCCAGCGGCCACATCGGGGCTCTGTTATAGTCAATAATCTGAAGATCCGCTATCATACCCTCTTGAATGATACCGCATTGAGAAAAGCCCATGCCCTGATATCCGTTCCGCGTAGCCATTGCAATGAGCTGTTTAGCCGGAAGTACGGTCGGATCGAAGCTTACGCCCTTTGCCATAAATGAGGCCAGCCTCATTTCCATAAACATGTCCGTATTGTTGTTGCTGGCACAGCCGTCTGTTCCTAAGGCAACGCGAATACCCTTCCTGGTCATCTTGTCGACCTCAGCAAATCCTGACGCAAGCTTCATGTTGCTCGAAGGATTATGAGCCACGGTTACCCCTGCGGCTGAGAGAATATCCATATCGTCCTCTGATAAATGAACACCGTGTGCAGCAATGCACGAGCGGTCAAAAACTCCAAAATCTGCTAAAGCCGCGACCGGAGATTTACCATACTTCTCCATGCAGTTTGATACTTCTGTCCTGGTTTCTGATACGTGGACTTGGATCGGAACGTCACACTCGGCAGCCTCAGCAACCAACTCAGGATACAAGGATGTCGGATAAAGATAGATAGAATGAATCATCAGGGAGGTTCGAAGCAGACCTCCGCCGGCTCCGTCAAATGCCTTCTTGAAAGCAGCCAGTGAAGGCTTATCCGTAAACCAATTCTTACCGTCGAATATCTTACCGTCCTGGCAAAGATTCATTCGGAATCCGGATTGCAGGGCAGCACATGCTGTCTCATCCGACATGAAATACATATCGGCAGATGCGCCGATACCGCCTTGGATCATCTCCGCGATTCCAAGAAGACTGGCAAAATATACGTCTTCCTTCCGAAGGTGCTCTTCGCGAGGGAGGATCTTCTTAAAAAGCCAGTCCTCGAGGCTCATATCATCAGCAGAATTTCGCATGATCGACATCGGGATATGAGAGTGAGCATTGGCAAAAGTAGGCATGAGGATCTTGTTCTTTCCGCTGTATTCATCAAACCCAATCTGGGTCCCGCCTGATTCTCTCTGTGCTTCCATCATTGCTCGAACAGCTACGCTTCGATCCGCACCGACATAAATGATACGATCGCCTTTTACCGCGACAAATGCATCTTGTAGAACAACCACGTCACCGGTCTGATCAGGGGTTACAACGGTAAAATTCTTGAAAAGAACCGTCCTGGACATACAAGTGTCCTCCTTCTTAGATCTCCCATGTAGATACGTATTTCTGCTGTTCAGGTGTCAAAGTATCTATCGATGTTGCCTTGGTAGCAAGGAGTATTTCGGCTACTCTGTCATCAATTTCTTTGGGAATATTATAGACCCGGTTGGATAGGGACGGGCCGTTTACCGCCATATAGCGGGCACTTTGCGCCTGCAACGCAAAGCTCATGTCCATAATCTCGACCGGATGACCGTCTCCCGCCGCCAGATTCACCAGTCTTCCCTCAGCCAGAATACAAATCGTTCTTCCGTCCGGCATTTTATAACCGTCAACACCGGATCTCATTACGGATACAGACGTAGATAGGGCTGCCAATTCTTTTAGATTGATCTCCACATCAAAATGCCCGGCATTGCAGCAAATCGCACCATCCTTCATCTTGAGAAAATGCTCCCTGGAAATGACATCCTTGCAGCCTGTCAGAGTAATAAAGATATCCCCTTGTCCGGCAGCTTGATCCATCGTCATAACCTCATAGCCTTCCATCAAAGCCTCGCAAGCCTTGACCGGATCGATCTCGGTAACGATGACCCGAGCGCCCAAACCCTTTGCGCGTAAGGCAACACCCTTCCCACACATTCCATATCCGGCAACAACAACAGACTTACCTGCCACAAGAAGATTCGTAGCAGTCATAATTGCCGTCCAGACGGATTGACCTGTGCCAAACCGATTATCAAAAAGATGTTTACACCTGGCGTCGTTAACGGCAATAACGGGATAGGAAAGCCTGCCGTTGTCCTGAAGTATCTGAAGTCGATGTACACCGGTCGTTGTCTCCTCACAGCCTCCGATCAGGTTCTTGCTCAAGTGCTTGTGTGTTGTATGCAGCAACTGAGCAAAATCTCCTCCATCATCAATGACAATATGGGGCTCGATGGATAACGCCATGGATAGATGTTCTATATACTGTTCTTCATTGGCTCCGTGAACACAATAAACCTGCATGCCCTCAGAAGCCAACGCCGCCGCAACATCATCCTGTGTCGACAACGGATTGCAACCGGTAAGCGCGACTTTGGCGCCGCCTGCCTGTAATGCCTTCGCAAGGCACGCTGTCTTTGCTTCTACATGAACGCTGACGGAAATATTCATTCCGGCAAATGGTTTCTCGCGAATCAATTCAGCTTCGATTGTGCGCAGAACGGGCATGTTTTTATAAGCCCACGCTATTTTCTTATGCCCGGACGGAGCCAGACCAATATCACGAACAACATAAGGGGGGACGACGATTGACATAGAACACCTCACAGTTCAGCATTTTTGATGAAAGCCTCGACCAAAGCGATGCTTTTCGCTGAAGCCTGAGCACCAATTTCCATAACCTCAGAATGCGAGAGCGGATTCTTCGAGATGCCCGCAGCCATGTTCGTGATGCACGATAGAGCCAGTACCCGTACTCCCGCGTGGGATGCTACGATAGCCTCAGGCACAGTGGACATTCCGACCGCGTCCGCGCCAAATCGTTGAAGCATCTTAATCTCGGACGGTGTCTCGTATTGCGGTCCGCGCATATATGCGTATACACCCTTGAGAAGTGGAATATCCTGTCGTCTGGACTCTCGAAGAAGAACATCAATAAAGCCTCGATCATATACATAGCTCTGATCGGGAAATCTCGGACCAAATTCGTCCAGATTGGGGCCGATCAGAGGTGACTCACAGAACATGGACAGATGATCCGTTATAACCATCAAGTCCCCGGGTTCCAGATTCGAATTGATTCCGCCGGCCGCATTCGTCAGCAAAAGGTTCTTTATGCCGATCCGGATCAGTACCCGGAGGGGAAATGTGACATCTGCCGTTGAATAGCCCTCGTAGTAGTGATATCGACCTTGCATCATGTATGTCAGACAATTCCCTACCCGGGCAATCAAAAGTTTTCCCTCATGGCCGGGAGTAGTCGGCGTCGGGAAGTACGGAATATCTGTGTACTTCACACTGGCAAGAATTTCGCATCTTTCTGCCATCGGTCCAAGTCCGGAGCCAAGGACAACACAGGTCTTTGGTGTCTCATCAGATAAGGCTGCAATGAAGGCGGCAGCCTCATCCATCTTCTTCAAATCAAAAGAATTGTGATCCATAAGCCCTCCCTTGTTCTGCGGCATGTATGAATTACGCTTCCTTGCCGCAACAGTTCTTATACTTCTTCCCACTACCGCAAGGACACGGATCGTTGCGGCCGACCTTGCTCATATCCCTCTTCATCGGTTCACGTGCCTGTGTTTGATTTCCCGCTACTGCAGTTTGCTGCGCATGACTTGGCTCCGGAACGGACTCACTTTGTCCGGAATACCCTGTCCCGCCGTGGCCCTCCTGAATATTACGGACCTGAGCCTTGCGCTCGATACGCTCTCCCGTAGAAATATTTGCCTTCATAATAAGGCGGACCGAATCAATCTGGATCGATCGATTCATCTCCTCAAACATCGCCGATCCTTCCATCTTGTATTCGATTACAGGATCCTGCTGGGCAACGCTTCTCATTCCGATGGAATAACGCATCTGATCCATCTGGTCGATATGATCCATCCACTTCTGATCAACATTCCAAAGGAGAATCTGTCGCTCCGCTTCACGGAAAACCAACGGAGTCAAGGTTTGATCACGTTCTTCAAGACGAGAAAGAGCCTGTTCAATAATGATCTCCGTCCACTCAGAGCAGGATATGGAATCAGGTGTGTTCTTAATCTGATCAACAGCCGGTAGATCTCCGAAAACATCCTGGATCTTCAGACATAGCGGAATCTTCTCGTTCGCCGAAATCGTATCGTCAAGAGCAAAGCTGTCACAGATGCTTTCCGCAACGCCTCGGATCATCTTGATGTAAGAGTCATGGATATCGGCTCCCTCTAAAACCTGGCGGCGCTGAGCATATGTCATATTTCTCTGGATATTCATAACATCGTCGTATTCCAAAACATGCTTTCTGGAGCTGAAGTTGATTCCCTCTATCTTCTTCTGCGCCCCCTCAATCTGTGCGGAGAGGAAGCCGGCTTGAATTTCAACGGTCTCATCAAGGCCCAGACGGTCGAAAGCATTGTGAGCCCTTTCTCCGCCGAAAAGACGCATAAGATCATCGTCCAACGCCAGGAAAAACTTGGAACGACCCGGATCTCCTTGACGGCCGGCACGGCCGCGAAGCTGGTTGTCGATTCGCCGAGACTCATGTCGCTCGGTTCCGACGATAAACAGACCTCCGACAGCAACTACCTTCTCTCGTTCATCATTTGTCTGCTTCTTGAATTGAGTCTCTAGAGCTGCAAACTTGGCTCTTGCCTCCAGAATGACTTCATCGTCTGTTTCATTGTGAGCATTCGCGACATCTATCAGTTCTTCAAGGTAACCGAGCTTGCGCATCTCCTGCTTAGCCATAAACTCAGCATTACCGCCGAGTAAAATATCGGTACCACGACCAGCCATGTTTGTTGCAATGGTTACGGCATTATAGCGTCCGGCCTGAGCAACGATTTCGGCCTCGCGAAGATGATTCTTCGCGTTCAGAACATTGTGTTTAATACCTGCTTTGGAGAACAGCTTGGATAAATACTCGGATTTATCAACATTAACTGTACCGACAAGAACGGGCTGACCCTTTTCGTGAGCCTCAAGAACCGTCTTTAAAACGGCAGAGTATTTTCCGGACTGCGTTTTATAAATCGCGTCATTCTCGTCCGTTCGATTGAGAGGCTTGTTTGTTGGGATTTGGATAACGTCAAGGTTGTATATTGAGCGGAACTCGCTCTCTTCCGTATATGCCGTACCGGTCATACCCGACAGCTTTCCGTACATACGGAAATAATTCTGAAAGGTGATGGTAGCCAGTGTCTTACTCTCTCTCTCGACTTTAACGCCTTCCTTCGCTTCGATGGCTTGATGCAGGCCGTCCGAAAAGCGTCTGCCATACATCAATCGGCCGGTGAAATCATCAACAATAATGACCTCGCCGTCAGTAACGACGTACTTCTGATCTCGCTCCATCGTACCGTTGGCCTTCAAAGCATTATTAATATAGTGTTGCAGGTCAAAATTTGCCGGATCCGAGAGATTATCGATGTGAAAATATCGCTCGGCAGCAGCTACACCATTTGCCGTTAATACAGCGGATTTGGCTTTCTCATCAACAACATATTCACATTCTCCGACAATATCGTCCATGTTGACCTTGTCATCTGTCTCAACGACAACATACTTCTTCAGGCCCTTGACAAAGGTGTCCGCCGTAACATACAGATCAGAAGAATCATCTCCCATACCCGATATGATCAAAGGTGTTCTGGCCTCATCAATCAAGATGCTGTCAACCTCATCAACGATGGCAAAGTTCAGTTCTCGCTGAACCATCTTGGCCTTACGGTCAACCATGTTATCACGAAGATAATCAAAGCCATACTCGTTATTCGTACCATAGGTGATATCGGAATTATAGGCAATTCTTCGTTGATCATTCGGCAGGTCGTGAATGATCAGCCCGACCGAAAGTCCCAAATATCTGTAAACCTTTCCCATCCATTCACTATCACGTTTAGCCAGATAATCGTTGACCGTCACAACATGTACTCCATTGCCGGTCAACGCGTTCAGGTAAACAGGCAGAGTTGCTACCAGCGTCTTACCTTCACCTGTCTTCATTTCTGCGATTCTTCCTTGGTGAAGAATGATTCCGCCAATCAGTTGAACCTGATAAGGCTTCATGCCCAACACGCGAAAAGCTGCTTCTCGAATCGTGGCAAAAGCGTCCGGTAAAATGTCATCGATCGTCTCACCGCCTGATAATCTCGTCTTGAGTACATCTGTCATTCCACGCAATTCGCTCTCGGACATATTTGCATAATGGTCGGACAGGGCTTCAATCTTATTGATTGTCGGCATGATTCTCTTGATCTCGTGTGTGCTATGCGTCCCAAATATCTTGGTTATGATACTCATCAATTCATTCCCCTTCAAAATTATTATTCTGGTAATTTGTTAATATCTTCCAGGCGCGTCAAGACGGTCCTATAACCGTCCGCACCATATTCCAGGCACCGGTTAACCCTACTGATTGTTGCGGTACTCCCTCCCGTAGTTCCAAAAATCTCAGCATACGTCTTACCCTCGTATAAGAGCGAGGCTATCTGAAATCGTTGTGCCAAGGACTTGATTTCTGCCACGGTACAGAGGTCTTCAAACAAACAGTAGCATTCCTCTTTGCTCTTAAGCGTCAGGATAGCATCAAACAAGGCATCAGTCTGAGAATCTTTCAGCTTATTATTCATTTAGGTTCCTCACATCAGCACATCTAAAACGGTATGAAATGCGCTTTCTATGTATCCATTCAGAATAAGTACCAGTACGACGCCGGCAAGAAGAATCCCTCCCACGAGAAGGAAAAACCTGCGCAGGAATAAATCCCGCTTTGCCACACGTAATGCCTGACCCACAGATACATTCTTCGACCTCGAATCACCCCATACGATTCTGGTGCCTTTGGGTGATCGAATACTTCCCTTACCTCTTCTCAAAGAGAATACCTCCAAAACAAAACAGCGAGAAGGACGTCCTCCTCAGGATAACATTCCTATGATACAGCAAGGCGGGCTCTGTGGCAACATAAGAAGAGTTCATTCCGGCTCGCTTTTTTCCGTAAATCGATAGGAATTTCCATATCGGCTGATACGAACCAGAACATCATTTTCTGATGCTATTGCAATACAGTCCTCCAGTTCATTATATACGTTTGGCGGAGAATTCTCCGGAATCACAATGATTATTTGTCTGGAAATAATATCCTCCGGAGTGATGACAATATCGGATTTTCCAAATCCGTTCGGAGTACCCTGAAAGTGTGCCAAAGCCATGATGTATCCTCTAACCTTCCGCGTCAACGATCCCTCCTGACTATACTCCGGAGCTGTTAAATCAATACTCTTAATAGATGTTGCCGTACCGTTTGACCATATAGCAATCGTTGGATATGTTGCCGGCAGATTCGCACCATAAACACTGCGTAGTCGGATTCCACGTTCGAAATTGCTCATCATCCAGACTGAGTCTTTATCGTTGTCTATGTTTTTGGTATCAGGCAATGTCAGGCTGATGTCTCCGTAAATGGGAACCGCGCTGACGATCATTCTGTCACACGGGCCGAACAGTGTCTGCCACCGGTAATAGACACGAAGCCAAATCACTCTTGCTGGATTATCTACGTCTATATAAACACCTACATCTGAGATTCTGACTGCCAGGAGCTCATCTTGGCAATAGGACTGGTATACGCTTATAATTCTGTCATGTATAGCCTTGCCCAAAACCAAAGTCGTGATTTGGTCCTCGATCTCGATACCAAACGCTTCAAAAACCGCTGTTATTCCGGTTATTACGGTAGTTGCAGTATCCTTCACCTTTGATTCTGCGTCAGATTTTCCGGGCGAGGCTGAAAAGTGATCAATAATGCCAAGCGCTGATTCGGCGACATCCATTCCTACACCAACAACCGGAAGTATCAGAGAAACTTCTTGTGTGACCTGGTCGGTAGCCTGTGAAAATAAAATGTCAGCATTCCGGCATGATATGGATGTCAGTAGGAATGCGCCGATCAATAAGAACACTGGCAAGGCAATTGCCATTTCCAGCACCACCGATCCTATGTTACGGTTTGTCGAGAGCTTACCCTTTTTTGTACGCATCATAAGAGTCCTCCAGTGAGTACGTGTTGCCATCATATTCGGCAGAGACTCGAACCCCCGTATATAAATCTCCGCTGCCATCACGTTTCAATATTTCCATCATACGTTTACATTTAAAGTCGCTGGGAACCGGAAAAAGCAGGATATTGACGTAATCCCTGTAATCAGTCATCAACGCATCATTCAGCATGTCATATTTGCCTGTGAAAGAATCTCCTGTCAAAATCGGAACACTCTCTCCACGAACGAGCTTCATTGCATCATTGATCCCGTCAATAACAGACCAGACAAAGATGACAAGGTATTGCAGTATTTTCGGAGATATTTGTGCTTTGCCGGCGGAAAGAATCGTGATACAGGTCGATAGAACATTTGCAATAACCAGAGACCTCTCCATTTTCTCCTTATTCATCATGTTAGAAGCGAAGTCGAAAATCACCCGAATGTCACCAATCAATTGATGCGTGATAATGCCGGAAACATATTCATTATCAACTCCGGTAAGTATGTATTCGAGATCAAATCGATTGGTGGTATGTAAATCCTCATATTTCTTTCCCAATACATTCTCTTCCGGCTTGGAAGCCGAACCATCCACCTCATTGACAATACGTGAATCAAAAAATGAGACGGTATAAATATCCATCAGAAATGTCTCCAGAAGCTCAGGAAGTTCCGGTGTATAGAGGGCTTCCACCGTATCTAGTGTGTTGGCAAACGCACTAACATCCAAGACCTCTCCAACTTCCATATCCCCTTGAAGGAGTGATGTTCCGCCTCTCTCCGCAATATATTGTATGGCCTCGAAAAAGGACGCGATATCCTCGACAACACCTGTCTGGTCAAGATCTTTAATCATCTCCAGAGCAGCCTTGATGGTTGTACTCCATTCTTTTTTCTTGGAAATAAAATCAGAAAGATAACGAAGCCATGCAGATGAACCGTTCGCAGAATCAAATATCTTTCTAACTCCGCTCTCATCGATCAGATCACTTATGAGACTGATTCTTGAGAGAATCTCCGATGCAATGTATGCGGGCATGCGAATCTGCATAAATCTGACGATTCCGATTCGGATCGCGTCCTTTGTCATTTCCGATGTGGGCTCAATGAGGACCGAAGTTTGGCCCTTGGATCGGATACATGTATCAAATATCTTCGACCGGATAGAGGACTTGTCAACCGCATATATTCCGTAGTATTCAAGCAGTACCTGATTATAACAGGACAGCGCTTGAGAGGACTGTAGGCGCATGCACCGCAGAAGATCTGCCTCTTGCGCACGCTTGCCTGCTGCCAGCCAAAGAAGGCTCTCTGACAGCACAATAGCAGAAAGTATGATGCAAAGAAAAATACTGATAACGCCGTGTCTCTTCTTCGGGTGGTAACATCTATTGTTTTTCATACTACTCAACCCCTTCAAACAGCAAACTTGCAGAATCGCAAATGGCGCGAGCGAAGAAATGCATCTTCTCGGGAGAGGAGCAGGTGATCTGAATCGTTCTGTTGTCTGCCTGAACGGTCGTCTGCATAAGGATGCTTGTGTTCACAAGCGAAGAACCCACAGCCTTTTCATGCAATTTTGCAGCGATATCGGCATCATAATATAGAATTGGGCCCGTCGTCAGGATTGCAACTATGCATCCGGTGAGAACAGGAAAAGTAATGGCTGTCTGCAATGTATGTGACATAAAAAATCACCTCCTGGATTTGCATCTTATCAGGAGGTGATATGATTCTCTTTTCTGTTTTTCGACAATAGATCCGGATACTCGACAAAAGTCAGTCAGATCAGCGCAGAATTGCACCGGCTTCCTTTTCAAGTGAGCAGAGAATATCGGCAAAGGGCTGAACAATCTCGGCATCGGACAGAGTTTTCTCCGGAGAACGGAAAAGCAGACTGAACGCGACGGATTTCTTCCCCTCTCCTACCTGAGATCCTGTATAAACGTCAAAAAGCTCCGTTTCTGCCAATAGCTTCCCGCCCTTCTTTCGAATGATCTTTTCCAAGGACCCAACGGATACCGACGCGTCAACTAATATGGCGAGGTCTCTTGAAATACCGGGGAATTTGGGCAATTGTGAGAAGATACGCTTCGTCGTCGAGGCCTTTATGAGCGCCGACGTCTCAATACTCATGACGACAAGATTCTCCGGGCATTCGAAATTTCCGGCAACTTCCGGGTGAATGAATCCAAAATAGCCGGCCGCTCTTCCGTTAATCGTAATTCTCGCCGAACGACCCGGATGCAGATAAGGAAGATCGGTGATCGGCTCAAATACCAAGCTTCGAATCGCGAGGTTCGAGCATAGCTCAGTGATGTGACCCTTCATTCGGAAAAACAGATCGGCCTGATCGGAGCTTCTCTCGGTATCGAAAAGAAACGCAGACAGAACTTGAATTTCCTCCGGTAATACTTGAGCGTCCTCACCAGGAAGGTAAACATACGCCACCTCGAAAATCGAAGCATCTTTGACGGAACGCTTACCATTCGTAGCAGCGATCCGCAGCATAGACGGAATTAAGGATGTTCTCATGACCGAGAAATCCTCTCCGAGCGGATTGGTGATGACAAGCTGATGTCGCAGAGCATCCTCCGGTGCAAGAAGCATGCGGTCCAGGTCTTTCGGACTCTCAAAGGAGTATGTCAAAGCTTCGAAATATCCCTGGGACGTCATGACATCCTTGATTTTCTCGATTGTTTTCTGTTCCGGAGTACGGCCTCCAAGGATGGTCTCTTTGCCCTCCATCAACGTAGGCTTGATATTGTTATATCCATAAAAACGCGCAACCTCTTCAGCTAAATCCGCCGAACAGATCAGGTCAGGCCGGTAGCTCGGAGGCACGCATATCAGTCCATCCGCTGTCGACTCAATCTCACAGCCAAGTTTTTGCAATGTATCAAGCATGAATGCAGAAGCGATCTGTGTTCCAAGAAATGCATTGACTTTCTCAGGGGAAAAAGAGATGCGCGGAATGGCAATATGCGTAGGATATTCGTCTATCTTCCCCTTCAAAACCTTGCCGCAGCCAAGCTCCTCTACCAACTCGCAGGCTCTCTCCAGAGCTCGCATCGCGTTCTCCGGATCCAGCCCCTTCTCATAACGCGAGGAAGCCTCGGTTCTCAAGGCATTACGCATGGCTGTTCTCCTCACGCTCATACCTTCAAATGTTGCCGATTCGAAAAGTATTTCCGTGGTATCTTGCTTCACAAGCGAATTTTCACTTCCCATTACGCCTGCGATTGCGCAGACCTTATTATCATCAGCAATGACGAGCATGTCTGGATTCAGGATGCGGTCAATTCCGTCCAGTGTCCTTGTCATCTCCTGATCCTTGGCACGTCTGACAATAATATGGTTGCCCGCAAGGTATCTCAGGTCGAAAGCATGCATCGGTTGTCCAAGTTCCAGACACACATAATTTGTGATATCGACGATATTGTTGATCGGACGCATACCGGCGTCCCGAAGTCTCTGCTGCATCCACTCCGGAGACGGAGCGACGGTAACATTCTCTACGACCCGCGAGCAATATCTGAAACACAGAGACGAATCAAGAATATCGACCTTAGCTACATTCGCGGAGAATCGGGTCCCCTCTTCCCTTACCTTCGGCATGACCGGCTTGAAGGCTGTTCCCTGAGTGATAGCCGCCTCTCTTCCAAGTCCCTCGATTGAGAAACAATCCGGACGGTTTGAGGTGATCTCAAAGTCGATCGTCGTTTTCCCAAGGCCTAAATACTCTCGAACATCCACGCCGATCTTTGTGGAAGAAGGCATGTGCCAAAGGCCATTCTCAGAAGCGCCTTCGAATTCCTCATGAGAGAAGCCAAGCTCCTGAATCGAACAGCACATCCCGTTACTCTCAACGCCGCGAAGCTTTCCCTTCTTGATGACCATGCCGGAGGGCAGTGTCGCGCCCGCAACGGCTATCGGACAAATCATCCCGACCTCGACGTTCGGAGCGCCGCAGACAATTTGCAGAACGCCGCCAAGATCCTCTCGGCCCATGTCCGCTTCAACGACCACAAGGTGATCGGAGTCCGGATGCGGGACAGATGATACTATTTTACCCGTATAAACATTCTGAATGTCTTCCCCGCTGACGATGATCTCTTCGACCTTCGATCCGGAGAGAGTCATGCTCTCGCAGAACTCATGCGTTGATCCGGTTATTTCTGTAAAATCTTTCAGCCATTCAAGTGGTGCTTTCATTCTATCGGCCTCCGTTAAGGGTTGTTTTTCCTTGTTTGCGAAAAGTCAGATCCATTATTTGAACTGACGTAAAAAGCGCATGTCATTTTCATAGAGGTTACGAATATCATCGATACCGTAGCGCCCCATTGCCGTTCGCTCCACTCCGATGCCAAATGCAAATCCGCTGTAGATCTCCGGGTCTATTCCACAGCCGGAAAGCACTTCCGGATGAACCATACCGGCTCCTAAAAGCTCGATCCACCCCTCACCCTTACAGACGCGGCAGCCTTTGCCTCCGCATGTCCAGCACGACAAATCCACCTCGCAAGATGGTTCTGTAAACGGGAAATGATGCGGTCTTAAGCGGATCTTCGAATTCTCACCGAAAAGCTTCTTTGTAAAGAGTTGTAATGATCCGACAAGATCTCCCATCGTTATTCCCTTGTCAACAACCAGTCCCTCGATCTGGTGAAAAATCGGTGAGTGCGTGCTGTCAAGAGTATCCGAACGATATACCTTGCCGGGGCAGACGATACGAATCGGAGGCTGTGTAACCTCCATCACGCGGATCTGAACAGGCGAGGTCTGGGGGCGCAGTAAAATATTCTCCGAGAAATAGAACGTGTCCTGCGTATCACGAGCAGGGTGTCCCTTGGGCAGACGAAGCTTCTCGAATCCATATGAATCGTATTCCACCTCCGGGCCTTCCGCAATAGAAAAACCAAGGCCCAGAAAGATGTTGCAGATCTCATCGACCACCATATAAATCGGATGACGTGTTCCCAGAGACTGAGGCTTTGCCGGCATCGTAACATCGATTGTCTGAGCGAGAAGACGTGCTGCCTTTTCATCCGATACAATGGACGAAATGCGTTCATTCAAGCGGATCTCCATCTCTTCTCGAATGTCATTGACCAGCTGACCTACAACAGGTCTCTCTTCCGCAGACAGAGATCCCATCCCGCGAAGAAGAGCAGTCAGCTCACCCTTTTTACCGAAATAGCGAACGCGAATAGCATCTGCTTCTACGGAAGTCTCGATTTCTGACAATTCCTTCTGGAAATTGTCCCGGATTGAATACAGAGAAGATTTAAGATCATTCATATTTGCCTCCTGGCAGGAAGGATATTGTCGATTCACATGCATTCGCACGAAACTCGTATAGAAAAATAAAATCCGCCCCAGCGCTGGACGGATATCTCATCCCGACGGATTTTTATATATTGCGCATATTCAGCAATTTCATAAAAAACGGCCGTCCGACGTACGAAACATATTAACATTTCACTGAAACGGTGTAAAGTACGGGTTATTTCTTTTCTCGTGTCCGATGGTCGTTGAGGGACCGTGACCGGGGTAGACCTTCACGTCTTCCGGCAACAAAGACAATCTCGATATTGATTGAAGCATCTTTGTCATCGAACCGCCCAGGTCGGTCCTTCCGATCGTCTCGTAGAATATCGTGTCTCCGGAAAACAGAGCATATTCCACCCCTGCGGAAGTTTTTTCCGTGAAAAGCAAACAAATCGACCCTGACGTATGTCCCGGAGTATGAAGCACCTGGATTTTCAAATCTGTTTGCGTGGTAAAACCAAGGTCTGCGGTGCTGAAAATGTCATTATCACTTAATCGAAGAATCGGTTCTGATACAGTCAGCTTTGTATTGAGCGATAAAGAAACAGCTCCATGTCCGGAAACAATCATAGGGCACTCCGCCGTATGAGCCATGATCTTTGCCCCTGTTCTCCTTCGCAGGGAATCAGCTTCGTAAATATGATCGAAGTGACCATGTGTACAGAAAATACCGTGAACGACAAGAGAATCCAGTTCCATGGCTTCGAATGTCACACAGGGGTCAATGACAATAGCGTCATTTCCACATTTGACAGCATAAGCATTAGCTTGCAAAGGCCCATACGGATAGCATTTTATTTCCATGAGAAATCTCCCGAGAAAGCTCAGAACAGGGTAGCTTAGTCAAAATACAAAATGGGAACAGGGGTTCAGGATCGAATTAAATCTCTCCAATCCAGGTCTCCTCTGTCAATGGCGAGGATAAGGATTTCTGCGGAAGCCAGATTCGTCGCGTAGGGTATATTATTGTAGTCACATGCCTTCAATAGGGCATTGGGTTGATCATACATTCCAATCTGCGCATCTCGCAAGTAAATGACGGCGTCCAACTCATTGAACATTGCTCTGGATGCTAATTGGTCAAAACCGCTGGAATAGTCCATGGAAAGTCCAAAGACATCGATTTCAGAAGACTGCTGCAGAAGCTTTGCAGTATTTTGCATGGAAAAAACATCATGCTTCGATAAAAGCTGACGATATGCAATGCAGAAGTTTACAAGTAGCTCGTTCTTTCGGCCGTCTGCCAATAGGACAATCTTCATAAATCCCTCCTGCTTCTTCACTTACCATTCATTTTACAAATACTGAGTGTAAACCGCAAGGAAAAACTATTGATGAATCAATCAAATCGACACGAGACTTTTTGTCTAAAAGTGATAGTTTCCGAACAAAAGGTATCAATTCTGACCGGCTTCTGTTGCCGTTGTTCCGGAGGACTCCGGTGTCGGAGTGGCCGCCGGAACATCACCAATCGCCGCATCAGATTGGGTCACCTTCGTTTGATCAGATTCGGCTACATCGAAATAGGCCATCAGAAGTTTCTTCGCGATGCCTGTCGTCAATGACCCCCATGCTCCGCGATCGACAACAAGAGCGATAGCGACCTGCGGATCGTCATATGGAGCGTAAATGACAAACAAGCCATTCGAATACTCTTTTTTAATATATTCTAAACCTGTCTCGGCAGTTCCTGTTTTGCAGGCCACAGCAATCGGAAAATCCATAAAATTCTCATATGCCGTACCTTGATCATTCGCTCCAACGGCAAGCATACCTTGTCGAACCGCACCTAGTGTCGATTCAGACAAGGGCAACTGTTCAATATATGTCGATCCTGCATACAGTGTAGTTCCGTCAGCAGCCGTAACGTCTTTAATAATGTGCGGCGTGACCAGTGTATTCGTTGCCAGAGCGGCTGTGTATCGTGCCAGTTGAATGATCGTAAAGGAATTGTCGAACTGACCGATAGAGCTTTGAGCGGTATCGGCTATGAACCAGGTCTTATCGTATTCCTGCTCGCGAAGTAAACGTTTGACTTCCTTGCTTGCCCGAAAGCCTTTGACCTCTCCGGGAAGATCGATTCCGGTTAATTCTCCGAGCCCAAGAACCTTGCCCCAATAATCAATCGCGTCGATTCCGGTTTTAATGCCCAATTGCTGAAAATACAGATTGCAGGATGTTGCAAGTCCCTGCTCTAAGGATAACGGGCCATGCCCATCGTCCGGTCTCTCCAGGCACTTTACAACGAAGCCTGCATCAATTTCATAGGGACTCTTACATATGTATGTATTCGATCCGGCTGAAATGACTCCCTTTTCGAGGCCTGCAACAGCAGTAACCATCTTGAAAGTGGATCCGGGAGCGTAATAAGCCTGAATCGCCCTGTTAAACAAGGGCTTATCCTCCTCTGTGACGGCACTGTAATCGCCAAGTCCCAGATAATAATTCACCTGTTCCTGAGCCCGTGCGTCACCATCCATAGTAAGGACGAAGTCCATCGGATCAAAGTTCGGATAAGAGACCATCGTTAAGATTTCTCCCGTCTTGACATCCAACATGACGACGGCACCACCGGAAGCTGTCTTATATCCCTTCTCTATCGCTTCCGGTTCTTCTGCGGCTTCTTTAATATATTCTTTCAGCGCGTCCATTGCGACCTTCTGCAAACGAGTGTCGATCGTCAGCCGGACTTTCGCTCCGGGCTGAGGCTTAACGCCGATGGTTTCCGGGAAAAACATCCCCCCCGCCTCGTCGGTTGTCCAGACATTATATGGCTCGATACCGGATTGTCCGTGCAAGTATCGTTCCATCTGCGCTTCTATTCCCTGCTGTCCGACGACGTCATCAGCTGAGTATCCGAAGTCTTTCAAGGAGGAAAAGGTTTCCTGTGAGATTTTTCCAATATATCCGACGACCGAAGACGAGGTCTTGGCAAGAGGAGAGTATACGCGTCGATACTCCTTGCCCGCAATAACTCCAAAATACTTATTATTCTGCTCCAATAAAATGGCGATCAATTCATCCGGGACATCCGTGGCAATTTTTACGGGAGTCCCTGTCTGGAATGCCCATCTGGCAGCGTAGATCTGATATCGGAGCAGAGCAATACGGTAAGCCTCCTCTTCGGAGTATTCCGTCGAGATGTTGAAGACTTCCTTTGATCTCAAATACAGGAAAAAAACTTGAGGATCCATTTTCACATACGTATCAGAATACGAGACGATGGAATCTGTCGTTGACTCCTTAAGTTTAAAGAGATTCGGACTGATTTGCCAAGCAATCGTCTTCTCTGAATCCTTCAAAAAGAGATATGGATCAATTTGTAAGTATTCGGCAAGTTCATATACCGGGGTGACATTGTATTGATCCAATAAATAGGAGAGATCCAAGAGCATGGCATTCAGCTTGTCATCCTTAAGTTTGGCATTCGCAAGCATGAGCGTATTCACTTCTTCGGAGGTTGCCAAGACGATGCCGTTGCAGTCGACAATGTCACCCCTCGGCGCTTTAACACCATATTGTCTTGATACTCCGGTATAGGATGCGAGGATCTGCGTCGTGTTACCGGAAAGCTGCAAATTGGCTGTCATAACGAGAATCGTTACGGCAAATACCCAGAAGATAATGCCAAGAATCGTATAGCGACTCTGCAAGAGTCGCAAAATGGAAAACACCGGTGCAGGAGTCTCAAGTGATCCGGAATCGACATGGTCCTGATCAAAAACATATACTCCGTCATCGTTTAATTGCTTCGCCATAATTCCTCCGTCGATACATCCTCACCTTTTACCGGTATCGAGTACCCAATACGATATGGCCCCAGATACTTCAATAATAGAATCAGAGGCACAGCAATAAGTAAGTTAATAAGCAGTTGCGGCAGAATACTGTCAAAAACAATGGTTTGAATCGGCAGATAGGATGTATCATGACGCAGGAAAAGCGGTACAAAATAAAAAATCAGGTGTCCGATGATCTTGTAGGATAACGTGATCAATGCCACCTGGAGAAAAGCCAGGGTCACCCGGCTGTGAAAAGCTTTGGAAAAAAAGAACGACGATACAATCCCGATGAACATAAAGACAAGAGCCCCGACTCCGAGCGTCATGCCGGACATGACATCCCGAATCAGACCAACTGTCAGTCCGACAACCGCCCCGTCGAAGGTTTTGAAAAAATACCCGCTCAAGATCACGATCACAAGCATAAAGTCAGCAGTCTGTCCGCGAAAAGAAAGCTGTTGCGGAAAAGATACCTGCAAAGCAGAAAAAAACATAATATATATCGCATAAACAGCAATTTGTCGGATCCTGTCACTTCTCTTCAAGTAGAGTCCTCTCTTCTTATTGCCCGGCCGGATTCTCAGACGGTGTAGGCACAGGTGAAATAGACGCTTCCATGTTCGCCGTCGGCGGAATCATAATGAAAACATCATTCAGGTTGGCGATATCCACATAAGGCTTCATCGTCGCATAACGATTGAGCGGCGAGCTGTCGTCGATCGATACAATGACGCCGATCGGAATGCCAGCCGGAAACAGTCCTCCCAGACCATTCGTCACCAGTTCGTCTCCGACCTTAAGCACCGCGTTCTCATCAATCTGATCAACCATGCACAAACCGTCTTCCTTCAGTTCAACTTCTCCATGCACCATAACATCGGCGCCGTTTACCGAATTGACCTTCGCGTTAACAGTAAAGCCCTCGTGAAGGACGGGCATCACTTTAGATGATGTAAAATCTGCTGAATACACCTTGCCGACCAAATTCATCTGAGCGTCGACAACAGCATAGGAAGGATTCTCCTCAGATATATGAATACCCGTATGATTACCGGCAGCCACCCGAATGACACTGAACCATTCGTCCGCTTCTCTTGATAAAATGGACGCACCAAAAATCTCATAGCTTTCGAACGAATCCTTGATATGAAAAGCGTCCTTCAACTCCTCCCATCGCAGGGAAGCCTCCTCTTTTACCTTGACTTGATATTCAAGCTCTGCAATCCGGTTCTTCAGTTCATTGTTTTCCTGTCTGATGGCAATTCCATCTGTGATCGCCGCAAAAAAGTCGGAAATGCTGTTCCCTCCTCCTGAGATCGCTGTCTGAATGGGATTCATCGCAACGGAGATTGGAGACGAGAGGTTATGGACAAGATTGCCTTGAATGGAATCAAAAATGATGATAGCCACCAAAAGGAGTGCAACCAAAACAACGATAAATACCTTGTTAGCCAGTAATTTCTTAAGCACAGAGCACCTCAAGCTTGGCGAAAGCATATACGCTTTCCATGAAAGTAAGATCGTAAGATCACGAAAAATTATACCATATATTGTCGAAAACTTCCTCCTTAGAGATAGCCCATCTCCTTCATGCTTGAACTTGATCCCCGGCCGACAACGATATGATCGATCAAATCGATGCCGATCAGATCTGAAGCCTTTTTCAGAGAACGGGTCGTCGAAATATCGTCCGGACTCGGTTTCGGATCTCCGCTCGGGTGATTATGGGCCAGAATCAGTGCCGACGCATTGGCTTTGATTGCTTCCCGGAGAAGCTCCCGCGGATAGATTCCGGTCGAGGCGAGCCCTCCGGACGAGACGACAGCACGGCGTATGACGCGGTGTCGCGTATCCAGCAAAGCAATATGGACCTCCTCTTTTTGCAGGAAGGACATCTCATTCTCGAAAAGACTAATGGCATCGGCAGGAGAGGATATTTGCGTATTCTTCCAAAACGGTTCCCCACGCAGAGAACGTTTGCCCAACTCCATAGCCGCTTTGATCGTCAATGCCTTGACCTTGCCCATTCCCTTGCACTCGGTCAGTTCTTCCACGGATTTGTCTCGCAGAAAAGACAGACCCTGTCCTCCCGTATCAAGAAGCAGAATCTGTTGTGCCAGATCAAGGGATGAAGATCCCCTTGATCCGCTTCGAAACAGAATAGCAAGAAGCTCCGCATCAGAAAGCGAAGCTTCTCCATATGCCTCAAGTCGTTCATAAGGTCTGCTGGATACCGGTACTTCCTGCATTAATCTGGACATTGTTCTGTTACCCCCTTTTTCGGGCATCAACAAAACAAATCAATCAATCCATTGCTCCGATTCTCTTTGTTATTCCTCTGAATCCTTTGGCTCTCCCATACAACATTTCTTGTATTTTTTACCGCTGCCACAGGGACAAGGGTCATTGCGCCCTATCTTCTCCACATGAACGGTTTTGGATTCGCGATACTGCTTCGAAATGTCTGACATCTTCTCTTTAGTGAGCACGTCGTTCCATGAGGGCAGGTTGTACAGCCAGTCTGCCTTCGCGTCATGCATGTTCCAGTAAAGCTTCTCATAGTCGATCTGCAAGGAGATTTCAGTCTCATTATCGATCTCTTCACACTTCTGCTCCACAAGAAGACTTGGATTGATCCCGTCGATAAATCCGACAAAGATCTCCATCTCACTTTCTTTGAATCCGAGTTTTTTAGCAAGATCAAGAGCCTTTCCCGAAAGGAACTCCGCATTCTCCGGATAATTCTTCAAAATCCGGTCGTACGCGTCCTTCTCCAGATCGTAGTATTTCTGGACATAGGCTGTATATTGTGTCTGATCGATCGGCTGCTCAATACTTTGGTTCCATTGCTCAAAATAA
The DNA here is from genome assembly GCA_964579245.1 of uncultured Mageeibacillus sp. Taxonomy (GTDB): domain Bacteria; phylum Bacillota; class Clostridia; order Saccharofermentanales; family Saccharofermentanaceae; genus Firm-13. The sequence goes on from CAZOFY010000002.1 coordinate 69,887, forward strand.
CTCATACATTCTCCTCGTTATTCATATGATTCTCAAATTCTAGAAGCGATTGCTTTTAGAAAATTCTCGGTCGTAACTACCTTCACTTCTTTGCCCTTCATCAGTGGGGCTAAGTCACCGGTAACGATTCCCGCTTCAATCGTTGTGATAGATGCTTTCTCGAGTCTGTCGGCAAATTCGACAAGCTCGGGAAGTTCGTCGAGTTGTCCTCGTTTACGAAGTGCACCGGACCACGCATAAATTGTTGCCATAGGATTTGTAGATGTTGTCTCACCCTTCAGATATTTGTAGTAATGACGGGTAACCGTTCCGTGCGCAGCTTCGTATTCGAACTTCCCGTCAGGGGAAACCAGAACAGAAGTCATCATGGCAAGGCTTCCGCAAGCGGAAGCAATCATATCGGACATCACATCCCCGTCATAATTCTTGCACGCCCAAAGAATGCCGCCTTCAGAACGCATTACTCTGGCAACCACGTCATCGATCAATGTATAGAAGTAGGAAATGCCTGCTTCCTCGAATTTATCCTTGAAATCAGCTTCAAAGATTTCCTGGAAAATATCCTTGAAACGATGATCGTATGTCTTTGAGATCGTATCCTTCGTAGCAAACCAAAGGTCTTGTCTGATATCAAGGGCATAACAAAAGCAGGAACGTGCAAATGCTGATATGGATTTATCTGTGTTGTGCATGCCAAGGATCACTCCGGGTCCATCGAACTTGTGAATCTTCTGTACTTTGGTGGTTCCGTCGGGAAACGTAACAAGTAGCTCCGCCGTGCACTCGGACGGGATCAGCATCTCGGAATCTCTATATACATCACCGTATGCGTGACGGGCTATCGTAATCGGCTTCTTCCAGCAGGAGACATAGGGTGTGATGCCGTCGACAAGGATAGGAGCACGGAAAACGGTACCGTCCATAATGGCTCGAATGGTCCCGTTCGGACTCTTCCACATCTTCTTGAGCTTGTATTCTTCCATACGCTGCGCATTGGGAGTGATCGTCGCACACTTGACGGCAACTCCGAGCTCAATCGTTCGGTTGGCAGAATCTATGGTTACTTGGTCGTCAGTGAGGTCCCGGTTCACAAGGGAAAGATCGTAATACTCTGACTTCAGGTCGACAAAAGGCGTAATCAAAATGTCTTTGATCTGTTGCCAGATCACTCGCGTCATTTCATCTCCGTCCATTTCAACCAACGGAGTCTTCATCAAAATCTTTGCCATGTTACGTCCTCCTACTTCTATTAAAACCCAACTGATTTTATCTTAAACCGGATAAACCGTCAAATAGGTATGATCAGTTATTCTCCCTTGGCTGCCGCCGATAAGAGCAACTCCATCGACAGCCTGTCATCCATCTTTCCCGTCTTTACTTCGAAGTCCGATACGGAGCATGATTCATACAGCGCGAGAAGCTCCTCCATCCGAAAAGCTCTTGACTGCGACAAGAGGTTTCTTGCCACGAAGGGTACGACCTTCAGGGAAGAAATGATATCGTCCTGCCTGGCCATTTCCTTGGCACAGATCAGTTGTCGGACATGTCTGGCCAGCATAAATCGAATACGGGGTATCGGTTCTTTGAGTGATATCAGTGTATCCAGCACGCGCAGCGCCTTTCCAATGTCTCTGGCACCGATGGCATCTGTCATTTGAAACACGGATCCGCGTATATCCGGTACACATATTGCGTCGACATCAGAAAGGCTGATCTCCTTGCTGGCGTATCCGTCACAAGCCAGTATCAGTTTCTTGACCTCATTATCGAGAACCCTCATGCTGCCTTCTGTCCTATCGATCAGACTCCCCATTGCATCGACGGTAATCCGGATTTCATGTCTCTTAAGTGTACCGGCAATCCATTTGCCGAGATCATCCGCGCTTCGCCTGGCAAAATGCACAGCCATTCCATTCTGCGTGACGGCCTCGTACAGAACCTTCTTGCGTTTATCCACCTTCTCTTCCACAAATACCAGGCAGGAGGAATCCGGTATGTTCTCGAAAAGCCGGACGAATGACTGTGCAGCCTCGGGCGTTTCCGGCGATTTTCCAGAAAAAAGCCCGGACTCCTGAATCACGATCAGCCGTTTGTCCGACAGAAACGGAGGAGTGTTGACAAGCTCATACAGCCTATCCGGATCTGCTTTTGTAGATGAATAATTCGCAGAATACATGTCTGCATCCTGACAGCCCTGAGCGATCAATCGGCGAGAGAGTGCCCGAATCACCTGTTCGATCAGATAATCCTCTTCCCCGAAAAGAAGATAGACGGATTGGATCTGATTATTCTTCAGAGATTGTGCAAGATCGTCATAGGATTTTGCAATCGGTGTAGATTGTTTGTTTGCGGTGTTTTTCGGCTTTGCCATGAACTCTCCTCTCAGGCTACCAGACTGGTCTGAATCTGATATCGTTCGCTGAATATCTGTACAATAACTGCTCCGGACCAATCGGTCCTGAATGTCTTCACTCCATGCTCCTCCAAGCGGTACAGTGTATCTTCTGCCGGATGGCCATATCCGTTCTCTCCGACGCTGATAATGGCAGTCTCCGCGCAAATCATAGACAGAAAATCGCTTCCTGTCGAGTATTTGCTGCCATGGTGTCCGACTTTCAGTATGTCCGTATCCTGAAAAAGCGCATCAGAAATATCGATATTGTCCAGACATTCTTCCTGCTCAAATCCAGCATCCCCCATAAGGAGAATCCCTGTTCCGTGTACATCCAAGAAAAGCACGGCTGAATCAGCGTTCCCGCCATTTTCTGTGATTTCTGCAGGTAACAGTACGTCGATGGACACGTAATCGGACAACATCATTCTATCATCTTTCCTCAAGGTGTGAATTTGTACATTTTCTGTTTCGCATATCATAAACAGGTCCGACAACTCTGATCCGTCGCTCTGATCCGGCGTGAAGATGGAGCATACCCTGTTTTCCCGTATAAGCGGAAGAAAACCTCCTCCATGATCTTTGTGTAGATGGGTAAGGATACATAGGTCCACCTTATCGATCCCGAATTCGTTCAGCATCGGTAAAAGAACCCGCTCCCCCTCTTCCTCTGTCCCCGCATCGACTAGAATGCTCTTACCGTTCTGCAAAAGAATCAGGCAGGAATCTCCCTGTCCGACATCCGAAAAAATGATAGTGGCCAGGGGCAGCTTCTGCCGGGCGCAGATTTGAAGAGTGATTCCAAAACACAAGATAATGATTGCCATCACTCCCATGATCCTCTTTACGTATGATTTCCGCATGAGAAAAACAATAAATGTCCCTGCAGCCGCAATCAGCAACACGGGCTCAGCTGTCTGCAGACGGAAGGCATCAAGCCCCCATGTGACACTGTGCTCAGCCAGCGCTCTGAGCAAGAACAACAAGCCCTTAACCGGCGCAAAAAGCAGCCTCGCCGGCCAGAATATGCGAAACCAGAGCGGAAATAACAAAGAAGGAGCGGCCGCCAAACCGAATATAGATATTCCTTCGGCCAGAAAGCTGCCAATGATATTCACCGCAAGCAGAAACATGGATTCCCTTCCCGACAGATAAATCATCCAGGGAAGCATGCCGATATGAGCGCAGACCGCAGGCACGATAAGTGAAGCTATATGCCGGTTCAAGCCGGCATGAGTGAAAGCCTTTATGGCAGAATCCGAAAAAACTACAAGTGATAGCGCGGCACTGGCGGAAAGACACAAGCCGATGTCTACTGCCGCGAAAGGATCAATGAAGATCATAACCGCCAGAGCGAAGCAAATCGCACAGATCGGACAGTGACGCCTGGCTGACAAGTCAGATACGATATGTGTCGCCGCCACCAGGATTGCCCGGCATACAGAAGCACTCCACCCGGTCAAAAAGCCAAGGAACAGGAGAAATAGAAGAAGGATAGCTCCCCGCACCTTGCGCCTCCCCGTGATGATCCGGACCGCTCCTGAGGCCGGCATCAAGAAAAATGCGATATTCGCGCCGGAAACCGCCGTTAGGTGCGACAAATTCAGCAGGCGAAAATCCGACTTCAGTTCGCCGGACACCTTCGACGTATCCCCAAGCAACATGGCCATCAGCAATCCTGCATCCTCCTGCGGGAGAACCAGTTCCACTGTCTCACCGAAATGAAAGCGGAGGCGATCTCCGATTATTGATAACTGGCGCCAAACAGAGCTTACCTCCTGGCTCTTCTTTATGACATGAACGCAATCATCATAGGTCGCTATCTCCAGAAAGATCCCTTTGCGCGAGAAATAATCGTATCGGCTGAAGCCGCCGGGATTGTTCGCTCCCTCGATCCGCATAAGCCGGCCAAGAACACTGACACGATCCCCCTCAGAAGCGCTGACCTCCCTTGCGCCAAACACGACAAGTACACTGTGATCCATCTCCATCACATAGGTCCGGTACCCGCTTCTTGATTCATCGACCGATCGTATGACACCGTTGAACTCATCATAAATACTGTGATAAGAAGCATCTCCGATGAAAAGGCGCTTGTCCACTGTGGTTTTTCGATAAAAAACATAGGAAAAGCAATACATCATCAAGACGGAGCCAAGGAGCAGCGACAGGATGATCTGCGTCCGCAATTTCCGATCCATAGGCGAAGCAAAAGGCGAAACTGCAGCCAGAAAAAGAATAATTAACAGACAAAATACAAATCCGGAAGCAAGGGAGAAAGAAAAAGCGCAAACAGAGCCGGCGTACCCGCAGATAGCCAAAATAACGATCGGTCGCGAAAAGAAGGACGACGCAAGGTGCGCGAGGCTATCCTCACATAATGGCTTCGCTTTATGAAAAAAATAGCGATAAACATACCCTTCTGCACGATGAAAGATTCGAATCGCGTTGGTCTTCCTTCGACAAAAAGATACAGACTGTCGCAAAGCATGACCCTCCTTCCGCTTGATTTCGCAGCGCTAATCCGCTCGATTCCGTAGCTAAGGAGAGTATATCGTTTCAAGAAGGGTGTTTTTTGATACGAATCCGACAACAGCCGTCAAAAAGTCGCAAGAATCTGCATGCTTTATCAGTCGGGAAAAAGAAACTCTGTGATCGCCGTTCGTAAATCTTCCAGCCCCTGCTTCTTCTCGGCAGAAACCGCAAAGCAAACGGCCTGATCCTGGATATTGAGAACGTCCGTCATTTCTGAAAGTCTCTTATTCAGCTGTTGACGGGAAAGCTTGTCACATTTCGTGAAAACAAGGAAATAGGGAATATTCTGTTGATTCATATAATGGAGCATTTTCTGATCTTCCATGGACGGATCATTTCTGATGTCCAGGAGATGAAGTACGAGCGATATTTTACGTCCGCTCGAGAAATACTGGTCGACAAGCTTGGAGAATTTCTCCTTAACATCCTTCGGTGCCTTCGCATAGCCGTAACCCGGAAGGTCCGCGAAATAAAAAGCCCCGTCCACATCAAAATAGATGACCAGTCGTGTCTTGCCCGGGGCCTGACTGACACGGGCCAGCTTCCTGTTGTCCGCAAGTGCGTTGAGAAGGGTTGATTTGCCGACATTAGACTTTCCGGAGAGAACGACTTCCGGGCGATCTGATGGAGGACACGAAGAAATCTCCGCAGCCACTCCCCAAAAATCTGTTTTTCGAAAATCTAAAATCATTTGAACCTTCCTTCATGAAAAATGTGGTATTGTTTTATTGTGTACTTTACCATTCTTTTCGATTCTTCGATAGTTTGGTGGCAAAGTGTGTGAAGCTCCTTCGAATTTATCAGAGTTTTACACAAATCGGCTTGATCAAAATGTTCTTTTCGTGTGAATTTGCATGATTCAAAAACACCGGGAAAAGCTGTATACTGTTTTCGTGTCAGAAATGTCGAATCGTTTTGTCACTATACGACGCAATAACGTGATCCAGTTTTGGGGGGATACATGCCAGCATCTCTTTTTTCTGAATCCAGTCACTCATCCGCAAAGGATTATCGAGGTTATTTGCTCGAGCCTTTCGGACCCATAGGTATTATTTGTCATACTTCGAACACGGACTTCGTACGCGAGGTGAATCGTGTTCTTTATGAGAAGAGACTCCGCCATATGGATGAAGAGAAAAGTCCTTATGTGCGAAGTGTCGGCTATCTGAGGGATGATTACACGATTCAATCACAGATTGTTCGCTTTGCGACCGGCGAGGGCAAGGTTACGCTGAACCAGACGGTTCGCGGTCATGATATATTCATTATTACGGATGTTCTGGCTCACCAGACATCCTTTTCTGTTTTCGGTGAAGATCATTACTCCAGTCCCGACGATCATTTTCGGGATTTGCTGCGTATTATCATGGCCGTCAGCGGAAAAGCCCGTCGAATCAATGTCATCATGCCGTTTTTGTATGAGGGCCGGCAGGATGTGAGAAATTCGAGAGAATCTCTTGACTGCGCCTCTATGCTTCAACAACTGTATAAGCTCGGCGTCGAGAATCTGATCACCTTTGATCCTCATGATATTCGCATCACGAACGCCGTACCTCTGATGGGCGTCGAGACTCCGAAATCCGCGTATAAAATCATCAGCTCGCTGATCTCAACGAATCCTTCTCTGAAAATCAACAAGGAGAATATGATGGTCGTGAGCCCTGATGAGACGGGTGTATCGCGTGCTGTATTCTACTCTTCCATGCTGAGCCTGCCGCTTGGAATCTTCTATCGCCGGTTGGACTATTCGACACGTGTTAACGGAGAGCATCCGGTCAAGGAGATCCGTTTCCTCGGAGAGAACTGCGAAGGCAAGGATATCCTGATTGTCGACGATATGATCAATTCCGGCAGAACAATGACCGAGACCGCACAATTCTTACGTGATAAGGGGGCGAAGGATGTTTTCTGTGCCGCGCCCTTCGGTTTGTTCACGGAGGGGATTGCTCATGTGGAGGAATATGTGCGCAAGGGTACCATCAAGCAGGTCCTCTGCACGAATCTCACTTACAGGCGTCCGGAGCTTCTTTCAGCTCCCTGGTATATTGACGTTAATATGACACCTTTTGTAGCCCGTTTGATCGACGCGATCAACGTGGACGAATCCCTTGGACACCTGATCAACCCGAGCATCCGCATTCAGGATCTGTTAAGTCAAATTCGCATCGGTGAATTATTCGAGTAGTTTTTTGTAAGCAACATTAGGGGGATCGCAAAAATGATATCAATTCCTTCATCTGCCGACGAGAAGTCTTATTCCAGATATAACCAGTATGGAGACAATCCGATGGCTCCGGTCGGACCGATCGGGATGATACCGCTCAAGGGAAGCATGGAATTTTCCGAACGTGTCAATTTCTACCTCAACAAGAGAAGATCGGAATACCAGGAACAGCTTCTGGTCAGCCGCTATCCCGGATTTTTTCGAAATGATTATCGTATCGATGTCGATAATACGAGATTCTCTTCCGGCGAGGGAAAGGCCGTCATTTCTCATTCGGTCCGCGGACATGACTTGTTCATTATCAGCGATGTCATGAATTTCTCGTGTACGTACAAGATGTTCGGCAAAGAGAATCACATGAGCCCTGATGACCATTATCAGGACTTGAAGCGCGTCATTCTTGCCTGTTCGGGAAAAGCGCGCCGCGTTAACATCATCATGCCGTTCCTTTACGAGAGCAGACAGCACAAGAGAAACGCACGTGAATCTCTTGACTGTGCTTTTGCGCTGGAAGAACTATATGGTCTCGGTGTCGAGAACATTATCACCTTTGACGCGCATGACGAGCGTGTTGCAAACGCAATTCCGACTTCCGGTTTTGAGAGTCTTTCTGCGAATTATCAGATCATCAAGGCGATGTTCCGTACAATCCCGAATCTGAACTTCAATAACGGGCGCTTCATGATTGTCAGCCCGGATGAAGGCGGCATCACTCGTGCCATGTATTTTGCCTCAATTCTCGGTATTCCTCTCGGAACCTTTTATAAGCGCAGAGATTACACACAGGTCGTAAATGGCAGAAATCCTATTATTGCGCATGAATTCCTGGGAGATTCTGTCGAAGGTATGGACATTTTGATTGTTGACGATATAATTTCATCAGGTGAATCGATGCTTGATATCGGACGGGAGATGAAGAAGCGTGGAGCGCGCAACATCTATTGCGCTGCTACCTTCGGACTTTTCACAGAAGGGATTGAGTGTTTTGATAAGGCTTATGCGGAAGGCATCATCAATATGGTGTATGCCACAAATCTGATTTACCGGAGACCGGAGCTCCTGACGGCGCCTTGGTTCTGCGATGTAAATATGGCAAAATTTGTCGCTCTGCTGATTGACGCCATCAACCACGACTCCTCTTTGTCAAATCTGATCAATCCGACAGATAAGATCAAGAGTCTCTTGGCAACGATGGAATGACCAATCGGACGGTACGACACACAGGGAGGTACATCTGATGATTGAAGTCCTTAAGGAAATTCTCAACGGTTTTGTCTACTTCGGACAGGGGGATAACTGGAAAGCACTGATTATGTATGTGATCGGCGGTGTTCTGATTTATCTCGCAATCAAGAAAGAGTATGAGCCTGCTCTTCTGCTTCCAATCGGTTTTGGCGCAATCCTCGTCAACCTCCCCTTAAGCATAGCCGGTGTTCCGACTGACATTTTCGGCGTCATTTCGCAGAATGCCGAGGGCGGATTCTTAAAAGTTCTGTTCGATGCAGGTATCGCGACAGAACTATTCCCGATCCTGATTTTTATTGCAATCGGAGCTATGATTGACTTTACGCCGCTGTTTAAGAACCCATATATGATTTTCTTCGGAGCGGCAGCTCAATTTGGAATCTTTGTTACTTTCTTTACTTCCCTTTTTATCCTTCCTATTTTCATTCCTGGCATTGACAGTTCTTATACGTTGAAGCTTGCTTCCGCGATCGGTATCATCGGTGCCGCCGACGGTCCGACAACGCTGTTCGTTGCCAACCACTTCAATCTGGTCGATTACCTGGGGCCGATCTCCGTTGCTGCCTATTCGTACATGTCCCTCGTTCCGATTATTCAGCCGCCTGTTATAAAGGCATTGACTTCAAAAAAGGAACGAATGATTCGTATGGATTACCACGAAGAGCCTGTATCAAAAACAATCAAAATCATCTTCCCTATACTCGTAACGATTATAGCCGGCATCATCGTTCCCATGAGTGTTCCGCTGGTCGGTTCCCTGATGTTCGGTAATCTCATTCGCGAATCCGGTGTTCTCGAGAGCTTGTCTCAGACCGCACAACATGAACTGGCAAATCTGATTACTCTGCTTCTCGGTATCACAATCGGATCGACAATGGTCGCTGACAAGTTCATTGATCTTGTCACGGCATTTATCCTTGCTCTCGGTTTGTTCGCCTTTATCTTTGACACAGCGGGCGGTGTTATTTTCGCCAAAATCCTGAATCTCTTCCTCAAGAAGAAGATTAATCCGATGATCGGTGCTGCTGGTATTTCGGCATTCCCGATGTCGGCACGTGTTATTCAAAAGATGGCAAAGAAGGAAGACCCGACGAACTTCATTCTGATGCAGGCGATCAGTGCAAACGTCGCCGGACAGCTCGGATCGATTGTAGCCGGTGGTATTGTCATCGCTTTGATCGACATGCTGACAAAAGTGGGTTAAGGAGGCAAACTATGTTTTTACTTGCACTACAGTCGTCCGGTGATCTTTCAATCAAGAGCTTGCAGGCGATGGATCTCTGGGCTCAAGGCCTGTTTGTTGTCGCGGTCGGATTGATCGGCGTGTTTATGGTTCTCACCTTGTTTTTCTTTACAATCATTCTGATGCAGAAGATATCCGAAGGAAGCAAGAAGCGGGCAAAGGCTTCCGGTGAAGCAGAGGCTTCAGAATCCTGATCTTTTTTCCCGTATTACAAAAGAAGGGGCTGTTGCAAAAAGAACTGTAAAGTTCAGGATGCAGCAGCCTCTATTATTTACCTGTGTATAAAGGCGCTGGCTTTTCATATTCCTTCAATCACTGACAGCAATTGCCGGTTTGGAATTTGTGATCGCATCTCATTATTGCGTGATGAAATGCTGCAGCAAGTGCCGATTAAATTGTTCCTTTAAGAGACGTACTACTTGCTGAAAATACCGCCTGGATGTGCGATCTGATTGTTTTAGGAGGATGGCGTTCCTGTCCAAAAACTCTCGCTCCCGATGCGCTCCACGGCTCCCAAATACCGCCTAGATTCGCGATTTGACCGTTCTAGGCGGTATTCTTTCGTTCCCAACCCATCGCACGGAGCGCAAATACCGCCTGAATTCGCGATTTGACCGTTCTAGGCGGTATTCTTGGGTTCTCATCCCGCCACCGAGGAGCGGAAATACCGCCTAGATGCGCGTTTTGGTTGTTTTAGGCGGTAAAATCCGGCTCCCGATCCTTCCGCCGGCGCGGAAATATATCACTTCGCAAGCTCTGATACCTACTAATTCGACATTTTTTACCTGTTTAGTCGGTAATCATTGACGAATAATTTCTTTGTTGCTCAATGATGCACATACGAGATCATCTGTTTGCGCCGATTGTGTGGGTAATCATTGATAAATAATAGCTTTATCACTCATTGATGCACATACGAAAATTCGCATTTCGCCGATTTAGTCGGTAATCATTGACGAATAATTTCTTTATCACTCATTGATGCACATACGAGATCGTCTGTTTGCCCCGATTGTGTCGGTAATCATTGATAAATAAATAATTCAAAGCCCTTTCCCCGAACTACGGCAAAACCCCTTAGAAAAATAACAACACCCAAAGGAATTCTCCTTCGAATGAATCGGTCCATTCAGGTTGAATGCGCCTTTGGCGTGATAAAAGAAGACAGCGCATTCCGAAGATTCCTGATGTGAGGAAAGAAAAGAGTCCGAACCGAATTCCTGCTGATGAGCATGGGTTACAACACAAACAAACTCCATTCTAAAATACAAGGACATTTATGTAACCAGCTTCTTCAAATGAAGGAAATCGCTTGATTCCTGGTTGAAACAGCGAAGCAAAAGCGTATCGCTGAATTTCCTGCTCCTAAAACACAAAGAATCCGCAATAAGTGAATAAGAACCGGCTGCCTTTTGAAAGGTCACTGGAGGTGGTTTCTCTTTAAAAAACATGAAAAAGGCCCTTGCTCCAGTGATTTTCAATCACTTTCGCAACAGCCCCTTCTTTTTTGATATACTGATAGTCAATCGGAATTGGAGGTTTGATATGACAGCAGCAACAGGCAAGAAGAAGACAGCGCCGGCAAAGAGGAGCAGTTCAGCACGTTCTTCCCGGTCTATCGCGAACGGGAAGGCGCAACCGATTGCCTCACCAATCAGCTTCCGCTCCGTTTTTCAAGTACTGAAGGATCATCTCCTGGGCAGAGTTCTTTTAACGATCCTGGCAGTTGCCGTTTTGATCGGGATCAACTTTTTAATATCATTCAATCTGATGGATCGATTTTTTATCGCCGTCGGGATCGAATTTATTCTTCTCGTCCTTATCGGCTGGGTACGATTTGTACTTCGCGGTAAGGTCGAGGAAGACAGCTGAGGTCGGGTATGGCGCTTGACGGAATTACCTCTCATTTTCTGGCCCGCGAGTTGCATACGCAGTTAACGGGCGGTCGAATCGATAAGATTTATCAACCGAGTCGATATGATCTTTATATTTTAGTTCGTAACGGATCCCAGAATTATCGTGTATTGTTTTCTGCCAATCCGGCAGGTCCCCGCGTTCATGTTACCGATTCGATTCGCGAGAATCCGATGCTTCCTCCCTCTTTTTGTATGCTGCTTCGTAAGCATTTGCAAGGGGCAAGGATTGTGGAGATCACCAGTCCGTCGTTTGAGCGGATCATTGAAATGAAGGTACAGACCACGGATGAGATCGGCGATCGCAAGGATAAGCGCTTGATCATTGAAATGATGGGCCGATACAGCAATATCATCCTGGTGAATTCTGAGAATCGGATCTTCGACAGTCTTTTACATGTCGATTCACAGATGAGCCGGGTCAGAGAGATTATGCCCGCCCGTATCTACGATTATCCGCCGGCACAGGGAAAGTTGGATCCTACGTCAGCTTATTCTTTGTTGACCGATAACAAGCTTCCTCTTCTTCCCGAAGCCTATGGAAGGCCATTGGAGAAGGCCCTGCAGGATTCTCTCCTGGGCTTCTCTCCAGAGCTATGCCGCGAACTTTGCTTTTTGTCGGGAATCGATGCGAGAAAGGGAGTTCGTCAATTCACAAATGAGGATGAGAAATCTTTGATCTTTGCGGCAACGCTGTTTGTCCGGCGGATTCTAGAGGCTGATATCAAGCCTGCGGCTTATGCTCCTGCGAAGGGCGCACCACCCGTTTCCTATCACGCCCTTCTGCTGAAGGACTCCGGCTATCCTGTATTCTTCCCGACCATTTCTGAGGCCATGGATACGGTCCATCGAGCGAAGGACTCTGTCATTGATTTCGAGCAGAAGAAAAAGGAGCTGCAATCCTACATGAAGACAGCCCTTGATCATGCTTTACGCAGGCAGAGCATTCACCGGGCGGATCTCGATTTATGCCGGGATATGGAGAAGGATCAGCTTTTCGGCACGTTACTGTTGCAAAATGCTTACCAGATACCATCCGGCGCCGCTTCATTCGCTGCGGTCGATTATTCCAAAGACCCGTACGAGACGGTCGAAATACCGTTGGATGTTAATAAATCTGTTGCTCAGAATGCACAGATAATGTTCCGTCGCTATGCAAAATGCAAATCAAAGAAGGCCTCTGCGGAAAGCTTTCTCGCGGAGGACAATCAGGCCGTCGAATATTTGATGTCTTTGGTCCAGGCGGTCGATATCGCCACGGAACCGGATGACCTGACCGCGCTTCGCGAAGAAATGAGCCAGAGCGGTCTGGCACATTCCGGAAGGCAGGATTTCTCCAGAAATACAAAGGCCGGAAATGCCGACTCGGTCCATCCGGGAAAAGCGAAGAGCGGTGGAAGCGGAAGTCGGGCTATCCGCGCAGCGGCAAAGGCCGCTGCGCTTCGTCAGACAAAGAACAAAAAAGGGAGCAAGTCCTCTCCGGAATCCTCTTCAATCGGTTTCCGTCGATACCAGACGGCTGATGGATTTACGATCCTGTGCGGAAGAAACAATCTGCAGAACGATCAGTTGACTTTAAAAACAGCGTCCCCCGATGATTTATGGTTTCATGTACAAAAAATGCCGGGCACGCATGTCATTCTCCGCAGCTCTGACGGAAGCAAAAAAGGATTTCCTGACAGCGTCATATTACAAGCCGCTCAAACGGCCGCATTTTTTTCAAGAACGACGGCAAGACTTGAGAAAAGCCGGGCATCTGATCCGCGTCATGCGAAGACCTCTCATGACGAAGATATGAACTTAAAAATTCCTGTCGACTTCTGTCCGGTCAGGAATGTGAAAAAGCCTCCGAAAACGAAGCCGGGAATGGTGATATACGATCAATATCGAACTCTTTATGTCTCTCCCGCAGACCCGGCAAAATCCTTATAAATCTTGTCCCGGAAGCTGGATTCCTGCAACGAAAGGATACAGCCGCAATACTTCTGCCGGTATAATCCGTGATCACGCGCCATCTGCTGTCCCTGACGATAACCGGGCCGAAAATCGCGATAAAGAAATATCACGCCATTTTTTCGTGCGGCTTCGTCGGCAGCTTCAATGATCGCTTCATGCCTTTGGTAGGGGCTAACGAGAAGTGTCGTCGAGAAGTACCGAAACCCAAGCCGCTTTGCCTCTCCTGCTACCTTATCCATACGAAGGCGGTAGCACATGGTGCAGCGATCCTTGTCCCTGTCGAGATAGGCACCCTCTGTCCACAGCTCCTCACCGTATTCGTCGGAGACAATTAGCGGAAGCTGCCAATTTTCGGCAACAATCCGGAGATTCTGCAATCGTCTCTGGTGTTCGAAACGAGGATGAATATTCGGATTATAGTAGAACAGAGTGAGTTGATGGCCTTGTGCAATCAGCTCTGAAACCGGCCATTCGGCACAGGGTCCGCAGCAAGCGTGTAAAAGGATCTCTTTGTCGTCTCTCATCTTACGTCACCTCCGAGGAATCCATGGAATGTCTGATTCGCTTAAGAATCTTCCAAGGCGCATGTATCCATTGTCATTTGAATCGGAAAATCATCCGTGCGACTCTCACCGGTCACTGCGGAACCAAGCCCTCTGACCTTCTTCTCATAATCATCGGGACAGGCAAGTCCAAGATGCTGCCAGCCCAGTCTGGTAAGAACCCTGCCGCGTGGCGTCTTGGCTATATAGCCAATCTGCATGAGAAATGGCTCATATACATCTTCGATCGTTACCGGATCCTCTCCCGTACAGGCTGCCAGCGTATCGAGGCCGACCGGCCCGCCGCAGAACATCTCCACCATGTTGGTCAGGATTCGCCGGTCCGTCGAATCCAGACCCTTCTCATCGATTTCCAATGCGCGAAGGCCATAATCAGCAAGGTAAGAATCAATGACACCTTTACCCTTGACCTGAGCAAAATCCCGCATTCTCTTCAGTAAACGTATCGCAATTCTCGGCGTTCCGCGAGATCGCGAAGCAATCGTGCGAAGTCCGTCTTCATTGATCTCTATACTGAGAATGCCGGCGTCACGCTGAAGGATCTCCATCAGATCCTCCGTGTCGTATAGTTCAAGACGGTTGATCATGCCAAAACGGTCACGTAGAGGTGCCGAAAGAAGTCCTGCCCGGGTCGTCGCTCCGATCAAGGTGAACTTGGGCAGATCCAGCCGGATCGATCTGGCGGAAGGGCCTTTGCCGATCATAATATCCAGACAATAGTCCTCCATCGCAGGATAAAGGATCTCTTCGACGCTGCGGTTGAGACGATGAATCTCATCGATGAACAAGACATCATGTTCATTCAGGTTCGTCAGGATGGCCGCCAATTCGCCCGGTTTCTCGATCGCCGGTCCTGTTGTGATACGCAGATTCACGCCCATCTCGGCAGCAATGATTCCCGCTAACGTGGTCTTTCCCAACCCGGGAGGACCATAAAGAAGTACATGATCCAGCGCTTCCCCCCGCGCGGAAGCCGCAGAAATAAATACACGCAGGTTCTCCTTCGCCTTCTTCTGACCGGAATACTCATCCCAGCACAGCGGACGAAGTCCTCGTTCGTCACGATCATCGATTTGTCGTTCACGTCCGACGACTCGCTCGGATTCATCAAAATCTTCAAAATCCATATCTGCTCCTTACAGTAAAGCCTTCAACGCCTTACGGATCACTTCTTCAATTGTCAGGTCCTCAGAAAACACGGACATAACAGCTTTTCTGGCATCGACCGGTGAATAGCCGAGAACCATCATGGCACTGATCGCCTCATTCACCCGAACCGAACCTGAATCCGAAACCGCAATCTGATCTTCCAGGCCGTCCGTACTGTTGCCGGATGCAAAAGCAAATCCCTTCAGCTTATCCTTCAGCTCCAAGATCAGCCTTTCTGCCCCCTTCTTGCCGACACCCTTTACCTGTGTCAGGCGTTTTACATCTCCGGTAATGACAGAGAGTGCAAACTCACTCGGTGAAACTTGCGCAACAATGGCCAGAGCAACCTTCGGCCCGATTCCCGACACCTGAAGAAGGAGAATGAACATGTCATGTTCTTCCTGCGACGGAAAGCCGTATAAGGCAAATGTATCCTCTCGGACATAGAGATAGGTATAGACCAGAGCCTTGTCACCGGTCTTGCCAAAACGATCCTGCATCGGTGGATGGCAAAAGACCTTATAACCGATACCGGCGTTCTCAACAATGAGAAACTCCTCTTTCTTAGAAATAATTTCTCCTCTGATATATGCGTACATTCTTTGCTGACTCCTTTATATACTCCGTTAGGTGATTGTCTTCTTGACAGGTCCGTATTGATATCCGCTCACAGCTTTATTCGACTCGATTTGTCCGGAGTGCGCCTGACAGATAGCGATTGCCAGTGCGTCGGCCGCGTCATCGATGATCTTTGTATCCTTACTGATATTCAGAAGGACACGAATCATCTGGATGACCTGGTTCTTATCAGCCCGGCCATATCCCGACACGGCGAGTTTAACCTGCATCGGGGTATATTCATACACCGGCAAGCTGTGAGCAGCCCCGGCCAGAATAATGACTCCTCTGGCCTGTGCAGTACCGATCGCCGTTGTCGTGTTTCTCGAAAAAAACAGCTCCTCAACGGCCATCACATCCGGATGATATCTCTCGATCAGTGCCGACAATTCACCATAGATCGTCAAGAGCCGTAATTCAAAAGCCGTCTTGGGCTTTGTTGTAATCACACCATAATCCAAAACGCGAAAACGGTTCGAAACATACTCTATGACACCGTAGCCTGTAATCGCATAACCGGGATCAATGCCGATAATAATCATGCTGCCCTTTCAAGAAAAAGCCATGTCAAACATTCGTTCTTGTTCAGCTCATTATATCAATCCAACCGCTCGGATGCAACCACCCTCTAAGGGTTCGATATGCACTCCGTCTGCTCGTCTAAAATGGCAAGAATTTCGGAAGGAGGCACAACAGGATCGGCAAGAATAGAAATTGCAGCCTGTACTCTGGTCACGACGTCTTCTGTCCCGGCTTTGCCGACCGTCGATCCGGATCCGGTAAACAGTGTAGCAATCAGTTCCCCTTCCGACACGAGGTCTCCAATCTTCTTGTGCAGCAGAATGCCCGCGCCCATGTCGATATCGTCACCTTTTTTGATTCTTCCGGCGCCGAGATGCATGCTCGCTTCGCCGATCATCAGTGCATCGAGTGTGCTTATATAACCAGCACGAGGAGCTGTTACGGTCGCACATTGTACCGGTTTTTCCACAAATACCGGTGTACCGTCGCTGTGTAGTTCTCCGTCCTGACCTCGAATAAACCGGTCAAACGTAGCTCTCGCCCGTCCGGATCGAATTGCTTCTTCCGCCAATTGCGAGCATTCCAAGAATGTTTTTCCCTTCCCCAGATCGGAACGCATCAGCATCGCTGCCGCCAGGGTCAATGAGACTTCACGAGTATCCGCAGGCCCCCCTCCGGATAAGACATCAATCGCTTCCTGTACCTCCAGAACATTGCCAACAGCCCGGCCCAGCGGCTGTTCCATGGATGAGATAACGCAGGTAACGGGGCGACCTGCAATGGCCCCGATCTTTATCATTGCGCTCGCCAATTCGCGGGCGGAAGCTTCATCCTTCATAAAAGCCCCCGAACCGCATGTGACGTCCAGCACGATGGCATCGGCACCTCCGGCAATTTTCTTGCTCATAATACTCGATGCGATCAGCGGGATCGACTGAACGGTTCCCGTAACGTCACGCAAGGCATAAAGAGCCTTGTCGGCCGGAGCGAGCTCTGGAGTCTGTCCTGAAAGGACAATTCCCGATTCTTTGATACGGCTCACAAAATCCGATACCGGAATAGAGGTCTGAAAACCCTTTATTGACTCCAGTTTATCAATTGTGCCTCCGGTAAATCCAAGGCCTCTCCCAGACAGCTTCGCAACAGGAACTCCGCACGAAGCGACGATTGGCAGGACGACCAGAGTACATTTATCTCCAACGCCGCCGGAACTGTGCTTATCAACCTTTGTACCCGGAATCCCGGACAGATCACATATATCGCCCGATTTGGCCATCTCCAAGGTCAGAGACGTCATTTCACGCTCCGTCATTCCCTGAAAAACAACGGCCATCAGAAAGGCGGATATCTGGTAATCGGGAATACTCCTATCCGTAACACCGGCTACAAAAGATCGGATTTGTTCCTGCGTCAGTTCACGGCCGAAACGCTTATCTAAAATAAGATCTTGCATGTTCATATGAATCCTCCTTTATAATGAAATCAATCGGAAGCAGAAAGGAAGAGAATGAATGGACAGGAATCATCATCCTGATTTTCATTGTACACCAAAGACTCAACAAATCTCTCCCGCTATGATAGAATAATCCGGATATCAAGAGCTGAAATCGGGGTAAAGCATATGATCACGATCGATCATCGAACACATGAAATTCTCAAGAACACCTTGTCAGCAATTGCCGGACTCTGCGTGTATTCCGGCATGCGCGAGGATCCTATTCTCAAGCGAATCAAGGATCTTCTGAAGGATATCTTAGCCCGAACGACCGTGGACTCAGAAACGATTACCGATAATTTGAGTTCTTTTTTTAACTCAGATAAATCGCCCTACGAGGAGCAAGACATTGAAAATCTCATCTCCTGGGTCGAGTCTTACACGAGCATTTATCATGATTTGATGACAAACGGGGTCCGTTCATCCCCAGACCTCGGCGATTATATTCTTCAGCTCGCCCGGTTCGATGATAACGCCTTCGTTCGCTATGCCTGCGGAACACAGGCTCAGGAAATGGATCGAGATATGAGGTCCTGCGTTTTTCACGACTTTGAACGCATTCGCACGATTGCATCCTTGCCCTCCAGGACGCTGACAACCATCTTTGCACCTGTCGTCGGAAATGATCTCCCCGAATGGAGACATCTGGCTTCCGACAACGATGCGACTCATCTGATGGACGATTTTACTTCCTATCATCATCAGAACAGCTTCGGTGTTTTTTCTCAATATCATGCCTTTATCTGGAAAAAGGGCGCACTGGAACCCGTCGGGAATCCGGACCCTATCCGCCTCGATCAGCTCTATCAATATGAATACGAGATCACTCAGGTAAAGGAGAATACCTTTCGTCTTCTGGATCGCCGTCGCCCTGATAATCTTCTTCTATTCGGCGCACGGGGGACCGGTAAGTCCTCCACGGTGAAGGCCATCGCAAACACATATAAGGACAAAGGCCTGCGTCTGATCGAGATTGACAAGGACGAGCTACTGACAATAGCCGATTTACTGACATATCTCAGCGGACTTACCTGTGTCCGTTTATCCTTTATCCTGTTTCTCGATGACCTTACCTTCCCGGAAGACGATCATCGATATACCGTTCTAAAGACGCTTCTCGAAGGAGGCATGAAGACCAGACCTGAGAATGTTGCAATCTACGCCACATCAAATCGTCGGCATATTGTCGCTGAGAAGGAATCGAACGATATGTACATGAATGATGCCAAGGAGGAGCGGCTGTCTCTGTCCGATCGTTTTGGTATCTCCGTGCGTTTTTCCTCCCCGAACCAGCAGGTTTTTCTCGATATCGTATACGGTATCCTGACGGAAAGAGGAGTAAGCTATGATCGTGAGATCACCGCTCAGAAGGCTCTGACCTGGACTATGCGGGAGAACGGAAGATCCCCTCGCACAGCCCGCCAATTTGCTGACTTTTATGAATCCTCTCTTCGAGAAGAACATAAGGAGAACTGATCATGCAAAACAAAGCCCCGGTAAAACCTCTCCGGTTCGCCCTGATCGGATGCGGACGAATTGCTGTCAAGCATATGAAGGCCGTTTTATCTGACAAGAATTATATCCTCGCGGCGATCACGGACGTTGATCCGGATGCGCCAAAGCGGCTTCTCTCCGCATGCGGCCTATCGAAGAAGGCCCTCACCGCTTTAATGAAATCAATCCGTTTTTACACGGATTTCCAAACAATGCTCGAGCAGGAAAAGCCCGATGTGACAGCGATTACCGTCCCCTCCGGACTTCATTATCGTATCGGCAAGGCCTGTATTCTTGCCGGCTCACACATTCTTCTCGAAAAGCCTATGACAATGCATTCGGCCGAAGCTAAGGAGCTGTATGCGTTGTCGATACAAACCGGTAAATACATAGCAATGGGCCACATTTACCGTTATTTTCCGGTCGTGAAGAATTTACGAGCCGATATCCTCGCCGGAGCGTTCGGCACAATCAGTCACGGATCCGTCGTCGTTCGCTGGGGACACGACCAAGCTTATTATGACCAGGCTCCTTGGCGTGGAACATGGAAATCGGACGGAGGAGCACTGATGAATCAATCCGTTCACGCGCTCGACCTCCTGTGCTGGCTTATGGGTGGCGATGCCACAGATGCCTCTGCTATGCTTTCCCGCCGCCAACATCATATGGAGGCAGAGGATGTGGCGGTTGGCACCCTGACGCTCGATAACGGCGCGCTGTGTCTGCTGGAGGGTACAACAAATTCTCCGACCGGCGACCACGAAGCCACTTTTTATCTTTGTGGATCGAAGGGGACAATACGGATCGGTCTCAGAAAAGGTATGCCCTTCTTCGATATTCGGAACGAGGCAGGAAAGAAGCTCAATCGCTATTATCTTTTGCGTGACCTTCGCGAAAAGGGTCTCTCTTCTCTGCTGGCTATGAAGAATCCGCATACAGGCATTTACGCAGATCTGGCCGATTCAATCCACGATGGCCGACAACCCTTGGCGGATGCAAAATCCGGACTTACCTCGGTTGAGATGGTGCTTGCCATGTACTTGTCCGCCAAAGAGGCTCGTCATGTAGCCCTTCCTCTCTCGACGGAGGTCTCTTCAGAAGTGATGGACGGCTTTTTTTCCGATGATGCGAAAGCATGACCGGAGATCTCTTGCGGACGCGCAGTTCCATGACAAAAACTCCGATCGATAGTAGGACCGGCAGAAAAACGCCGACATAAACAGCAAGTCCTTTTTCAACGAAGCGCGCGTCATTGCCTGTGGCACTGCCGGTCTTCTCACTCAGGACGGAAGCGATAGTGCCGACGGCCGGATCCTGACTTCTTCTGTCATCAACAGAGGATAACTCCCTATCTTTCTGTCCATCACGCCGCTGATCGGCAGACGCTACTGGACCTGCCTTCAAGGGCGGGTCGGGCTCTGTTAACAATGGTTCTTCTGCACTTGCCGCAAATCCAGCATCCTTGTTGCTCTTATGATTAACGGTCGCTTCTGGTGAATTCCGGACAGAAGGATTGATTTTTCCCGCAGTAGATTCTATCGGCAATACGATTTGAACCGCTGATGTCTCCACAGTTGACTCTGTCGCTGCCTCTGTAGCTGATTTCGTTTCCTCTGTCTGTTGAATATCACTATTCTGCGGTGTCTGCGGTTCGGTCAATGTCGTTTCCGTTATAGATGTCTCTGTTTCTGTAATAGGTTCTGTCGGACTTTCTTTGCTCTCTTCAGAATCTGATGGATCAGGTGATTCCCAGAACCGTCCCGAGAAGCGGCTGTCGGATGTAACGACAATCTGAAACCCGTCCTCCGGCTCTCCCGTGATACAGATCCCCCATCTTCCCTTCCCAGCTGTGCGGACACCGACGCGGATCAATCCATCCTCGTAGATAAAGGCTTCCGGAAAGCTTGTCGATTGTAATTCGTATCCGGAAGGAGATGTTAGGGACAGATCCTGTACCAGACCCTGATAGGTCAGCGTAAAAACAGCATTCTCGATACTTTGGTCCAGCCGTATCTTAAAACTGCTGTCTGCCTGCAGAACAGCTACCGGCAGGGCCGCAATCAGGAAGATGATTGTTACAAGCACACTTATACATTTCCATGCCATTCTCATCTTACGTCCTGCCTTTCTTGTTTCCTCTGCAATCAAATCTGTCATTGATTCTTTTCTTTCTTTGAAGTACGAGACACAGAAACAGTATCGTGGAGATCGTCATCAAGAATAATGCCAGCCGGGTAAAAATCGATTCGGTTTGACCCGTCTTCATCGGAGCCCTCGCGTTAGTCAGAGTGACTTCACCCGGCAGTTGATCTCCCGATGTGTTAATCACCTTCGCTTCGTGTAAAGATTCATCCAGAAGATAACCATCCGGTGCTTTGTATTCTTTTACTATATAGGTTCCGACGGCAAGCTCTCTGATCAGCGCAGTTCCATCCTGACCGGTAACGGCTGTCTGACGGGGAAATTGCGTTTTCTTTATTTCCTCCGGCAACGAGTCGAACGGTAGGTAGTAATTCTTTTCGCAATCAAAATACAAAGGAATAGGTATTTCCGAATCCGGTGTGAAAATCTGAAACTCCATGCCGGCCAGATATTCCCCCGTTGTTGATTTCTTCTTTACGAGAAGGGATGTATAGTCGTTTGTCAAACGAATCTTGAAAATTTCTCCGAAGGTCAGGTCCTCAATATAGATGATCTCGGTGCTTAAGGAGAATCCCTCCCAGGTCAAGAGTTCTTTCAGATAATAGCTTCCGTTCATCACAAACACCTCAGCAAAGCCATTCGCATCTGTCGTTAACCTGGCAATCTCTCTGTCTGTTTTTGCCTCGTAAAGGCCAAAAACAACCCCGTCCATCGGAATCTGCTTATCTTGTGTTACTTTGTACACCGCAATGGTTGCGAATTTGTCATTCACCACATCCAGATACACGTCCGAGTACCGGGAACCGTCTTCGGGCTGGA
>CAZOFY010000003.1:0-16296 GCA_964579245.1 uncultured Mageeibacillus sp.
AATAAATAGTTGGATCTTAGAACATCGATTCCCAAAAGTTCGAATGGAAGAAGAACAAAAAAATTACCTCAGCTGATATATCTTCAGCCAAGGTAACTTCTCGTGGTGCGGATGATGGGAATCGAACCCATACGGTCTCCCACACGCCCCTCAAACGTGCGCGTCTGCCAGTTCCGCCACATCCGCATCTCAACTTTCATTCAACGAGGGAACTCAACAGCAAGGGTAATTATACTGATTGACAGCCATGATGTCAAGGGAGTTTCTTTTCTCGAAATTGTGTTTTTTTAATCCTGATAGACAAAGGAACGTCTGGTCCCGGAAAGTGAAACAAGAATTTCGATTGGCAGAGATATCTGTTGAATTGGATGGCTTTTGCGGTTTGCATTATCGAAAATAGTGTTTTTTCTTTGTGAAAATGACCGTCATGGCTCCAGCGAACAAGACAAGCGCCAGACTTAGTGTTACCGTGAAATGATTCTCGGTATCATCTACTCTTGTTATCCTAAGAAAGTCTCTTCTGCCCCCTGAAATGCTGGTTTCTAATTCAAATATGTCTTTCGATATTGTGTTTATCCCGTTATCCATTGGCTCTCTTGCGATAATTATGAAGCTGTCCTCTTCTGGAAAGGCTGTATCCGGTAAATGAATCCGGGAGTCAATCGGTTCTATGATGACCTTGCTGCAAATGATCTGTATTGCGCCAACATTCACAGAATCTCCGCCTGCATGCTTTGGTAAGACATGATGCGTATCCAAGTCTTCCCACGTGAAATCATGACGAAATGCTTCGAAGTTTATAAATGCAAACTTCTTGTGATCACTGTTTTCAACGGTTTGTCGTGCGTCATCTGCCATTACTGGGAAAGTCATAGTTGTCATGATGATCGCCATACCGATGATATAGGAGAGGATTCTCCGGTTGTCATGACCTGTTTCTGATACGGGTACTCTTATTCTTTGCCAAAGTGAAACGTGCATGCTAACCCCCCATTTGCATATCAACTGAATTCATATCAACGATCTGTAATGCATCGCTACCAATGCTTAGTTATTAATCTATTTTACATGTACACCTTTTTATCATATATGTCAATATAATTATATTATTTTATAGTTATTTAATTTTCTGTCGTAATATACCAACAAGATCTTGCGTATTGATTCGTGTTTTAACAGTTTCTCTCTTTGAGGCTCAATTAAAAGCTGTACCATGTCAGCGCAATGCATAACTGGTACAGCTTTTTTCGTCAGTAAGGATAAATATCAGGAATTAACAAACGAAAGGAACAGGATAATCAAGGCCAAGACGCCAAGAACGGCGATTGCAACACGCAACGCGGAGATCGGGGCCTTGCCTCCAACTTTACCTGTTTGTCCATTGACGACAAATTGATACGATTTCCCCTTATAGGAGAAGGAGGAAACCCATACCGGAACGAGAATATACTTATAGGTCATTTTGCTGAAAATGGTCGAGAAATTCACCCTCGCAGCACGATCAGCTCGCCAAGATTGCCGGATGTATCCTTCGATATTGTATTGAAGGCGACTCTGAATCATTCCCTGTGCCCCTGTCCATGCCTCATCGAGTCCGATCGAATAACGTTCGGCAATAAAACCTGCAATCAATTCGGGGTTATAGGGAACAAGCTTAGAGAAATCAAACGGTTCAGCTTTCTTGATACCGGAATCCTCATGACGTTTACTGCCAACCACCAGCTGGTCATCGATGAATTCATCGTATTCTCCGGATACGTTCTTCCAGGTCGTGACAGTCTCATAACTGTCGCCCCTCTTAACCCGCTTGTCATATCCGGCCTGTCCAGTAAAATTCGAATGTGTCATCGCATCAAATGTCCAATAGGGAAGATAAATGCCCTTGAAAGCCTCCGGCTTTGCCTGACGCTTGGCCTCACTTGGTGTAAAGATCCGACCTTTAAGCCAGCGTGAAAATAAATCTCCCGCTTTCTTCATCGGAATTTCAAACGGGCAAACGCCGCCGGGAGCAATGGACTGGCTATCTACCGCAGGCATTACATTCGTTGATCCGCAAAACGGACAAATAGCAGCGGTTTCCAATGCATCGTAAATGCTCGATCCAGAACAATTCTGGCAAATGACCATTTTTTTCTCGGAGCCCCAATCGTAACTTGCTCGTGCTTTGGCTTCTTCAAAGCTCATTTCCTGAATCGGAGTTTGTTCATCGGCACTGGGCATAGTCTTTGTAAAGCCGCAGAAATTACACAGCATGCCTTTTGTCTCAGGGTCATAGACCAATGTTGCCGCACAATTCGGACATTTCTTATCTGTTATCTTTTCTGTCGAGATTCGTTCCAGGTTTTCTTCCGTAGTCATCTCGTCACGATACTGTTCCTCTTCCATTGGTTATTCCTTTCTTTTACGCAATTGTAAATAGGCAAAATGACAATTCCTCAAGCGATACAATATATTCCAGGTTATCTTTTATCTCATCGCCGCTTTTAAGAGTCGGTTCCCGGTTACTATCCTCTCTCGATATGGTCGTAACGCCATCTTTTCGAGTAACAGAAAAACGATACTTAACTTTATCATTTCGATTGATGGCTAGAATCGCAGCGCTTACACCCTCGCAGGGGTGTCCGAAAAAGTCTGTCCGGTCCGAATGAAGGAAACGCTCAAAAACAAAGACATCGCCTTCCGCAAAGAGGGTCCGATAGCAGCCTGTCTTCAGGACAGGATATTCTCTTCTGAGTGTTGTAGCCCACTGGAAAAATCCGAGTTGCTCCTCTTGATATGAAGCCAGTCTTCCCCATGGGTAGGTCCTTCGATTAAACGGATCACGGTATCCTTCCATCGCAATCTCATCACCATAGTATATACACGGAGCGCCCACATAACACATTTGAATCAGGAGAGCTAATCGAACCCGCTGTAGTCCGACGCGAAGCTGATGAGGATTCATCTTCACGGTTTTCTGAGTCCTTCTATCGCCAGGATCAGGTTCTCCTCCAACGACGGTAAGTGCTCTCGGAACATCATGGCTTGAGATCAGGTTCATGTTGCAGTAGTAGACCTGCGGAGGATAGTTTTCTCGAAACGATTCGAGCCGGGAATTCAGGATCTGTGCCTCGAATGCCCAGGTGAAAAATCCCAAAACGGAGTCCCGAAAAGTATATCCCATAACGGCGTCATGCGTCCGTCCCAACAAGAAGTCGCGATAGGATCCGTAACTGATCTTATTACTGGCATCTTCCCAGACTTCGCCAAGAACAAAGCCTTCGCCCTGTGTTTCTTCTTTTACTGTAGCCCGTAGCTCTCGCAGGAAGGAATCCGGCAGCTCGTCAGAAACGTCAAGGCGAAAGCCGCTGGCACCTCGTCTCAGCCACGTGCGGATCACGCCCTCTTCACCGAAGATATAATCACGATAGGAAAGATCGTTCTCATTCACGTTCGGTAGGTCCGGAAAGCCCCACCAGGAATCGTAACATAGTGCACCCTTATCATCCCGGCAGAACGAATACCACGAGGAATACTTGCTACGTATCTTGTGCAAGGCCGCATGGTAGGCGCCCGGCTCATCGTACCTCTCAAGTTTGTTAAAGTACCGGCTGTCTGCACCGGTATGACTGAAGACTCCGTCAAGGAGAAATCTCATTTGGGATTGGCTCATCTGTGCGGCAAAGCGTTCAAAGGCAGGCATACCGCCAAGCATTGGATCGGCAGCCTTGTAATCGGCTGTATCATATCTGTGATTGGACCGAGCCTCAAAAATCGGATTCAGGTACAGACAGTCAACATGTAGATCTCGGATATAAGGAATATTCTCCGTGATCCCATCAAGCGTCCCGCCAAAGAAATCACAGGCGATATAGCCTGTCTCCGGACGTCCGTCAATATCAACATCCTCATACCAATCCTCGTGATAAACGCGTTCGTAAGCTTGCCGGGCGCTTTGCATCTGCCCTTCCTGATAGGAAGAGCCACGCGAGAATCGATCCGGAAAAATCTGATAAAGAACAGCTCCCTTCATCCAATCCGGCGTTTCAAATTTCTTGTCATAAACGGTAATTTGAAATGCTGCGGGATAACGATCCTCTGCAGCACCGATTTTCGAGGGAATTCCACTGATCCTTCCGGTACCGTCTGCTTTGTGTCGAGACATAACATAATAAATCGGCATTCCATCTGAATGATAGTCAGACTCATGCGTTTTTCGATGTGATTCACCGGATTCCTTATGACCTTGAGACGAAGTAGCGGGCTGGATCCGGAACCAATAAAAAAACAAACAGGGTTCGGCCGGCATACGCACTCGAACATGATATTGGTCATGTCCGGATGGGATCAAGTCCATCGACAGTTCGCCGTATGTATATGTATATAGACCATGTGAATAGCAAAGGATCACCTCTTCACATGGTATATGAACGTCAATGGAAAGCTCAACATAGGTACAGGCAGATACAGAGCCGAAAGGTGATCGATATTCTTCGCTTCTCGACAAATGAAAGATCGGGCTGTCATCGTGCCGGGTTCTGCTTATCACTTTTTAGGAGTTTCCTTTCTTTTCTTTCCGCTGCTTTCTGCCAAAGATTCAGGTTTCGCTTCTACCGTCTTGGACTTAGATTTCCCTGTCCCGGTCTTTGGCGAAGAGGATTTCTCTTCCGATGATGATCTTCGGTCAGATGTTAAAGCATCGCCGGATGCAGAATTCTCTCTCAAGCCCTTTGTCCGCGGCTCTTTAAGCATCTTATCAGACGCTTTCAAATCAGGTTTTGCGGTTCTGGATACAGTCTTTCTCGGCTTAACTTCTTCTTGTGCAGAATTGGGACTATCCGTTCTCTCTACAGAAGAATCCGCCATCTCGATCTGTAGCTTTGATTCTTCTTCAAAAAGGCTGAGTGTTGATTTCTCTGCGTCGGCGAGAGGCAAAGGCAACCCTGTGATCAGGGCATATAACCCGGCATATTCACGAGCCGAACGATCCCAGCTATAATCTCCGGTCATTGCTTTCATCTGAAGATGCTTCCAAACATTTTTCTGATGTCTGTATACATCACAGGCATATTTGGTAACAAATAAAAATTCATGCGCATTGATGTTTGCGAAGGAAAAGCCATTTCCCTCGCCAGTATATTCGTTGTACGGGATAACAGTATCCTTTAATCCGCCGGTCTCGCGAACAACAGGTATGGTTCCGTATCTCATCGCAATCATTTGCGAAAGTCCGCACGGCTCAAAGATAGAAGGCATCAAGTAAATGTCCGCACCTGCGTATAATGTATGAGCAAGTCCATTATCAAAGGAAATACACGCACACATTTTGCAGGCATTACGGGATGCTACTTCAGTCAGGGCTTTCTCGTAAAAAGCATCCCCTGTTCCAAGAATTACGACCTGCATACCATCAAAAAGCATTTCTTCCAAAACACGAAGAAGGAGATCAAGCCCCTTTTGATCGACAAGTCTGGAAATCATAACGCATAACGGCGCACCGGGGTTCTCTTCGAGATTCAGCTGATGTTGGACAGACTTCTTACATGCTGCTTTACCCTCTTCATAATCGGGGTATGAAAAGGTCATCGGTAAATATTTATCAGCCGAAGGATTATATTCCTTCTCATCGATTCCATTCAGAACTCCGCTTACTTTGTACGCATACTGACGTAAAACTCCATTTAACCCTTCGCCAAAATAATCGGTCATGATCTCATATGCGTAGGTCGGAGATACGGTCGTAACAGAATTAGCATACACTGTGCCCGCTTTCATAAAGTTAGCAGCACCTTCTTTGAGCATGAGCTCTTCTTTCACGTAAACATCCGGTAAATCCAAAAGATCCCGCACCATCTCCGTACTATGGATTCCCTGATACTTCAAGTTATGTATGGTATACACTGTCTTGACATTCATATGTAAACCACGGGAACGATAATGAGCATCAAGAAGCATTGGCATCATGCCTGTCTGCCAGTCGTTGCAATGCAAGACATCCGGTTCAAACTGCATGCTTTCTCCCATAAACTCCAGTACTGCTCTCTGATAAAAGCAATAACGTTCTATGTCGAAAGTATACTCGACATAGACCTGCTCATAACTAAAATAGTATTCATTATCGATAAAGTAAAAGATTACATCATCAAGTACGATCCTATATAATCCAGCATACAAGGATCGCCAGCCCATCTTGATCATTTTCCAGCCAAGGCTCTCTAAACGAGGCATATACTCCTGTTTAATCTTGTGATACAACGGAAGAATCACTCTTGCGTCTACATTCTGACGAACGAGCGTCCTCGGTAATGCTCCGACAACGTCCGCAAGACCGCCCACCTTAACAAACGGTGCAGCCTCCGAAGACGCCAAAAGAACTCGAATCGGATTCATACAATAGCCCCCTTGCCGATCACGACCGGATAATCCTTATGTCCAACTAATTTGATGCCCGGCCGGATTACGGAATTCTTATCGAGAATGACATTTTCTAATTCACAGTTCTCTGAAATGTGAACATCCTGCATGATAACACAATTCTTGATCTTCGTATTCTTGGAGACAGTAACACCACGGAAGAGCATGGAATTCTCTACATGTCCCGTAATACGGCAGCCATCTGACAAGATAGAGTTCGAGACAGTTGACCCCTCAAAATACAGGGCAGGTGCTTCGTCCTTAACTTTCGTATAGATTGGCATACCGTTCCAGAAAAGATCCGCACGAGTCTGGTTGTCCAGGAGGGCCATGGAAGAATTGAAATAGGTCTGAACATTATTGATGCGAAAAACCAATCCCTTATACTCATACGCCTTCACACGAAGAGACTCATACTTCTTAATGATTGCATGAACACCAAAGCTTCTCTCTCCTCGGGCGATCATATCCGCGATTAAGTCAATCAGAAGCTCCCTGCGAAGAACGATGATGCCAAGACTGGATCGATTCGAACTTGTTTTCTCGGGATTCTGGAGTATATCCTTGATATAGCCCTTACGATCAACGTCAAAAATATAATTCGGTACCCCATACTTTGTTCCGTCACGATTGTACATGACCGAAATATCTGCACCAGATTGTTCATGTTTTTCGACAAAATCATTGAAGGTCGTATTCAGAACCATGTTCGTATCCGAAATAATGACATAAGAACTTCGATTCGAACGTATATAGTCCAGAATGCCCGCTAATTCCTCGGCATCCTCCATCCCGTTTGCTTCGGAGTTTACGTAAGGAGGCAAAATGTGCAGGCCATAATTCTTTCGGTCTAAGTCCCACGAAGAACCTGTTCCAAGATGGTCCATGAGTGATTTGTATTTATTCAGCGTCAATATACCGACACTTTTTATGCCGGAATTGACCATATCAGACAGAATATAGTCAATGATACGGTAACGTCCGCCAAAAGGGACAGCAGCAAGAGCACGCGGCTTGGATAGCTCGCCCAGAGAGATCTTGTTATTATCAGCCAATATCAGACCCATTGCATCAATAAACATATTACACCCCCACTCTTCCGGTCTTATCGAACCCGAAAGACCTCCTCAATAACGTTGTCTTCAGGCTCAACTTGCAAGTCGCAATCTATCTGACAATTCGCGGGAATAATCGCGTTGTCCTTGATCTTCAGACCCCGTTCGAAAACAACGACGCCGTCAGTGCAAATCTTAGGATTCAAGTATGGGCTCTCTCCTTCCACCGAAGCACCGGCACGCACGCCCTCTCCGATAATCGTGTTAAACCCGACAATGCACTTGTCCAGAAATGCGCCTGCCCGAACAGTTACACCAGGGAGCAGAACGGAATCCTTTACAACAGCGCCTTTTTCAATCGTGACAGAGTTGGCCAGAACGGAATGTTCAACAGATCCGAAGATTTGACATCCATCGGTCATCGCGGTGTTGATGACAGAAGATCCGGCAGCAATATAGTGCGATGGCTTCACAGGGTTGCGGCTATAAATACGCCAGGAACGGTCCATAAGGTTGATCTCTTCAGGGCGATCCAGAATATCCATATTGGCTTCCCAAAGGCTGGAAATGGTTCCGACGTCCTTCCAATATCCGGAGAATCGATATGCACACAACTTCTTCCCCTGATCCAGCATCATCGGCACTATGTTCTTTCCGAAATCATTATTCGACTCCGGATTGTTCTCATCCTCGATCAAAGCGCGGCGCAGGACGTCCCATGTAAAAATATATACACCCATCGAAGCCAGATTGCTCTCCGGTTTCTTCGGTTTTTCAACAAACTCGGAAATGGTGCCGTCATCCTTCGTATTCAAAATTCCGAACCTTGACGCCTCTTCCCACGGCACCTCCAGAACGGCCAGCGTGGCATCAGCTTTATTGTTGATATGGTCACGAAGCATACGAGCGTAGTTCATCTTATATATATGGTCACCGGATAAAATCAGAACATACTTGGGATCATAATCATCAATAAAGTCCTTGTTCTGATATATCGCATTCGCCGTCCCCTTATACCAGTCACTTCTTCCTGAGCGTTGATAAGGGGGAAGGATAAACGCACCACCGTTACTTCGGTCCAGATCCCATGGATGACCGTTGCCCACGTACGTGTTCAAAGCCAACGGTTGATACTGAGAGAGTACGCCAACTGTCTCAATACCTGAGTTCGCACAATTCGACAAAGGAAAATCGATAATCCTGTACCTACTGCCATACGACACAGCCGGTTTCGCAATATACTTTGTTAATACACCGAGTCTGGATCCTTGACCTCCGGCTAGAATCATAGCCACAACGTCAGCTCTTGCCATGTTTTAGTCCTCCGCAGAATGTATTTGATTGGGTTCTTTCGATACGATGTCAGGTTGTAATTCTGTCGTAACTTTGACTTCACTGCCTGGAATTCTTTCAAGGTATAGCCCGCCAAGAGGCGGAAGGTTCACATGAATATAGTATCGACGGTTCTTGTACGGGCCTTCCTCGGCAACAAATGAATTCCCTGTCCCGGCTGACAAGGGATAACCGCTTCCACCAAATCGCATATCATCGGTATTGATGACAACCTCGTAGATACCCGGATCATCAACCGGTATCCGATAGCTCTCAAGAGGGACCGGTACCATATTCAGCGCAACGATGACCTTATCATTTATTGTCTCACCCTTTCGCTGAAAAAGGAACACACTATTGTCCCGATCAGATATATCCAACCACTCAAAACCTTCCCAGGATCGATCCTTGATCCAGAGCGCCTGTGTCTCCAGGTAAAAATGATTCAACACACGGACAAAGTCCTTGAGAAGCTTATGTGCCTCATAATGAAGCATAAACCATTGAAGTTCCTCGTAAAATCTCCACTCGACATATTGTCCGTACTCAGCGCCCATGAAGGTAAGCTTCGCTCCGGGATGCGCGATCATGTAAAGAAACAGTGTGCGTAACGAGGCAAATTTACGCCATGGATCTCCCGGCATCTTATCAAGAATGCTCTTCTTCCCGTGAACAACCTCGTCATGTGAAATACTTAAAATAAAGTTCTCGGAGAAAGCATACATCATCGAGAAACATAACTGGTCCTGATGCCATACGCGGGCATAGTAATCCGTCGAAAAATAGTCGAGCGTATCATGCATCCATCCCATATTCCATTTATGCGTAAATCCTAAGCCGCCATGTTCAACGGGATGTGAGACCTTTGCCCATGCCGTTGATTCCTCGGCGATCATCATTACATGCGGATAATTCTCACGAACGATCTCGTTCAAGCGGCGCAGAAACTGAACCGCCTCAATATTATCGGTCCCCCCGTGAATATTCGGAAGAAAATCAACTCTGCCATAATTGCGGTAAAGCATGCTGGATACGGCATCGACACGCAGACCATCGATATGGAATTCGTCCAGCCAGAAGATGGCATTCGATATCAGAAAAGACTGTACCTCCATCTTTTCATAATTAAAAACATATGTGCCCCACTCACGATGCTCACCAATTCTGGGATCCGGATACTCATAGCAGGGAGAGCCGTCAAACCGAATCAACCCCTCTAAGTTTCGGGGAAAATGTGCGGGTACCCAGTCCAGGATGACTGCGATATCATGTTGATGCAGCAGGTCGACCATGAACTTGAAATCAGCCGGCGTTCCGAAGCGGCTGGTCACCGCATAGTATCCGGTAACCTGGTACCCCCAGGAATCATCCAGAGGGTGCTCACTGACAGGCATAAGTTCAACGTGCGTGTAGCCCATTTCCAGACAATACTCAACAAGGTCTTTCGCTATCTGCCGGTAATTCATGAAATTACCATCTGCTTGTCTTCTCCATGAGCCTAAGTGAAGCTCATAAATATTAATCGGTCTTGGAGTCAACGCATCCGTCCGGCTTGCTGCAAACTTCCCGTCCTCCCAGATATAATCATCCGGGTCATATAGAATGGAGGCATCATTCGGCCGCGTCTCCGCGTGGCGTGCATATGGATCGATCTTGTCATACAGTCGACCATCCTCTCCGAGAATGGAATACTTATAGCGATCCCATTGCAATGCACCGACAATCTCGCAAGACCAGATGCCGGTCTCCCCGATTCGACTCATCGGGGAGTTCGCGGGATCCCAATGATTAAAATCACCGATCACGTGAACAGCTCTGGCATGCGGCGCCCAAACAGCAAAGCGATAACCCCTCTCCTGATTCTTGTCCGTAAATGGCCGTGAACCAAGAAGATGATAGCTCTTATAGTCATTGCCGGTATTAAACAGGTAAGCCTGATTCATGCTGTCTCCTCATTCATGGGGAACAATTTTTCTATAATAAGATTATACGCTATTGTGAATCTGAAACAACAGGAAATGAGCGTAAAAAGGGGGGTGGATGACCCACCCCCCTTGAATTGTAACGTGTCATTTTTATAAACGTAATAATGTTTACAGGAAATTAACGGGCAAAAGAGGAACCTTTATCAAAGGCTTCCAAGTTGGCGGGGATCATGTGATGACGTCTCTGAGGAAGGACATCGTGCAAGGCCTCTTCGAAAGATCCGCGGAAGAAGCAACCGGACGCCCCGGACAGGCAGCCGAGGAGGACAATCGTAGCGTATGCCATACTGCCCAACTCATTTGCAATATCGGAAGAAGGAATCGGGATATATCGAATGTCCTGCCTTGTCGGAGCAATTTTGACCAGTGAAGAATCAATAATGATGACGCCGTTGGGCTTGACTTGCTTCTCGAATTTTTCCAAGGAAGGCTGATTCAATGCGATGAGTACATCCGTGTCATTGATAACAGGCGACCCTATTGCCTCATCCGAAATAACAACGGAACAGTTTGCGGTTCCTCCTCGCATCTCAGGTCCGTAAGAAGGAAACCAAGATACCTCGTGTCCTTCGATCAAGGCGGCTTCTGCCGCCATTTTACCGGCAGACAGGATGCCCTGGCCTCCGAAGCCTGCAATAATTATTGAAAAGTCAATCATACATTACACCTCCAGATCCTTTCCTTTAAACACGCCAAGCGGATATTGCTTCATCATGTCCGATTCCAACCAGCGCAGAGACTCGACCGGTTCCTTCCCCCAGTTAGTCGGGCAGGTCGAGAGAAACTCGATGAATGTAAAGCCGATATTCTTCTGTTGAATGGCAAAAGCCTTCGCAACAGCCTTCTTAGCTGCTTGGATATTCTTGAAATTGTTCATCGCGACTCTCTCAACATAGACAGCCCCGGGCAAGGTGGCCAGAATTTCACTGACATTCATCGGATATCCCTGAAGGGATGCGTCTCTTCCAAACGGGGATGTCGTAGTTACCTGTCCAAGCAAAGAAGTAGGTGCCATCTGACCGCTTGTCATACCGTAAACAGCATTATTAACGAAAAATGTTGTAATTTTTTCTCCTCTTGCGGCAGCATGAAGGATCTCAGCAGCGCCAATAGACGCCAAATCTCCATCTCCCTGATAGGTGAAAACCGGTTTGTCCGGGTGAACTCGCTTGACTCCCGTTGCTACGGCAGGTGCACGACCATGGGCCGCCTGAACCATATCACAGGTGAAGTATTCGTAATTGTTGTAGGTGCAGCCAACGGATGAAACACCAATGGTTTTCTCCAGAAGGTCCTTCTCACAAAGCACCTCAGCTATGATGCGATGAATAATGCCGTGCGTGCAGCCGGGGCAATAATGCAATGGAATATCGGCGAGCCCCTTGGTCCGTTCAAATACAATCGCCATTTATTTCACCTCTCCCTTGTGAATTGCAACAATCTGGTCAAGAATCTCCTTCTGAGTCGGCATATTTCCACCCATACGACCATGGAAAAATACGGGCTTTCTTCCGTTTACGGCAAGGCGGACATCTTCGACCATTTGACCTGCATTCAGTTCTACGCCCAGAAAACTCTTCACATTCTGAAGCTCTGCAGCGCGCGCGATCTCTTCCGACGGAAAGGGCCACAGGGTGATTGGACGTATCATTCCGACCTTGATCCCCAACTCCGCAGCCTGACGAATGACATTCTTACAAATTCTGCTGCACGTTCCAAAAGATGTGATCACAATCTCCGCATCGTCCAGTCCGGCCGATTCGAATCTCGTCTCGTTCCGGGATACCTGAGCGTACTTCGTTTGTAATTCATTGTTCTTTCTCTCAAGGTCATCGGGTTCGATATAGATGGAGGTCACCGTATTGTGCTTCTCTTTCCCCTCGCGGCCTGTCAATGCCCAGGACTTGTCAGTCTCATCTACAGGCTCTTCGTCTCGAAAAAGGACTGGTTCCATCATCTGGCCCAGCGTGCCGTCTCCCAGAATCATAACCAGCATACGATACTTGTCCGCCAGATTAAAGGCATCCACGGTCAGCTCGTAGAGCTCCTGGATAGATGACGGCGCTACGACAATATTACGGTAATCTCCGTGTCCGCCACCCTTGGTTGCCTGGAAATAATCACCCTGCGAGGTCTGAATGCCGCCTAATCCGGGGCCGGCACGGACGATGTTGACGACCACGGCCGGAAGCTCGGCACCGGCAATGTAGGAAATGCCTTCCTGTTTCAAGCTGATTCCCGGTGAAGAGGAAGACGTCAGCACACGTGCACCCGCAGCTGCGGCCCCATATACCATATTGATAGCAGAGACTTCGCTCTCGGCCTGAACAAAGGTTCCATTTACCTGGACCATCCTCTTGGCCATATAATGCATAATCTCCGTCTGTGGAGTAATTGGATATCCAAAATAATGACGGCAACCCGCACGGATAGCCGCTTCTGCAATGACCTCATTGCCCTTCATCAATACTCTCTTAGCCATACTTATCTCCTCACTTTTCTACCGTAATAACGGAATCGGGACACTGAACCGCGCAAAAAGTACATCCGATACATGAACTCTGATCCTTGCAGTAAATCGGATGATAACCCTTTGCGTTAAGCCTGGAATTGTCCAGTTCGAGGATCTTTTTCGGGCATACAGAAACACAAAGACCGCAGCCTTTGCAACGATCTTCACGAAATGAAACCTTCGCCATAATTTTCCTCCCTTGCTGATTGAAAACGCATATAGAAGATTATAGACGGGAGTTTTTAGAAATGCAAATGCAGAATGTTCTCCTGCCATAGAATCATCCGATACGAAATCTCCACAGACGCCGTGCAAGTTCAGCAGCAAGTACAGACAGCAGGACATCTTTTATCAGGTACGGCGCAACACCGTAAATCAGAGTCAGGACAGCAGCATTCTTTGAGCCGGAATACGAGGTGTAGAAGTTTGATAGAAAATACAAATATAGCACACCAAATAGGTAGCATATGGTCAGTGATACGATTGAAATGCCAAGAAGGATAATAAACTTTGGCGACTTCTGGTTTGATTTCTTATCTGTCAGATCAGCCAGAGCGCCGCCTGCCAGGGCACAGAAGCAGAAACCAATGATATATCCGAAGGAGCCCGAGAAAACATATTCAATACCGCCTCCTCTGGTGAATACCGGCAAACCGGCAAGCCCCATGACAAGATACAATACCTGTGATACAAGTCCGAGCCGAGCCCCGAGCAGCAGTCCGGATAAGATGGCAGCAGTCACTTGAAATGTGATCGGAAGGAGCGGCATCGGGATGGATATTTTCGCGGAAACAATCATCAGCACGGTAAAAAGAGGTGTGAGTGCCAAAGCCAGAAGATGCTTTTTTCGGGAAGCCAGCTGATTTGAGTTTGAACATTTTTCCATACTTTACCTCCGAGTTTCAATTGTAAACCTTTATGATTTATTGTCAACCTTCTCTCTATAAATTTAAACCTCGAAAATAGTTATATTTGAATTGAGAAGGATGAAACTTGAATAATTCTCATTTTTCCGTTATGATTCTTTCTATCAACAAGCGTTTTGCTTGCATAGGAAACCAGGCGTTGACGAAGCTATCATAATCCAAATGCCACAGAGAGCCGACAGGAGCTGTGAGTCGGTGCATAGGTTTATGTATCCACTTCTGAGCTGCCGGAGAAATCCGGAAGATTCGTACTCTTTATCGTACGTCGAAGCGGCCTGTATCAGGCAATTTGGGTGGCACCGCGGTTCAATCCGTCCCATGATTTTATTGGGATGGTTTTTTTTATTTTTGAAAGCGAGGATAATGTATGATTGACATGAATCTGATCCGTAAAACACCGGATATTGTCCGGGATTCCATGAAGAAGAGATTTCAGGACCATAAGCTCATTTTGGTCGACGAGGTCATTGAGCTCGACAGGGCATATCGCGAGACACGCACACGATGTGATTTTCTTCGCAGCCAACGAAACACGATCAGCAAAGAGATTGGAAAGTTGATGGCACAGGGGCGTCGCGAAGAGGCCGAGCTTTCTAAGGACCAGGTAGCTGATATGGCTGAGGAGCTCGAGACATTGGCTATCCGCGAGGAAGAGTTGTCTGTACAGATCAAGGAAAAGATGATGCAGATTCCGAATATACTGGATTCCTCCGTCCCGATCGGCAAGGATGATTCAGAGAATGTCGAGGTCGAGCGATACGGAGAGCCGGCCGTTCCGGACTTTGAAATTCCGTACCATGTCGACATTATGGAAAAGCTGAAGGGGATAGATTTGGAGAGCGCCCGAAGAACGAGCGGTAATGGCTTTTATTATCTGATGGGCGACATTGCAAGACTGCATGCGGCTATTATCTCCTATGCCAGAGATTTTATGATTGACCGCGGCTTTACCTATTATATTCCTCCCTTCATGATCCGTAGTTCTGTCGTAACGGGCGTCATGAGCTTTGCTGAAATGGAAAATATGATGTACAAGATTGAGGGTGAAGATCTGTATTTGATCGGAACCAGCGAGCACTCTATGATTGGAAAGTTCATCGATTCCATCGTTGATGAATCAGAGTTACCACAGACTTTGACGAGCTACTCTCCCTGTTTTCGAAAAGAAGTCGGGGCCCACGGAATTGAAGAGCGAGGCGTCTATCGCATTCATCAGTTTGAAAAGCAGGAGATGATTGTTGTCTGTAAACCGGAGGAAAGCTCTGAGTGGTTTACCAAGCTGTATACAAACTCTGTTGATTTCTTCCGTACTCTTGATATCCCTGTGCGAACTCTCGAATGCTGCTCCGGTGATCTGGCTGATTTGAAGGTCAAGAGCATCGATGTCGAAGCCTGGTCTCCCCGACAGAAGAAATATTTTGAAGTCGGATCCTGCAGCAATTTGGGTGATGCGCAGGCGCGTCGTCTGAGCATCCGAGTCAAGAGCAAGAATAACCCGAATTACTATCCCCATACGCTGAACAATACCGTTGTGGCCCCGCCCCGGATGCTGATTGCATTTCTTGAGAACAATCTGAATCCCAATGGATCCGTACGAATCCCGCAAGCACTCCGTATGTATATGGGGGGCAAAGATACTATTTCTATTCCTGATTGAACCGTCTTGATATTACAACAAGAAGGGGCTGTCTTATAACGAGGCGCACGGAAGCCGAAATTACGGACGAAATGCGATAACCCGGTCGGTTTCGTCCGTAAAAAAAGACTGCCTCAAGTGACTTGATTTACAAGTCACTCGAGACAGTCCCTTTAAAATTACCGATAAAAGTACTAGTTTCTCGGTTTTCCGCAATTGGCACAGAACTTGCCGTCATTGCCCTGCTTGCCGCAGTTGGTGCAAATCCAAGTTTCTGCAACTTCAGGTTTCTTCTGACCGCAATTTGCACAGAAGTTTCCTTCATTTCCTGTCTTGCCACAAGCACATGTCCATCCATTGGCTGCACCGGCCGCCATTGCTCCGGCCGCCATCATACCACCCATGGCAGCTGCAGGCATTGGGGTTCCGGTCATTGCACCGCCCATTGCACCGCCCA
>CAZOFY010000003.1:16396-79981 GCA_964579245.1 uncultured Mageeibacillus sp.
GCACCGCCCATGACGTTCATGCCCGGTTGTCCCTGCATTCCTTGCTGCATCGTCGACGCAGGGTTAGGCATACCAACCTGATTTCCTGCCATATTTACCATACCAACGCCTGCAAATCCGGTAACAGCTCCACTTGCGTTCGATCCGGCATACTTATAAGCATCCGTCATTCCCATCTGAGCATATGCGTTCGTAAGACCCAGATCGCTGTAGTTACGATAACGCGTAATCTCGTCGATTCTCTCCTGAGATTTCTCATCTGGAATAACTGGATTCAGTGCGACGGCAACAATGTCGATACCTCTCAATGAAGTCCAAGTTTCATCAAGTGCGGACTCCATAAAGGAAGTGATAAGGCTGTTCTCGGAAGGAATATTCGAAAACGGAACATTCTTTCCGCCCTCTCCGAGCTTATTAATGACCTCGGAAATCTTCGAGACAAACTCGGCACGAAGCTGTGTCTGTGTGAATGGATTCTTCGGGAACGTCTCCGCAACATTACCTGAAATGTGCTCAAAAAAGGTAATCGGATTATTGATTTTGTACGAGAAGTATCCACTGACACGGATGCTGATATTCTTGAACTCCGGATCACGATAAGGTAGCGGCGCAGGCGAACCAAAACCGTTCTCAACGATTTCCAGCATATTGACGAAGTAGATCCGCTGTTCTGAGTTGATTACTCCTCCACTCTTAAAACGATCGAGGATGGTGACCATGGATTTCTTTAATCCCTCACCAAATCCCTCGCCGCCAATACAAGAGGGGGCTGATGACTTATCCCAAGTATAGAGGCCAGGCTCAACTGTGAAATCAGTTACTTTACCGTTATCGACGAGCAGTAATGCGGTCCCTGTGGGAACTGCAATTCTCGAGCCGTTCGTAATAACATCTGAATCGCCTTTGTTACTACCGTTCTTAACTTTCTTAGCACCGCGCTTTACAAGAGTGTCCTTGTCCAAAGAATCACCAGTAAAGAATTCGATATACTGATCTTTAAAAACTGATGTGATAGATTCTGCACCTGCTGCAAAAATATTGCTGCCGGCTGATCCGATGGCACTTGATACTGCTTTAATTAGTCCCATTACTAAAAAACCTCCTGCATGAAATGCTGTTTGCTCCGTGCATATGTCCGATTCATTGTTGTCTATATTCAGCTTTCTGAGAATTCACTGATTCTCCAAAGCCGGAT
The DNA here is from genome assembly GCA_964579245.1 of uncultured Mageeibacillus sp. Taxonomy (GTDB): domain Bacteria; phylum Bacillota; class Clostridia; order Saccharofermentanales; family Saccharofermentanaceae; genus Firm-13. The sequence continues at coordinate 17,592 of CAZOFY010000003.1, forward strand.
ATTCTTTGTTATAACTTCTGCTTTGCAGAATTCAGAAAAATCATTTCCATTACCTTTCAACGGTGCTCCAATGTCCATACATCCGGCAGACAAAACACCTGTATCCTGATTTGGATGCTGCCCGTCATCTAGAGAACATACCAACTTTACTTGATAGCGAGCTTGCTCAGTCTTATCTTGGCTCCCGAATATTAGTTTACCATTTCGCATGCGATAATGGATATACGAAATTGCTGTCTGAAGCACAATCAATCCGGTTTTGGCATTTTTTCTATAATAATGGACTCCCGTCGTAAGTACCCTTATACGATCAAAATGCTCTACTGTATTATCTCTTGCGAGCAAATCGATTCGACGTTTGATTTGCATAAGAAATTCATCCGTCAAATCAACAGTACCCAGATTTTCATCACCCTCCAACTCCGATCTAAAAGCCGTTTGGGGTATAACAACGCCCTGGCTTGTTTGTTTTTCAGAAAGACGACCGATTACATTCAGTGTCAGGCAAAGCATTTTCTCCGTGGCAGAAATGAGTTCTTCCATGTTCGTATTCGGGAAATCTCTGCCTATTACATCCATGTAAAAATCCTTCAAGTCGGAAATAGGCCTCGGAGTATCAGGATCCTCCTGCTTCTGCGTTGTGTCGCCAAGAACTTTGCGTAAGGCTCGAACAACCTTTGTTCCTGACGATTTCGAAGCTACTCTCGCTCTTATCCTAATACCCCTTATGATAAGAAACAAGAAGAATGCCAGAACGACGATGAAGATGATGACAGCTAACATGTCTATAATTTTCCATATTTCGAAAAAGCTCCATATGTCCATACATCACCCTTTCTGTTCTAGCTATTAGCTATTATACAGCACCGACTACCACATCTCAATAGCAAATTATGAATTTAGCTCTCCGAGAAAGAATTGACTCTCCAAAGACGGATGTCGATTGTCTTGATTTCTGCTCCGCAAAATTCACAGAATTTATCACCTAATCCTCTGACTATGCCGCCGCAGTTCGGACAATGAGCTGACAATGCATTCGTATCCTCAGATGCCAATTGATTTCGATCTATGACATATATAAGTTGAATGTCATAACGTGCCTGCGTAACCCTTTCTTTATTCCCGCTGATGACTCTACCGTCTCTCTGTTGATAATGGACATAAGAGAGAGCAGTCTGAAGAACGATGACTCCGGTTCCTGCCTGTTTCTTGTAGGAGTGGATACCGGTATGATGTACGCATATATTGTCAAAGTGCTCGGTCGTGTTGTCCCTGAAAAGTTCGTCGACATGACGTTTGAGTCTCATGACACAATCATCTGTAACATCCATCGAGTCTACTAGGCTTCCGCCTTCAAGCTCCATTTTATAGGCTGATTCCGGAAAAGCGATCCTCTGGGCAACCCGTTTCTCAGAAAGACTACCAATAGCTGTCAACATAAGACAAAGCTTATTCTCCGCCGCGGAAATCAGCTCTCTTACATTTGTTTCCGGAAAATCTCTGCTGATGTCGCCAAGATAAACGGATGTCAGATCAGATATAGACTTCGGAGTCTGGACATCCTTTGTGTCATCGAGATCTTCTTTGTGGTCGATGATTTCCTTTGCAATTTCCACAACAGTCCGAACCGTTTGTGACTCGGCAGTCCTTCTTACCGCATGAGCTGTCTTAAACACAAACGACAGAAGAACGATCGCTCCGACGAGGATTAAAAATATAAATACTCCGAGGAAAATCAAGAATCCCATTCTGAATCCCTTCTTTTTAAGCTATTAGCTATTATACAGCACCGTTCTCTCCATTCTCAATAGCAGAACACCGAAATCTGTAAAATCTTTCCATTTTTTTGGCAGATTCTGATCAAGACCAGCTGAAAACACCAGTGGTATACCGGAAACAGAGCTAGCTTCCTGTAATATCGGGAAGGATTCTTGAAGAGTCTCACCGGTCGTCATCTCCAACAGATTCGAATTATCAATGAATCCGTGGATTTTCAGGCGGGAAGATGCCTCCAACTCAGCAGCCATTCTGCAGATTCCTTCCGGGTCAGCTGTAAAGGGTCTGTTTGTGTTAACGACCATGAACATTCGATAATCGATACTCTTGAATCGTGAATGCATACTGGCAAGAATCTTCGCTCCGAGGTCCTCGCCACCGATGTCAAATACTCCAATGTATGACTCATCGTCAAAAATCGCGAACATTTCGCCTGATACAGTGGGGGCGTCCACATTCGTATTGGCATAATTCGGCGCAATCAGGCGTATACCCTCTTTCTCCAGAATCTGCGATGCATCTGCAGATCGAAAAAAAGGATTCACGATATCCAGGTCAGCAATTAGTACTTTCCGATCCGGATTCATTGTTTTGAGCATTCTGGCAAAATTAACGGATACTTCAGATTTTCCGCTTCCATAAGCACCGACAAAAATATACAGGCGCAGGTTTTTATCGAGACCTGACATCTCCTTGTTTAAGAATGATTTATGCACGTTCATATCCCTTCTTACTTCTTTTCGATTGACGGAAACGCTTTGGTGTAATTAAATAGTAGAAGTAAGGCATTGACTTCTTGTTTCACGTCTTACCTTACAGCATAACAAACACCAGAGGAAACGTACAGGAGGCACAAGATTATGCTCGGATTGTTTCGCCGCTCAAAGAAAGAGGAGCCGTCAGAGAAGGTATCGTCAGTATCAACTCCTTCAACCGACACCAGTGTTCCACAGGTGGGTTCCGATGAACGCCTGATCGCCGTGATCTCCGCAGCAATTGCCCGTTTTCGCGAAAACGAGGGCACACTGACTGACGCCGGATTCATTGTCAGAAGAATTCGCAGAGTATAATCAATCAATCGGTTTACATACACAGAGAATAAGGAGAACCAGAAGCCGGATATCCCGGCTTTTCAATTGTGAATGATGAAATATTTTATTTTACTTTGTGACGGGATGGCTGATTTACCGGTTCCCTCTCTGTCGAATCAAACACCGATGGAAGCGGCCGGGAAGAATAAAATGGATGAGCTCTGCACAGGCTCTTTGTGCGGCATCGTGAATACGATCCCGGAAGGCGTTGAGCCGGGAAGCGGGCCGGCAAATATGTCGGTCATGGGTTATGATCCGCGTGTCTACTATACAGGCCGTTCGCCGCTTGAAGCCCTGAGTCTCGGCGTTGAAATGCTTCCGACCGATATGGTATATCGAATGAATTTTGTCAGTCTTTCCGGAAAAAGCGACAACTATGACGATCTTGCGATGCTTGATTATTCCTCGGGAGAGATTACTACCAGTGAGTCGACTGAGCTGGTCAACAGCATCCGTGAGGCCTTTGAGGCGGAGGATCTGCATTTCTATGCGGGAAAAAGCTATCGCCACTGTATGGTCTGGAGTAACGGTCCGGCCGGAACGGTATTGACACCGCCGCATGATATTTCCGGGGAAAATATCGCCGCTCATCTTCCGAAGGGAAATGGAGCAGAACGGATATTAACCATGATGAAGGCTTCGAGGGAGATTCTCAAGGATCATCCGGTCAATCTTGCCAGGAGAAACCGCGGTTTAAACACAGCGGATTCAATCTGGCTCTGGGGTCAGGGGACAAAGCCCGGGATGGCGGATTTTTTCAATCTTTACGGGAAGAAGGGTGCCGTCATCTCCGCTGTCGACTTGATTTTCGGTCTTGCCCGCGGTTCCGGTCTGGATGTCATTGAAGTGGATGGTGCCACAGGTAATCTGGATACAAATTTCGCCGGTAAGGCTGAAGCCGCCGTCGAAGCTTTTCGAAATGGTTATGATTATATCTACCTTCATGTCGAGGCGCCCGACGAATGCGGACACCATGGAGATGCACGGGGAAAGACGGAGGCGATCGAGAAAATCAGCAAGGAAATCCTTGAGCCGGTTTCCGATTTTCTGAAAGAAAATCTTCTCTTAAGCAAAGAGGCTTATCGGATCCTTGTCTTGCCGGATCATCCGACTCCTGTCTCTACCAGAGCCCATAGCACGGACCCGGTCCCCTTCTTTCTTTTCGACAGTGAGAAGGAAATGGATTCCGGTGTTATGTGTTTCTGTGAAAAAGAAGCCCGGAAAACCGGGGTGTTTTACCCCTCCGGTCCCGAGCTTTTTCAAGACTTCATTCAATGACTTAGAGCTGAGCGATAGTCACGCCATCCTCGCCTTCCCCGTAAGTGCCGAGTCGAAAGGCTGACACTCTCTTATCCTTCTGAAGCAGCTTGGTTACCGCCGCACGAAGAGCTCCCGTTCCCTTACCGTGAACGATTCGAATCGTCTGCATGTTCGATAAAACGCAATCATCGATATAATGATCAAGCGTCTGTGTCGCCTCGTCGACCGTCATGCCGATCAACATAATTTCCGGTGTGGTAGTGGATGCTTTCTGAAAGCGCAGTTCATTCGCCGAAGATTTTGTCGCCTTTCGAACTGCTGATGAGGTCGCTCGAGAAGAAGAATTTGACGGGGACTTCGATCCAATCTTGTTCTCGTCCGGATAGCGAAGATCGGAAGCCTTGACGTTGACGCGAACCGAACCTGACTGAATCACACACATTCCGCGGCTGTCTGGACCCTTTACAACGGTTCCGACGATATCCAATGCAGGAGCATAATAGAGGCCGCCGGAGCGTATCTCATCCGGTTTTTCGCCGGGTACGGCGCGGGAATCTCTCGACTCCTTCAGGTCCTCATCCAGGACAGAAAGACCGGCGCGGAGGTTCTGGCGAATTCTGCGCATCTTGTCTTCCGCTTCTTGTTTCTCATTCTCGGTCACGGCACGTCGAAGTTCCTTTATCATCTCATCGACCTCATCCAAGGCCTCATTTAGAAGTTCTTTCTTCTCTTCCCTCGCCTCGCGAAGGATCGAAGCTTTCTTCTTATCCATCTCTTCAAGTTCCGCCTGTACCTTGCGCTCCTGTTCTTTAACATGATCACGCATGTCACGGATTTCTTTCTTGAGTCTCTCACTTTCACGATTATTCTGTTCCGCTGCGGACAAAAGCTCCTCGAACCGAATTCCTTCTTCAGAAAGAAGAGTTTGCGCTGCATCGATGATTTCCGCCTCGAGCCCAAGCTTACGAGAGATCAGAAATGCATTGCTAACGCCCGGCAGACCAATCAGGAGCCGATATGTCGGAGACAGCGTATCCGTATCGAATTCACAGCATGCATTCTCGACGCCATCCGTCTCGACAGCGTAGCCCTTAAGCTCCTTATAATGCGTCGTTGCAACGGTCACTGCCCCAAGCTTCCGAAGATGATCCAGAATCGCGATGGCAAGCGCTGCGCCCTCAGACGGGTCCGTGCCCGAACCAAGTTCGTCGACAAGTACAAGTGTTGACGGCTTTGTCTCCGAAAGGATGGAAACCAGATTTCGCATGTGCGACGAAAAGGTGGACAGACTTTGCTCAATGCTCTGTTCGTCACCGATGTCCGCCAGGACCTTTTCGAAAACAGAAACCTCCGAATGGTCTAAAGCGGGGATCTGCAATCCGGCCATAGCCATCAGACAGAGCAGTCCGCAGGTCTTGAGCGATACCGTTTTGCCTCCCGTGTTCGGACCGGTAATGACAAGTGTGCGAAAATCTCTCCCAATGGAAAAGTCGATCGGCACGACGATCTTCGGATCGATCAGCGGATGTCTGGCTTTTCGCAAGACGACACGCCCTTGTGTATTCAAGATCGGGCGCGAAGCCTTCATCTCAATAGCCAGCGTAGCCTTGGCACTCAGAAAATCAATCTCGGATATCAGCGCCTGATCCAGAGTCAATTCCGTGACCTTTTCAGCGACCTTACAGGACAGAGCCTGAAGGATGCGCTCAATTTCCGCATTTTCAGCGGTAATAAGCTCTCTAATCTTGTTGTTCGCTTCAACAACCGCAATGGGTTCAACGAAAACGGTTTGCCCGGAGGAAGAGGTATCATGAACAATGCCCGGAATTTCTCCCCTTTTCTCAGCTTTAACCGGGACTACATATCGCTCTCCGCGAAGCGTAATCAGTTGTTCCTGCAACGCCGAGGAATGGTTACGAATGATGCGTTCGAGAGTGTCACGGACTCCCGATTGCAAATCCCGTATCTTTCTGCGAATCTGGTACAGTGCGTCACTGGCCCGGTCATTCATCTCCTCCTCCGATAGAATAGCAAAAGAGATCTCCTTTTCCAGCGACGGTACCGTTACAAGAGAACGCACTCGCGAAAAAAGACCGTTATCCGGGTCTGTTTCTCCTTCTCTCGGAAGAATGGACCTCATTCGCTCGACAGCTCGGAGAAAACACGCTATAGCAAGAAGGCTCTTCATACTGAGAAGTCCCTGTGCCGTCGAAAGGGACAGCGAAGATCTGATATCCCAGATTCCCGATAACGGCAGTCTGCCCTCGGAAAGGATATATTTAACCGTACAATCAGTATCCTTCTGCCATTGATTGACCATTTCCAGATGAGACGTCGGAAGCAGAGCCTCACAGAGCTCACGTCCTCCTGAACTGCTGGCCAAGGCGGACAGCTTTGCTAAAATCTTATCAAACTCAAGAGTTGACAGAGAACGCCCTTTCAGCAAGCGTTCCTGCTCGACCTGTTCAAAGGTTGTATACATAGAAATTATCCTTTCGTCGTGTGATCCCCCGGTCCTTCGTCCGCAGACGGTTCATCGCAGACCTTTGATGAATCTCGAATCAAAGTTATACCGTAACAAACCGTTGCAAATGTTGACATCAGTACCGGTGGAATAAAAACAAAGTGAATCACCATCAAATAAGAGGCCGGAATAAAAAAGATGCTGGCTAAAGCTATGACAAAAAGCACAGTAGAAGCCTTCCCATACCATTTGGAATGGACAACAACGCTTTTTTTCTGTAATAAATAGGCTCCGCCGAGAAGCATGATGACTTCCTTGATGATAATGAAAAGAACAACCCATAGCGGAATCCGGTTGATCAAAAAAAGCACGAACGCTGTTGTAAACTGAAACAGTTTATCAACGAACGGATCATAAATCTTTCCAAAGTCTGAAATCTGGTTAAAATGTCTGGCGATATACCCGTCCAGCATATCAGTGACCCAAATCGCAACAAAAAAACAAAACGCCAGCACACTGAAACGGTTCCCTTCCTCTCCGGATTGACCGCTCATATAAATAAAAACAGCCATAAACGGGATTGCCGCCAGTCGTATCGTTGTCAGAATGTTCGGAACGGTCCATGCAAACTTCAGCTTCATATTCTCCTATGACAAGAGCTTCGCTCTGTCCATGTCCTCTTCTGTAATTGTTTTTATCATACGTAAGCCTTCTTCAATGTCAATGTCAGAAATCTTTCCGTCTCTGAAAACAACAAGCCGGTTCAATTTCTTAGCCTGTATGCACTCGACCGCGCGAACACCCATCATACTTGCCATGGTACGATCGCGCAGTGTCGGGCTACCGCCCCTCTGCAAGTGTCCAAGAATGGTCGGTCGTGACTCAATACCGGTAACTTCCTCAATCCGCTGGGCGATCTCAACAGTCTTGCCGGCACCTTCGGCAACGATAACAATATAGTGATGCTTGCCGGCATTACGCCCGTCAAGAATGACCTTTATTACATCCTTGTCAAAATCATACGTGTGTTCCGGTATCAGGACCACTTCCGCGCCGGTAGCTATGCCTACGTTCAATGCAATATATCCGGCCCGTCTGCCCATAACCTCGATGACACTGCAGCGCTCGTGCGAGGACGCTGTGTCGCGAAGCTTATCGATCGCCTCCATAGCCGTGTTCATCGCGGTGTCATACCCGATCGTATATTCCGTGGAAGCGATATCGTTGTCAATCGTACCCGGAAGTCCGATCACGGGCACACCAAATCTTGCCAGATCACGAGCTCCCTTATAAGAACCGTCACCGCCGATCACGACAAGGACATCAATTCCAAAGACCTTGCACATCTTCGCGCCTTTTGCGACACCTTCCGGTGTCTCGAATGTCTTGGATCTCGCCGTCATTAAAAAAGTTCCGCCGCGCTGAAGCTTCTCTGATACATCTCTCTTGGTGATCTCGATTACCTCACCCTTCCAGAGCCCGTGAAACCCTCTCGTTACACCAAACACCTTATAGCCGAAATGTGTTCCGGCCCTGACAACAGCACGTATTGTCGCGTTCATCCCGGGTGCATCGCCTCCGCTGGTAAGGATGCCTATACCGCGGATTGGCGGAACATCCGATGGGGAGACCGTATCATAGTTCAAAGCAACCATCTCTTTCAAATTAGGGATGTTGGATTCAAAATTATCATCTATCATATATTCACCTTTTCTCTCAAATGTGATATGTAATACAAATTAGAACTCACTACATTATACAGGGAGTTAGGAGAAAGAAAAAGCCGAAAGATTCCGATCAATTTCCGAGAAAAAACCATAAGCGCCGGATCATCAATCAAAGGCTTAAATCCTAGAAAATAGCCAAATTATCAAATCCATACTGCTGGGCTATCTGCTTAAGGATATCATTCTGCGGATCGACCGCGTACTGTTCCGGCAACAGCACTCTTTTTCCGGAATTGGCAAAAAACACAACGACTCGCATCCGCCCGTGAAAATACTCAAGCGTAGATAATAATCTTCGAAAACCGGTATCCTTCTCATCGCCAAAATATCGAAGGCAAAGTCTTTGCCCGATCTCTTTCTCGCTCGTATCAACGCAAGGCCGCTTATCCTCGCCATCATCGGTTATCTCGCCTCCGGCTCGCGGATCGTGAAGAATCTCGGGAGAAGGATCCGGTCTGTTTGGAGAATGCACTGATTTGTCGAGGGCGATCGGATACCCGTTCTTTTCCCGAACAAAAGACTTTCTCCTCGGTGCGGGGAGCTCCATGTTGGGGGTCAATTCCGTAATGCTCTGAGCCATCAACTTCGGAGCTTCGTCCTCCTTCAGGCTGATCCGTCCCTCAATCAGAAGGACACGGTTCTCTTGCAGGATCGATGAATACTTCTGGAACGTATCCGGGAACACAATCACTTCGAAGGTACCCAGCATATCCTCCATAGTGAGAAAAGCCATCATCCGGTTGCTCTTGGTTGTTTTCGTAGTACGAGCCTGCAAAAGGCCCGCCATTCGAACGTAAGCATTATCGGTTACGGGGCTGTCGGAAATGACGCTGTCCTCTGATGATGAAGGAACAAAAACAGAGCTATCAGTGTCCGTGCAGTGTGCAATAACATGCTTGTATTCTTCCAGCGGATGACCGGAAACATAAAGACCGAGGACCTCCTTCTCACGGGAAAGCTTCTCTGATGCGGAGTATTCCGGTATCGCGGGATACTCTGGTTCCCTGACTGAAGCCTCCTCCTTCTCAACCATGCCAAACAATGACAATTGACCGTCCATAACACGGTTCCGCGACGATGTAAGTAGCTGAAGATAGGGATCAAGAGCCGCCATCATTGAGGATCTGGGAATACCAAAACTGTCCAGAGATGACGAGAGAATCAACGACTCGATCATCTTTCGGTTGACATCCATGGGAAAAACCCGTCGAAGAAAATCACCATAAGACAGGAACGGGCCATTTCTCTCGCGATCTGCAATCATGTGCAGAATCGCACCTTCTCCGGCATTCTTAATCGCCGATAAACCCACACGAATCGCCTTTTCACCCTCTGTCGTGAATCTCGCCCGACTTCTGTTGATATCAGGGGGAAGGACCTCGATCCCCATCTTCCGGCAACACCCGACATACCACGCTGTCTGCGTCAGATTCCCCCTGTAACTATTCAGCATTGCCGTCATAAACTCAGTCGGATGATAATACTTCATATACGCTGTATAATAACCAACAACCGCATAAGCAGCCGCGTGAGACTTATTGAACGCATATCCGGAGAATTGAGCTACGTCCTCATAAATCTTCCTCGCAACAGCCTCAGGAACGCCTCTAAGGACCGCACCGTCAACTGTTCTGCCGATCTCGTCAGTTCCGCCGAAAATAAACATCTCTCTGTATTTCTCCATCAGGGATGCTTGCTTCTTGCTCATCGCCCTTCGAATATTGTCGGATTGTCCCATGGAGAACCCGGCCAGGTCTCTGACGATTTGCATGACCTGTTCTTGATATACCATGCACCCGTAGGTAACATCGAGGATGGGTTCGAGCAGCGGATGATCATACTGAATGGACGATTGATTATGGCGGCCTGCAACGTACTTCGGGATCTGTTCCATCGGGCCGGGCCTGTACAGAGAAATACCTGCGATAATATCTTCTATTGAGTTCGGAAGAAGCTCAGTCATAAACGAAGTCATGCCGGCACTCTCCAACTGAAAGACGCCCTCCGTCTCTCCTTTGCTGATCATCTTGAAAATATTCTGATCATCGAAATGAATCGAATCATAATCAATCCATATCGCCTTATTCTCCATGACCATTTCTGCCGCGTCGCGAAGCACGGTCAGTGTGCGTAATCCGAGAAAATCAAACTTCAGCAGACCGATCGCCTCGACATTATTCTTGTCGAACTGTACAACCATCGATTCATCATTCTTCGATAACGGTGCAAGCTCGGTAAGCGGCAGACTAGATATAACTACGCCTGCGGCATGGGTCGAAGCGTGCCTCGGCATCCCCTCAAACAGCATGGCGGTATCAAGGACCTCTTTGGTCAGCGGCTGATTATTATATGCTGTCAGCAGGTCTGCAGAAGCCTTTAGTGCGTCTTGTATCTTCACACCCGGCATTCCCGGGATCATCTTGGCAATCCTGTCGCTCTCGGAATACGGTACCTCGAGTGCTCTGGCGACGTCGCGGACACAAGCCCGTGCCGCTAACGTCCCGAATGTAATAACCTGCGCAACACGGTCTGCTCCGTACTTCTTCGTCACATATTCGATAACTTCCGGACGCCGCTCATAGCAAAAATCGATATCGAAATCAGGCATATTGACTCTCTCGCTGTTGAGAAAACGCTCAAAAATCAGCTTGTACTTCATCGGATCAATATTGGTAATCATCAATGCAAACGCCACCAGTGAACCGGCCCCGGATCCTCTGCCGGGTCCGACCATGATCTCGTGGTCGCGGGCGTATTTGATAAAATCCCATACAATCAGGAAATAGTCCGTAAACCCCATCTGAACAATAACGGCAAGCTCGTACTCGAGTCGCTTCAGATAGGAATCGATATCAATTTCGCCATCCATCCGCTTGAATCGCGAGTATAGTCCGTCCATTGCAAGCTTACGCAGATAGCTCTCATTGTCCTGATAAGAATCCGGGATGTCGAAGGACGGCAAATGAATATCTCCAAATATGTAACCGGCCTTACATCGTTCGGCGATTCGAACGGTATTATCTATCGCTGAGGGAATATTGGGAAAGAAATTTCGCATTTCTTCCTCAGATCGCAAATAAAAATCATCGGTAGGCATTCTCATCCTGTCCTTGTCGGATATGTGCTTGCCTGTCTGCATGCAAAGAAGGATATCGTGAGCCTTTGCATCTTCCTTACGCATATAATGGCAATCATTCGTTGCCACTAACGGAATGCCCGTCTCTATAGACAGACGGATCAAATGCGCGTTGACTCTGGCTTGTGCAGGAATCGAATTACTCTGAATCTCTAAATAGAAGTTATCTCTGCCAAATACGGAGTCGTACCAAAGCGCAATCTGTCTGGCATCCTCAAAGCGTTCTTCAAGCAAGGCCTGTGGTATCTCTCCCGCAAGGCAGGCTGACAACGCGATCAATCCGGCTGAATATTTCTCGAGCAACTCTCTGTCGATTCGAGGCCGATAATAAAATCCCTCCGAGAACCCAGCTGAGACGAGACGATTCAGATTGATCAAGCCTTCCTGGTTCATTGCCAACAAAATCAAATGATAGGGCTCTCGATCTATCCCGACTTCTCTCTGCGTTCTTCCTCTCGGAGCAACATAGCACTCACAACCGATGATGGGGTGAATGCCTTCTGCTGTCATTTTTCGGTAAAAATTAACCGCACCATACATTACACCATGATCCGTTACAGCACATGAGTCCATGCCAAGTTCCTTCAAACGAGCAGCAATATCCTTGATCCGGATCGCTCCGTCAAGAAGACTATACTCGGTGTGTAGATGCAGATGAACAAATCCCTTTCCTGCAACAGCTCCCTCTGACATGTCTCCTCCCGCTCACGATCGAAGCCGGCCTTTGATAGAAACCAAAAGGTCCCGAAGCCTTGCGGCCTCCTCAAACTCCAGGTTCTTAGCTGCTTCCTTCATCTCTTTGTCAATCCGCTTGGCAATTTTCTGCAATTCAGTCTGTGAGAGCTTGGCACTCTTCTCGTCGAGAAGCTTCCCGATCTCAGCTTCATCGACGCCTTCCTCGCGACTGATCTCTTCAATTGTGTCGAGAACGCCTCGTACTTCCTTGCTTACGCTCTTGGGTATAATTCCATTATCCTCATTATACGCCAATTGTATCTCCCGGCGCCGATTCGTCTCGGAAATCGCCGAAAACATACTGTCTGTAATCTGATCCGCATACAAAATGACCATACCGTTGACATTCCTGGCCGCCCGTCCGATGATCTGGATCAGGGAACGCGCGGAACGCAAAAATCCTTCCTTATCCGCATCCAAAATCATAATTCGGGACACTTCAGGAAGATCAAGGCCTTCCCGAAGCAGATTGATTCCAACAAGTACATCAAACACGCCCTGGCGCAAATCCCGCAGAATCTTCATTCTCTCAACCGTGTCAATATCAGAATGCAAATATTTAACCCGTATTCCTTCATTTGCAAGGAATGCAGAAAGATCTTCCGCCATCTTCTTCGTCAGAGTCAAAACCAGAGACCTCTCCCCGCGCTTTGTTGTCTCCTTGAGCTCAGAAAGGATATCGTCAATCTGACCCTCGACGGGTCGAATCGCGATCTGCGGGTCGACAAGTCCGGTCGGCCGTATGATCTGTTCCGCTGTCTGAAGACTGTGCTGTGCCTCATATACAGACGGTGTTGCGGAAACGAATAAAGTCTGCCCCATCTTCTTCTCAAACTCGCTGAACTGTAAAGGCCGGTTATCAAATGCCGAAGGAAGTCGGAAGCCATAATCGACCAATGTTGTCTTTCTGGATCGGTCTCCGTTATACATCGCCCCAATCTGGGGAACAGAAACATGTGACTCGTCAATCATAAGCAGATAATCACTCGGGAAGAAATCGATCAGGGTATACGGAGCCGTTCCGGGAGCACGGGCAGCCAAATGCCTCGAGTAATTCTCGATACCCTTGCAAAAGCCCGTCTCACGAAGCATCTCCAGGTCATATCGTGTTCTCTGCTCGAGACGGTATGCTTCGATTATCTTGCCCTCTGCACGAAGCTGGGACAAGCGCTCCTCAAGCTCAACCTCGATAGATACAAGCGCCTTCTTCATCTTATCTATGCTCGTCGCATAATGTGAAGCAGGAAAAACAGCGGTATAATTCCTCGCCCACTGTACTTTGCCTGTGATAAAGTCAACTTCAGTGATCTTCTCAATCACATCGCCGAAAAAACTGACCCTGGTGAGAAGATTCTCAGATGACGGCGGAAAGATATCAATGGTATCTCCTCGAACGCGAAAAGCACCTCTCTTCAATTCAAAATCATTTCTGGCATACTGAATGGAAATGAGTTCCCGAATGATCTGATCCCGGTCCTTCCGCATGCCGGGACGAAGACTGACCATCATCTCTCGGTAATCTTCAGGATCACCAAGCCCGTAAATGCATGATACCGACGCGACAACGATTACGTCCCTCCGCTCAAGAAGTGAGGATGTAGCCGAGTGGCGCATACGTTCAATCTCATCGTTGATGGCGGAATCCTTCTCGATATAGGTATCCGAGGCAGCAATATAGGCCTCAGGTTGATAATAGTCGTAATATGAGACAAAATATTCGACGGCATTATCCGGAAAAAAAGCCTTGAACTCAGCGCATAGCTGGGCCGCAAGAGTCTTATTGTGTGCGATGACAAGTGTCGGTCGTTGAAGACGCTCTATCAGGTTCGCCATCGTAAAGGTTTTGCCGGAGCCTGTCACTCCAAGCAGGGTCTGAGCCGACAGCCCTTCGCGAAAACCGCTTTCCAGAAGGCTGATAGCTTGAGGCTGATCACCCATGGGCTTCATATCCGACGCGATTCGAAAAGGACGGGAAAGCTCAGATGAAATTTCATGTCCAATAATACCAGGTTGGTCTTGCATATACTTCTCCCTGTTCATGACAATACGATGTGGGCTGATGACCTGAGGTCTTATCTTGCTTCTAATATTATAGACGTTATAGAACAAATGTTCAACATGAGAAGGAACTATGCAAATACATTCTGAAAGGCGAATATTCTCATTTGCGAAATTCGAAAATAAAATTACCATTTTCGTGACAAAATGCAGGAAGAGCCGAGCATTTTTGCAGAAAATGTACTATTATACTAAGTTGATAGAAAACATCCATTAGGAGGAGTTTAATATGTTTCCTGCAATTCCTGTGACGAAAACAAATAATCCCAAGCAGAAGCCGGTCCCCGGACAACCGCTTCCTTTCGGAAAATACTTCACTGATCATATGTTCATCATGGATTATGTTGAGGGCGAGGGCTGGATCAATCCTCGAATCGAAGAATACGCGCCAATTACAATTGAGCCCTCCGCTATGGTATTTCATTACGGCCAAGCCGTTTTTGAAGGACTTAAGGCCTATCGTTGTCCGGATGGAACAATTAATCTTTTCCGCCCCGAACTGAACTACGAAAGAATGAACGCATCTGACGAGAGACTGGTCATTCCCCCGCTTGACGAGGATTTTTGTGTTCACGCCACCAAGGAGCTTGTGTCTGTCGACCGTGATTGGATCCCCGGCGGCGAGGGTGAATCTTTGTATATTCGTCCGTTTGTGATTGCCACTGACCCATACCTTGGCGTTCGACCTTCAAACACATATCGATTCATGATCATTCTATCCCCTTCAGGAGCATATTATCCTCAAGGCATCGACCCTGTAAAGATTTACGTCGAGGATAAGTACGTAAGAGCTGTCCGCGGAGGAACCGGCTTCACAAAATGTGCCGGAAACTATGCTTCGAGTCTGATCGCTCAGGATACGGCTCACAAGAAGGGCTATGTTCAGGTTCTCTGGCTTGACGGTATCGAACAAAAGTACATCGAAGAGGTCGGCTCGATGAACATTCTTTTCGTAATTGACGGGAAGCTTGTTACGCCCGTGCTGAATGGCAGCATTCTTCCCGGCATCACGAGAAGAACCTGTCTCGAACTTGCTAAATCTCTTGGAATAGAAGTTGAAGAGAAGAGAATCTCTATCGAAGAACTCATTGAGGCAGGCAAGTCAAAGCGCCTGACAGAAGCCTTCGGTTCCGGAACCGCTGCCGTTATATCTCCCGTGGGCGAGCTCAAGTATGAAGATACAGTCATTATGATCAACGACAATAAGATCGGCCCGATTGCTCAGCTCTTCTATGACACCATCACGGGCGTACAAAAGGGCATCGTTGAAGACAAGTACGGATGGACAACAAAAATTTAACAAGATTTCCAGCGAATATGGAACGACCGTTTGGAATGTGATCCAAACGGTCGTTTTTGCTTCTCATCCTTTTTCCTGCGGAAACACAACTCCAAAATCATGTCGAAGCTCGTCAAGCGTTTTCATAATGGAAAGAGTCTCAGACAGCGGCATGATAGTGCTTTCCTTCGCTCCTGCTCTCACCTGCTTGATGACCTCCGCTGCTTCATACTGATAGCCGGTTCCCACCCACTCAGGCTCATAAACCTCTTCCAGGACGTCAAATCCCCAGTTCTCTGAAGGAGAGAATCTTTCGGCCTTGTTCGCCATCCAGAAATTGTGTATGCGAATCATTCCTTTCGTTCCGATAACAGTCATTTGATTAGGCAGGTTTCTATCAATGGCAACACTGGTCCTTGCTGATTTCATAATGTTCGAAAATTCTGCTCGTTTCTCACCATATCGAAGGATTGCATCGAAGGACGCGTCAACTCCACTGTCAGCCAACGAGACAACAGATGTATGATAATTCGGCGGTCCGCCAAACAGATACGAGAAAAAAGATATCGGATATATTCCCAGATCCAGCAGCGAGCCTCCGCCCTTTTCTGGTACTACGGTCCGGTTGTCAGCCGAAGTCATTAGCTCCATGCCGAAATCACAGCTTGCCGAAAGAATCTCCCCGATCTTCCCGTCATCAATCCAGGATCTTACCTTCTTCGTTACTGGGAGAAATCGGGTCCACATCGCCTCCATTAGAAAGGCGTCATTCCTCCGGGCCGCATCAATCATTCGAGCAGATGACTGAGCATTCAGGGCAAATGGTTTTTCGCAGAGAACTGCTTTCCCTGCATTCAGAAACAGTATGACGGCATCCTCATGCTGAGGATTCAGATTTGCCACATAAACAGCATCAATTGAGTCATCCGCAGCGAGCTCCTCATAGGAAGCATAGGGCTTTGCATTTGAATAGTAAGAGGAAAACTCAAGAACGAGTCTTTCAGCTCTTGCAAGATCACGAGAGGCGGCTCCGGCAAATTCCGCCTCCGGCATAAAGATTAATCCCCCGACGAATTTTCGGGCGATATTTCCAGAACCGGCCACTGCAAAACGAAATCGTGTCATTTTTCTTCCCTTTCTGAGCGTAACCTCATCAGATTCTTTTTATGATCTCCATGCACATGCGTCCGTTATGATATGGGCACTTCCAGGGCCCGGCCAACTCTCTCTTATGATCATGTGTTCCATCCTCATAGGTTGACCAATACCATTCTCCGGATTCACTTTTGATTTCCCGACCGATATAGGAGAGAAGCGAATCTATTTGCTTCATCGCAAGCTCTGGATCAGATCCCTTCCGCATGTCGTTGAGAATGCCGACTATTGCCTCGGCCTGTACCCACCAATCTCGTTTGGTGTCGACTTTGCCGTCTTCACACTCGAAATATACACCCCTATCCGTATATGCAGTCTGCATGACATGATCAAACAGTATCTTCGTGACAGGGGCAGTTCTTGCTGTTAGGTCAAGATCTCCCAAGACCTCCAGAGCACGGTCGATCAACCATGAGGCTTCAATGTCATGTCCATAGGAATGGAGATCCAGAAGAGAATGCATTTGACTGTCAAAAAACACTTCCAGTCTCCTTTTCTCCGGGTTGTACATATCCTCTGTAAGAAGCTTAATCGTGAATCGAAGAGCCTCTTCGACCTCTTTCGATTTTGTCGCTTCATATAGAACCGTGTACGCCTCCATGATGTGTAGAACCGTGTTCATCGTCATGTCCGCAGTGCATCCGTTCTCGGAAAGCTCTTCATTCTTTTCCGGGTTGAAGTCCCTCGTCAACTGTTCAAGGTAGCCGATTGGAGTTCTCCATATTTTTTCAAGTAACCTGAAAAGATGCAGGGCGATTTCCAGGGCTTTCTCATCCGAAGAGGCAGAATAGTAGGTAGAGAAAGCATAAATACCAAACGCCTGATTATAGGCGTGCTTACAAGATTCAAGAGGAGCCGCATGACCGTCCAGCATCCAGTAAAGACCACCCATCTGCTGATCCAGAGCCTTCCCGGACAGAAAATGATAGGCGTGCTCTGCCGCCTGCAAATAGACTTGTTCGCCGGTCACCAGAAAAGCCTCTGAGAAGGTCCACAGTATACGCGAGTGCAGAATAACACCCTTTGGAGCCAGTTTCTCAATGGTCTTATCCGGATGAACAAGGCCATAAAACCCTGCGTTTTCCTCATCAATCAAACGAAGCCAAAAGGGAAGAATTTCCTTCGTCAGCATTTCTTCCGAATTCCTTCGGAAATCATTTCTATTCAGCATGGAATCCTCCCGGTCAAGTTCTCTCAGGGTATTTACATTATACCGCAGCCGATCGATGATTTCCTTGCCGTTCGTAATTCTGTTATATTTTTACCGTTCTTAGGTATATGTATGTAAATAGTTACGATATAATATCGTTGCAGAGAAAAGGAGATCCCCATATGAATAATCAAAACGAAGGAATACCCAAAACAGGACCTTTCTTAGAGGGAGACCTGTTTTCCGGCATCGTCATTTCGGAGTACGACGATCGAGATTTTCAATTTGAGATGGATGGCAATCATATAACCGTCTCTCAGAGAGTCTTACGACCCAAAGAGGACCGTTTGTGTGTCGGATTTTTGTTCTTAATGGATCGCCCCGAACGTTTTCGTCTCGAAGTTCTGATTCCCGAGGATTGTTACAATGCGAATTGCACTCTGAACGACAAAGAGCTTTTGGGGTTTTTTTCGAAAGATCTCCCTGCGGATCCGGAGTATGCACTCAGAAGCCGGTGTGGCGGCACAGACGAACACGAGAGGTTCACGCCCTTGAAGCCGGGTGCATTCCAGTCATTGAATTTTCGCTGGGAGTCCGGAGATATCGTAAAGTTCTATTTCTATTATCATTAAGTCAGATATCTCGGGATAATGGTCCATCCTCAGAACGCAGAAACATCCGCATGGCCGAACGATACGCCACGGACGTTTTCTTGCTCGGTCTATTTATGAAGATGACACTGTACTTTGTTCCTGCAACGAGGCCGTCGTTACGGACGGAGTCGGCGCTACGGTAACACCTTCTACATATGCACTTTTCCGAATACCCTCGTGATTGCCTTTCTCTATCGCTCCAAGAAGAATAAATGCCGTGGCATTAATTCTCTTCTCGAGCTGACGTTCAGGGAGTGCTTTTTCAAGCGTCGCTAAAGAATCATAATTCGTACGTCGAATCAAACCGCCATTTTCCTGCAGGTCGAGATTCTTTGTCTCCTTCATCTCCTCTATTGTCGGAAAATTATAATCATAAGACTCGAAAAACACGATCGGAATACCGGCCCTGTCAAAGGGAACATAATCGGAAAGAGTAAGTGTCACCTCTCGGTAGATTTCCAAATTCGCGTCTTCGTCAAGATTCGTGACCTGCCCGCATTGATTATATAGAAGATCGACGCCATACAAGGAGGAAAGCTGGCTCTCATAGACAACATCATATGCTTCAAAAAGCTTTCTCCGCATAGAATACTTCTTCTTGTCTTCCAGTGAGTTCATACCCGAATTCGCATACAACTTATCCCCGGCATAGATACTCTCAACACAGTACATCGCATCCGTGGCGGCTATTTCCTGTTCGGTCATTTGCGCAACAAAATAGTTCGCACCGGCATAGAAATCATTCCCCGCGCCGAAGGCAACAAGAACAACGTCGTAACCGAAGCTCTTTCCCTTAATCTCTTTAGCCAGAGTTAACAGCGAGGATATGCCGGCGGCATTATCCTGAATACCGTCGAAAGCCGGATAAGTCGCAGCATCCTGTGAGCCGTAGATCGTATCATAATGCGCTCCGATAATAACCTGCTTCTCGACAGGTTGATAGGCACCGATCTCATCCGGAATCATGAAGCCTTCGCCGTCAATCCTGACAACGTAATTCGTAGAGGCTCCTGAGCCAACAATCGAAGAAAAGGTCTGTTCTTCGACCTTATATCCGAGTTCGATGAATACATCACGGATCCGCTCGCCGGCACTCTTCTCTCCCTGTGTGTATGCCTTTCTGTATGGAAATTCCGTCACGAACTCCTCAGCCCATTCAGCGCCGTATGTACCGTAGTCAGCAGGAATCAAGGCTTCCTCTTCTTCCGTATCGGAACACGAGGAAAGCATTGAAACGATAAAAACAAGACAAAGAAGGATGCTTATGACACGAACGGACGGCATCAAGACAGCATGGAATAGATCACGTCGAAAAAAAGACATCTTATTACTCCCGATCACGGACAGATCCTCTGGACCAGTTCATCGAATAATTTATATGCTTCCTCTACGGAGAGCCTGTCCACACGTGGTTTCCCTTCCTGAGAAACACGCACGACAGATATGTCGTCCGTTCGATGATCAAACCCCTTCATGATGCGTTTCAGAAGTGTGTCCTTCGTCACCCCGGAGACTGTCGTCGGAAGACCGTGACGCACGTACAATTCACACATTCTATCCGAATAGTAATGCGCATACATGCCCAGAGCCAAAGCCTCTCCATGCGTATATTTCAAAAAACGGAAATGTCCCTCAATTGCCTCGGCGATGTCCTGACCAAAGGTCAGAAGCTGAGGATTCTTCTCATGAATAATCCTTCTGGTACGTATACAGGTATCAATCAATTCATTCATATTGACTGATGGCTGCTCCAGAATTGATAGCAAGGAAGGATTCTCCGTAATCCCGTATTGTATGACTTCAGCAATCCCGTTAGCATAAAAGCGAGGAGGCAATGTTCGCAAATAATCCGTGTCAATCATGACGTGAACCGGAGAATAAGAGATACCGATCCGGTTCTTATAACTCATAAAATTCAGGTGGGCAGACTCTGCTACGGATGAATCAATCATTGCCAGTAACGAAGTCGGGATCTGGATATAATCAATGCCTGTATAATATGTTGCAGCCACAAATCCGGCAATATCAATGACTCCACCGCCGCCAAAAGCAATCAAGAGATCTTTCTGTCCGAACTCCATGTCGGTCAAACGCTCATAGGCCTGACGGATCGCATCAAATGACTTCGAGGCCTGGCTGCCGTCAATAATAATCACAACAGGACTGATGCCGCACTGTTCAAACTGTCTTACGAATTCCGCGATATAGTAGCCAGAAACCTCGCGGTCCGATATGATAGCGACCTTTGCATGCTCAAGCCGTGTGCGGAAAAGCTCCGACAAAGTGGTCTGCGCGTATGATGAGCCACACTCGACTGAATACGAGGTGCCCGCTCCGATTCTCGATAGCTCCATAGTTCCTCCTGAGAAATACCTTCACCTATCATAACATTTTCTTTTGTTCTTGGCAGTACCTTGGGAAAAAAACAATGAAACGGCTTCCTCTCTTCATGTTATAATATACGGCAGAAGATTGAACGGTGTTCGGAGTACAAATCATGTCATTCTTTCCCTCACACAGACCGGCCTTTTTCTTTCTGCACAACCGTGTTCGAAGCATCGCACCCCTTATCGCTTTGTCGATCATAATGGGGTTATTTTCATTGCCTTGTTTTGCAGCCGAGCCGATAACACCGGATCGCAATCAAGATGCTACGACAGAGAATAACGCTGACGATGACTCGGTAGATTCTGATACTCCTCTGAATCAGCCAGCCATAAAAGTATCGGCGAAGAACATCTATATTTTTAGCACGAACAGAGGTGCGATGCTATACAATTCAGCTGACTCTGAGCCACAGAATATTCCGGCGGCCTCCAAATTGATGACTGCCGTGATTGCCTTGGAGGATCTTCCTGAGGATACGGTAATCACAATCTCCGAAGCAGTCGAGGATCTCGATCAAGCAAGTCCAACACCTGTTTATATCAAAAAGGGAACAAAATATACCGTAGGGTTCCTTGTCTCTTCCATGCTATATCATAACTCGGATGCTGCTGCGCTTGCATTAGCGGAATATATTGCCAATGACGAATCCTCTTTTGTTGAAAGAATGAATAACAAGGTCAAAACACTCAGTATGAAGAATACGAACTTTATCACTATATCCGGTACCAGCGATTTGGCCGGCGTATCTTCTGATGTGCCGCCCCCTTCCGTGTCGAGACAGTTCACAACGGTTGAAGATCTTTCGATTCTTTTCCGATATGCACTCAATCTGACCGAATTTCGCGAGATATTTACCGATTACAATGTTCTTGAGTTTCAGGATACGGGAATTCCCCTTTCTGTGTCCAGTCTCGTTATTTCTGCCTGGGGCATCGATCATGTGTCCGGAGCGCAGTTTTTCCCGGATAATACAGAATCGGCGGCGAATTCCTGCTTGTTAGCTTTGGCATCTGAAGAGAATTTCGAAATTGGTATCATTTTAACCAACTTTTCAAACAGTAGCATCTATGCAGATCTGAAGCAGACAGCGGAAACAATTTATGCATATTACGAGGTCTCCAATCTGATCGAAGCGGGAGACGCATACCGTTTCATCGAGATTGAAGGATTATCTGAGCCCGTCCCTTCTGTGTTTAAGAACAACATCCTGTATATCCATCCGATCGGCAGGTACTATTCCATTCCCGAATCCCAGTTCACTCCCTCCAAGGTTCTAAGTTTACCGATTAAAAAGGGAGATATCCTCGGTCAAGTCGAAATCATTCTGGAGGATGGGACTAAGATCATCACTGAGGTCGTTGCCGAGGATACGGTGACAGTCAAGACAAATTTCCTTACTGAGACTCAAGCCCTCATGGACACGAATCGAAACATCTCAATTCTCATTCTTATTAGCTTTGTCAGCCTTCTTATCTTCCTTGCCAGAAATCTGTTTCTTTGGATCAGAAGGACAAGAAATAAATCAAGGCATATCTGACTCGTTCCATTATCTTTTTTGTTTTCTATAAGCCTTTTATGCTAGAATAATGAGGTTAAATTTTTCACGCGAGGTGTATTATGTCTTCTTCCAATCTATCGGACAGATCCGTACGTACGAGATTCGCTCCGAGTCCTACGGGATTCATGCACGTCGGTAATCTTCGAACGGCTTTATATGAATACTTGATTGCCAAATCGCTGGGCGGAATCTTCGTTCTACGAATTGAAGACACGGATCAGGAACGATTTGTGGAAGGAGCAATCGAGACAATCTATCGCACGTTACAGACTGCCGGTCTGACTCATGATGAAGGTCCCGACATCGGCGGGCCGTTCGGTCCTTATGTACAGAGTGAACGCAAACAGATCTACAAGCCATATGCGGAACAGCTGGTACGCGAGGGCAAGGCTTACTATTGTTTCTGCACGAAGGAAAGACTTGAGACTTTGCGTTCGGTCGACAGCAAAGATGTGACCGGTTATGACCGTCATTGCCGTGATCTTCCTGAAGATATAGTTCGGGAGCTACTAAGCCTTAGAACCCCATATGTTATCCGTCAGCGTATGCCTCTTGACGGAGTCACTACCTTCTCAGACTGCGTTTTTGGCGACATCTCTGTTCCGAATAAAGACCTGGAAGACCAGGTTCTGATCAAGGCTGACGGATTCCCGACATACAACTTTGCCAATATTATCGACGATCATCTGATGCAGATCACACACGTCGTACGAGGCAGTGAGTATTTATCCTCAGCGCCGAAGTACAACCTCCTTTATGAAGCGCTCGGATGGGACATCCCGGTTTATGTTCATCTTCCTTTGATACAAGGGCGAGGTGAAGACGGAACCGTTTCGAAGCTCTCTAAGCGTCACGGAGCCACCGGGTTCGAGGATCTGATCAGCGAGGGGTATCTGCCCGAAGCTATCATCAATTATATCGCCCTGCTTGGCTGGTGTCCGAAAGAGGATAATCGCGAAATATTTTCCTTAGCCGAGTTATCAGAGGCTTTTACCATCAGCGGAATCAGCAAGTCACCTGCAATTTTTGATTATGAGAAGTTAGAATGGTTTAACGGTGAGTACATTCGTGCGATGTCTGATGAGACTTTTCTGTCCTATGCGGACTCGGTTTATCGGGATCTTCTGCCGGATCGGACAGAGGCTTATCCTCTAATGACGGAGATGCTCAAGCCCCGTATTACACGCTTTTCACAGATATTTGACAAGCTGTCTTTCTTAAAGGGGCTTCCGGATTACGACCCGGAAATTTACGTGCACAAGAAGAGTAAGACAACACTGGAAAATTCCTTGCAAGCGCTGGATCTGGGAATGAATGCCCTGTCAGCTCTTTCCTCATGGGATTACGATGCATTGCATTCTTGTCTGGTCAATCTGGCCGAGAATGAAGGAGTGAAGAATTCACAGATTATGTGGCCGGTACGTATTGCGGTATCCGGCACTTTGGTCACTCCGGGCGGAGCCATTGAAATCCTGCTGATCCTTGGCAGAGATGAGTCGATGAGACGTCTTGAAGATGGCCGACAACGTCTCTTGGCCTGTCAGTAATTCTCAGTGAAGAAATGATAACAAGGAAGCATAGGAGAAACATATGAGCGACACAGCTAGTAATTTTATTTTTGACTTTATTGACGAAGATATCGCAGAAGGCGGAAGATTTGAGGGATTGACCGTACATACACGTTTCCCTCCCGAACCGAACGGCTATTTACACATCGGACATGCGAAAGCCCTACATATCGATTTTCACTCTGCCGAGCGTTATAACGGCCTATGCAACCTTCGGATGGACGATACGAATCCGACTAAAGAGGATGAAGAATATGTTGACGCGATCAAGGAAGACATCCACTGGCTCGGTTACGATTGGGGCGATCGATTCTATTATGCGTCGGATTATTTTGAGAAGATGTATGATTTTGCGAAAGAGCTGATTACAAAAGGGCTGGCATACGTGTGTGAGTTGACCCCCGAAGAGATGCGGGAGAAGCGCGGCGATCTGTCAAGAGCCGCGGAAAGTCCATACCGCAACCGACCGGTCGAAGAAAGCCTGGATCTTTTCTGTCGGATGAGAGCAGGAGAATATCCGGATGGAAAGATGACGCTTCGAGCTAAGATTGATCTCGCATCGGGTAATTTTAACATGCGTGATCCGGTCATTTACCGGATCAATCGGATTCGTCACCATCGTACAGGTGATACCTGGTGTATATATCCGATGTATGATTTCGCTCATCCGATTGAGG
Source organism: uncultured Mageeibacillus sp. (assembly GCA_964579245.1). Lineage (GTDB taxonomy): Bacteria > Bacillota > Clostridia > Saccharofermentanales > Saccharofermentanaceae > Firm-13. The sequence goes on from CAZOFY010000003.1 coordinate 42,267, forward strand.
ATGCTTTGGAGGGGATCACTCACTCCCTCTGTTCTCTCGAGTTTGAATCGCATCGTCCGCTTTACGACTGGGTGATCCAGAACTGCTCTGTACCTGCCAGACCGCGTCAGATCGAGTTTGCTCGACTTGGAATTAATTACACAGTCCTCTCAAAACGCAAGCTCAGAAATCTTATCGAAAACGGCTTTGTGTCCGGATGGGATGATCCTCGTATGCCTACTCTTTGCGGATTAAGAAGGCGTGGATACACACCTGCCTCGATTCGTAGTTTTCACGAACGCAATGGAGTATCAAAAGTGAACAGCGTGGTGGACTTTGCCTTTCTCGAACATTGTCTGCGAGATGAATTGAATCAAACCGCTAAACGCGTTATGGCCGTTATTTCACCGGTCAAGCTGATCATCACCAATTATCCTGAGGGAAAGACTGAATCCTTTGAGGTGGAGAATAATCCTGAAAGACCCGAAGACGGCTCAAGAACGGTTTCCTTTTCTCGTGAGCTTTGGATCGAGGAGGATGATTTTATGGAGGAGCCGGCAAAGAAATACTTCCGTCTCTTCCCCGGCAACGAGGTGCGGCTGAAGTCTGCCTATGTCATCCGTTGCACCGGTTGCAAAAAGGCAGAGGATGGTCATATTGAAGAAATTTATGCAGAGTACGACCCGGAAAGTCGCGGTGGAAACACATCGGACGGCCGCAGGATTAAGGCGACAATCCACTGGGTGGACGCAATCACGGCGAAGGATGCCGAGGTGCGATTGTATGATTGCCTGTTTAATACCCCCGAACCGGATTTGGCAGACTGTAATTACTTGGAACATATCAACCCGGCTTCCCTTACCGTAATGAAAAATGCGAAGGTCGAGTCTTCATTGGCTGCTTCCATGCCCTCAGAAGGATTTCAGTTCCTGCGTTTGGGGTATTTTTGCGTAGACAGCAAGGATTCTGCCGAAGGACATCTGGTTTTTAATCGTTCCGTCTCCTTAAAGGATAGTTTTAAAGCATAATTTCGGAGGTATCTTTCTCATGTCCGAAAACCAAGCGGAAACAAAGCGGAAGGTCGGCTTGACCGTCATTTCCGTTATTCGCATGCTACTTCTCCCTGCAGTGGGTATATGGGTTCTTCAGGCGTTGTCTCCATACAAACAGCGCTTTGATGAGTCTGTTTATTTTGAAGGTAATTGGTATAGCGCGATCGGTGTTCGTTTCTTTTGGAACTATCTGCTCCTGCTTCTTATTTATGCTCTACTCTATTTTTTACCTTACTTTAAAGTCACATCCATCATTCTTGGTACGGTAATCTTTGTTTTTGGTCTGGCAGAGCATTATGTCGTCCTTTTTCGAAATATGATTATCTTCCCCTGGGATCTTGACAGTATCGGTCTGGCCGCAAACGTCAGCAGTACATATGATTTCTCTGTAACGAACGAAATGATTCTGGCCGGGGCGCTCTATCTTCTGATGATCGTTCTTTCCATTCTTGGAAAAGATCCGCGAATCCCTTGGAAGATACGTTTAGCCGTGATTGTTGCAATTCTTGCTGTCGGTGCCGGCTATTTGCAAGGCTTTGTATTGAATCGGGCTAAACAGATCGAAAGCGGGATAACCTTCTACTACACAACCGTGAACTACAACATCGAAAATGGCGTTCTTATGAATTTCATCTATCATATGAAATTTCTGGTGAGCACCCCCCCGGAAGGCTATGACCGGTCAGCCGTAGAGCAAGAACTTACATCTTATGATCTAACTGTTGAATCGCTTGTTCCGAACAATGAGAAGCCGGATGTCATCATGATTATGAGTGAAGCATTTTCGGATTTGGAAGCCGTTTCCGAATTTTCTTCCAGCGTGCCCGTGATGCCTTTCTGGGACTCTCTTTCCGGGCAAAAGAATTGTATCAAAAAGACTCTTCTGACATCTGCCTTCGGAGGTAATACGGCAAACGCAGAGTTCGAAGTACTGACGGGAATGTCGATGCAGTTTTTCTCTCCAGGTACTTATCCTTACAAACATTATATACGAAGAGAAGTTCCTTCCTTTGCGTCCTTGCTGGCATCGAACGGATACAATGTGTATTCTCTGCACCCTTTTGATTTATCAGGATGGAATCGTCAGAATGTCATGCCTCTGCTTGGATTTCCAATCCTGGAAGGTGAGGACGTTTTTCAGAATCCGGAACGTTATCGAACCTACATCAGTGATATGGAGTCATATGATTACATCATTCGGAAATATGAAGATATGAAGCTTGAAACTCCGGACAAACCAATATTTGAATACTTGATGACAATTCAAAACCATGGAGGGTATGCGTCTGCAGAGTCTCTTCCCTACAGGATCTCACCCGTAGCAGACAAGAACTATCCCCAAGCAGAGCAATACCTCTCTCTATTACGGCTTTCTGATGATGCACTGGCCCGATTGATTGCTTATTTTGAGAAAGTGGATCATCCGACCGTAATCATCTTATACGGCGACCATCAACCGAACTTGTGTGATGGTTTTCAAGACTATCTGGCGCTTGAGGCCGACGATTCGGGCAAGAAAAATGTAACAAACCGATATAAGACACAGTTGCTCGTATGGGCAAATTATGATATTTCAGGGAGCGAGCTCGCCGGCATGCAAGAGGATATAATCAGTAATAACTACGTGACAGCCTTCTTGTCTGATATTATAGGTATCGAGAGAACGCCTTTTCAAGCGTTCGAGATTGAAATGCACAAGAAAATCCCTGCCCTGAACGCATATTATGTCATTACGTCTGACGGTACCGTGTATAACGCAACCAGTAAGTCCCTGCAGCCAGAGCTGAAACAGTTACTCAAGAAATATGAGATGATCCAGCACTACTATCTTTATGATGTAAAAGAGAATCGGTAGCCGGTAAGATAGTACTTCTCCTCCCCGGCGTGTAATACTGCGTCCGGAAAATCCGGATGGTGTATCGCATCCGGGTAAAGCTGAGCTTCCAGACAAACACCGGCATATTGATTGTATATAAAGCCATCCTTCCCCACCGTATTCTCGGTGTGATTTCCCGTATAAATTTGAAGACCCGGGAAATTTGTGATGACCTCCATTTCGCGTTCTGATTCCGGATCCCTTAACAAGGCAACACGCTGTGCCTCGTCGGGCGAAGTCCGGAGACAGTAATTCTGATCCAGACCACGCGAGGAAGCAAGCTGGGGATCATCCAACTGCATAGTGTCGAGGAAACTCTTTGTGTTTGAAAAATCAAAGACAGTATCTCCAATCTGTGAAATGCTTCCGTCAGGAACATTCTCGAGATCTTTGTTTATCATGCTTGTTGAGTCTATCCATAGTAGATGTCCGGAAACACTGCCGTTATTGTGTCCGCCTAAATTGAAATACGAGTGGTTTGTCGGGCAAAACAACGTGTCTGCATCCGTTTTCCCACTGTACAAAATCAGAAGAGTCCGGTCGCTTGTCCACGCATATAAAACCTCCGCCGTCAAATTTCCCGGCAACCCGCAGGTGTTATGCGGTGAAGTATGAGTCAGCAATACAGCTTCTCCTTCTATATGGAAATCCGATCGTATACCGGAATTCCTCAAATATTTGTCAGCAGCGGAGTTGACGAGCACCCCCCCCTGCCAGAATACGTTTTGAAAAGAACCGGGGCCGCCATGAAGATTATTTACACCATCATTCGCCGGCATCTCATTGCGAGTCCCATTCAGTATAAAAGAGGCGTTTTTGGTACGATTTGCCACTCGCCCGACGATTGAACCATGACATCCTCCGTTTCCGAGATATCCGTCCAAATCGGAAAATCCAAGTATAACATCGGCATATTCACCATTCTTTTCCGGAACATTGACCTCTATGATTGCTGCGGCATATTCCATAACAGTAAAAGAAGCTCCGGAAGAATGTTTCAGTTTATATGTCTTGGCTGAGACACCGGATTTGCTCACAAGGATATTCTCTTCAATCGGCATGAATCATTCCTCCAAAGTATGAAATTTTTCGAAAAAGGCAGTAAGAACCCATGAATCGGTCTGATTCGTCAAATGAATGACTCGTCTTCGGAAGATTCAAGGGGAATAAATGCTCTCAGGTCATCCTTGATTTGTCTATCCTCGATTGTTGTGATCGCGATTCTACAAAGCTCGGCCTGACTGTCGATTTTAGCCTTGCCGCGCAGATCCTGCTTATGATAGGAACCGTCCGGCTGCATCATGTGGCTGCGAATCGTATCCTCAAGTTCCAACTGCAAAATCTCAAGAACCCGATTGCGACAGTCGATATCCTCGACAGGAAAAAGCAGCTCGACGCGGCGGTCAAGATTTCTGGGCATCCAGTCCGCAGAGGATAGATAGATATCCTCTGTGCCCTCATTATAAAAACAGAAGATTCGAGAATGCTCAAGGAATCGACCGGTGATAGATCGAACACTAATATTCTCAGAGAGGCCGGGAACTCCGGCCCGAAGACAACAAATTCCTCTCACAATCAAATCAATCTTCACGCCTGCAGCGGAAGCCTCATACAACAATTCGATCATAGCCCCGTCAGCCAGAGAGTTGATCTTTGCAATGATGGCGGCCTTCTTTCCTTCCCTGGCGTTCAATATCTCACGGCGAATCCTTTTCTCAAAAAAACTCCGCAACCACAGCGGCGCGGGGATCAATCTTCTCCACTCCGGCGGTTCCGCATAACCGGACAGCATGTTAAAAAATTCCGATGCATCGACCCCGAATGGTTCAGAACAGGTAAATAGGCCGATATCAGTATAGATCTGAGCGGTGATGTCATTATAGTTTCCGGTCCCGAGATGCAGGTATCTGCGGATCCCGTCCTCTTCGTTGCGCACGACCAGAGTGATCTTGCTGTGCGTCTTCAGCCCGACTAATCCATAAATAACATGGCAGCCGGCTTTCTCAAGCATCTTCGCCCAGTTTATGTTATTCTCCTCATCAAATCTCGCCTTCAGTTCGACAAGAACCATGACCTGCTTTCCGTTCTGTGCGGCGGCCGCGAGATACGCAATAATAGGCGAACTGCTGCTGACACGATAGAGTGTCTGTTTGATTGCCAGAACATCCGGGTCCATAGCAGCCTCACGGATAAACTCGACGACCGGGTCAAATTCCTCATAAGGGTGATGGACCATACGGTCCTTCTCTCTGATTTGATCAAAGATACTTCTGTCATCGAACATACTTGGTTCCTGTGCGCGAAAAGAAGGGTAGCAAAGGTCCGGATAGGCTCTGGAGACCATATTGTACAGCTTCATCAGAAAGGTAAGATCGAGTGACCCATTGACCGGAAAAATGTCGACTTCGTTGATCTGTAAGGATTCGACCAGCCAATCACGCAAGCGAATATCCATATGTTCGTCAATCTCCATACGAATGATCTCGCCCCACTGTCGTCTTCGAACCTGTTCTTCAATTTCCTTCAGTAGATCCTCTGCTTCATCCTCGTCAATATCAAGATCAGCATTTCGCATAATACGATAAATTGAGGACGCAACAACAGTAAGTCCTGTAAAGAGTTGGTGGAGATTTGCCATGATGATCTGTTCAATCGGAAGGAAAGCATATCCGCTATTTGTCGGTACGAGAAAAAGTCGAGGTACGACAGACGGAACTTGCAAAGTCGCATAACGATAGTTCATTTCGGTGCTTGTTTCTTCAGCATCCTCCTCGCCCTCTTCTTTGATCATTACGGCAATATTCAGTCTTTTGCTGTAAAGGAGAGGAAACGGACGCGATGAATCAACTGCCATCGGTGTCAGAATAGGAAAAAGCGTTGTCAAAAAATAGTCATCGGCAGTCTTCCTTCCCGCTTCGTCCAGCTCTGAATAATCAAGAATTTGAATGCCGTTTGTCCACAAGGCAGGAATAAGAGAGCGGGTATATGTCGAATACTGCAGAGCCATGCTCTGACGAACTTTCTGTGTAATTTGCTCCAATTGCTCAGAAGGCGTCATACCGGAAAAATCACGGGCATTATATTGTGCATTAACGAGATCCTTCAGAGAAGCGACACGAACAACGTAGAACTCGTCAAGATTTGAAGCGGTAATGGATAGAAACTTCGCTCTTTCAAGCAGAGGATTCTTCGTATCCCTTGCTTCAAACAGGATGCGATCATTAAAATCGAGCCAGCTTATTTCGCGGTTGATAAAACGATTCGCGTCGGCTGATATACCGGCATTATCCGTAAGCATATGAAGAGTCTCTTGTTTCGTTGATTTGGGACCCTTCTTGATCTTGCGTTTCTTGGTAGTCATTATACCTGCCTCCTCGGTTTTAATACGGGCTGATATCCGAAGACCTGCCTGAAGAGTCCTGTCTTGGTCTCAAATGCCCACTGTTCATAGGTCAGGTCACTGGACGCATCACAAGCAATAACAAGCGAGTCCTTCTGTATCGTGACCGAAATATTCTTAATCTTCTGTTTATGCGAAGCGTCGAGCGCATCGGCTACACGAAGAATAGCAGAAAGCTTTGCTGCCGTCGATCGTTCGGCAAGAGGTAGGTACTGGAAATACTTGTCTTTTTGTAGATCCGTAAGAATGTAGAATCTGGCCGTGCAGGCAATAATTTCCTTTTCCCTGTTATCGATTCCAATGATTTCCGATGTTTGGATGATATGATACGTCCGTGTACTATGGTTTGTTACATTGATATATTTCCCGATTTCATGAAGGATTGTGGCAAGCTGAAGCAGAAGTCTTTCACGATCACTAAGCCCATGGACACGTCGTGTACTATCGAAGATCTCCAAAGCAAGGCCCTCGACATGATCAGTATGCTTCTTATCGTAGCGGTAACGTTTGCCGATATGCCGGGCGGCAAATACCGAATCCCGATAAGGCGGAGTCTTCAAAGGGAAGGCGAAGTTATCGTAGGTATATTGGTAAATTACGCCATCGCAAAGAGACGCCGCCGGCATATGGATCCCCTCGAGGCCTGTCGACTCCATAGATTTCTTAATGATCAACGCAGTCGGGAAAAGCAGATTCGCCGTTGCGGAAGAAATATTCTTCGTTAGTACCAAGTCAGTCGGCTTGACCTTGAGCAAATAATCAAAAACTTCCAGAAACTTCTTCTTTGTCAGGAAGCAGTATTCGCGAGGAGAAAAACCTGCAAGTCCCTTAATGAAACCTATGTCGCTGCCGAAGGCAATCATGTTCTTATATTCGATCCCCTTTGGCTCCACCGCATGATAGTCATCAAGATCATGCGAAATGAATTCTTCCAGGACCTCCTTGTAATGTGGTGTCTGCTTTTCCAAGCTCGACAACAGCTCACTGATTCGAAGCGATCCCAGCAGCATATTTTGACTGAAAACAAACTCAGATTTATCGAAAACAGAGGTCTGAATACTTCCCGCACCCAAGTCCAGAATCAGCGTTCCGGTCTGGATAATCTTCTCAAAATCACCCATCAGCTCCTTTACCGCCAATGTGTGATAGTATCGTTCCGTGGCGTTATCCAGGACCTGAACAATCAATCCCGTCTTGAGCCGGATCTGCTCCACCACAAAATCCCGGTTCTCCGCCTCGCGAAAAGCACTTGTGGCCACACAGATAGACTTAGAAATCTTATACTCCTTCATCTTGATCACGAAGCCGGAAAGAATCTCGCACAACTCCACAACCTGGCTCTCAGATATTGAGCCATATCGATAGGTCTGCGCGCCCAACGCAAGAAAGCGCCTTACGGATTCGACCTCTCTTGGACTTTCTTTTCTGCTTAGCTGAAATATCTTCATGCGAAGAGATAGAGATCCGAGATCGATGACAGCGACTGTCTGCTTCGAAGACATATTCGTTTCTCCTTCGTTCCTGTATAAAATCGAATACATTTATTATACAACGAATTACAAATTGAATTTCATTCATAATTTGTATTGAATTTGTTTCAGTGCATGAAATCAAAGAAGGAACTTATTCCTGTCGGGCCCTCTCTGCTATAATAATTGTGATAGTCAGTTCCCACGAGGAGGATCTATATGGACACTTTTGATCTTGGAAAAGCACCTCAAGATAGTTCGTTCGGCTTAAAGGCTTCGCGAGATGCATTAGAAGGAAAAATCAACGAATTCATCAATGAACTGTCGAGTCAGGATCAAGCACGCTACTCCCTTGTACGGTCCAGGAAAGAATCACATACAGAACACGTACAGATCGTTATGTATCGCCACATCAACGGATCCGGTCGACTGTTCGGCGGAGCCCTGCTTCAAATGATTGATACAATCGGCGCCATTTGCGCCAGACGGCACTCCGGCTCCGAGGTGACCACTGTCGCCATCGACAATCTGTCCTTCAAAGCTCCGGCCTCAATTAATTCCACTCTTCTACTTATCGCTGAAATTCAGAGTGTCGGAAGAACTTCCATGAAGGTCCAGGTGACCACATACGTCGAGAGTCTCAACGGTTCCCGTGAAGAGATCAATGTTGCCAATCTGACATTTGTCGCAATCGACAGATACAATCGCCCGATTCCTGTACCGCGCCTGAAGGAAATGTTGCCGGAAGCGAAGATCTGAGTCCTTCCGGATAATCGTTAAGCTGGTATATCTGCTGAGAGAAAAGCTTGCACCCGCCTTCTTGGACAATCGAGTCCGGTCAGGCGGGTGCAACGTCTTTACAGAAAGCACATTTCGAAGGTCACATACCCGGCATGATCATTTCTTCGGGATTCTTGCCCGGCGGAATCATCGGGTAAACGAGTTCCTCGTTGTCAAGCATAACGTGCAGAACATAGGGCTTATGATCCGCAAGCATGCAGTCAATCCCCTGACGGAAGCTTGCCGCATCGGTGGCTCGGCTTCCCTTTATGCCATAGGCATCGACAATCTGAATAAAGTTCGGATTATTGCTTAATATAGAATGACTGTATCTTTTCCCGAAGAAGAGTTCCTGCCATTGACGAACCATACCGAGCTGCTGGTTGTCCATGATGATCACCTTGACATTAAGGTTAAGATCCGTCAGTGTGCCGAATTCTTGAATCGTCATCTGAACACCGCCGTCTCCGACAAAGAGAATCACAGGTCGTTCCGGTGCAGCAATCGAGGCACCGATAGCAGCCGGAAGCCCGAATCCCATCGTCCCGAGTCCTCCGGATGTGAGAAAGGATCTCGGCGATTCAACGGAAAAATGCTGAGCCGCAAAAACCTGATGCTGTCCCACGTCCGTTACGAGAATAGGATCTTGCCCCTTATAGGCTTCTGATATGGCATAAACGACCGCTTCCGGTAAAAGCTTGTCATCGAGAGATACAAGGTTCTTCTTGACTTCACGATATCTTTCTCTCTTCAGATCCACTTTTTGAATCCATTCACTCCAGGTGTTGCGATAGGGATAATCCGGAAGGACCTGAAGCATATGCGTGAAAAAGTCAAAAGCGGCATCTTCAATCTCAATCGAAGCATGAATATTCTTATTGATCTCGGCAGGGTCAATGTCAACATGAATGACCGTGCGACTCTTGTTTGCGTTATATTTCTCAGGGTCTCCGATGATCCGATCCGAAAAACGGCAACCAACTGCCAGAAGTAGATCACAGTTCCCGATAGCCGAATTTGCCTGGGGTGTCCCGTGCATACCGACCATTCCTAAATACTGCTCGTGCTCATCGGAAATGGATCCCTTACCCATCATCGTTGTAGCAACCGGCATGCCGGTTTTTTCAGCAAACTCCTGCATCAACGCGCTGGCCCCATCCGATATGATGACTCCGCCGCCGATCAGAAGCAACGGCTTTCGGGCCTTGCTCAAGGCTTCATATACTGCATCTGCCTGTGACTTTGTATGCTTTCTCGGCGGACGATGGATAATAACGCCGGTTCCCTTTCCGGAATTCTCGGGAATCTCGATTGCCAGAATGTCCTTCGGAACATTCACAAGAACTGGCCCCGGTCTTCCCTGTGTCGTAAGATTCCAAGCTTCCTCCAGAGTCGGCAAAAGATCCTCGGGATCCATGACCAGATAATTGTATTTTGTAATCGGTTGGGTGATTCCGGTTATGTCCGCTTCCTGAAAAGCATCCTTACCTGTACAATTGCGCGCAACCGCACCGGTGATCGCTAGAAGCGGAACCGAGTCAAGATAGGCATCAGCGATTCCCGTAACGAGGTTTGTCGCTCCGGGACCCGATGTGGCAATGACAACACCCGGTTTGCCCGTCACCTTGGCAAATCCCTCGGCAGCGTGCGCGGCACCCTGTTCGTGACGTGTAAGTACGTGCGGAAACTGTACCTGATAAATAGCGTCATATAGAACTAGGATAGGGCCTCCGGGGTATCCAAACGCCGGGTCCACACCCTTATCCTGAAGAAAAGCAACAATCGTCTGTGCTCCGTTCATTTTGTTATCCTCCTAAGGTAAACTGCCGATGAAACCGGCAGCTGTTCACTCTCCAATTACATGCATGTCGGGCGGTTGATACTTGCGCCTTTTGCGGCAGAATCAGCTAAACGCTCGTAGCGGGCCAATACACCTGACAGGTGCATGTCCTCTTTTTTCGCCGGTGTCCTTGCGGCAAGCGTCTTCTCGTCGACCATAAGAGAGATTTCCCTGGAAGGAATATCTACACGAATCCGATCACCGTCTAGGACAAACGCTAACAGACCTCCGTCAGCCGCTTCCGGACAGACATGCCCTATGGATGCGCCCCTCGTTGCTCCGGAGAAACGTCCGTCAGTAATGAGAGCAACGCTGGTATCAAGCCCCATACCGGCAACAGCAGATGTCGGCGTAAGCATTTCTCTCATACCGGGCCCCCCTCTGGGTCCTTCAAAGCGAATAACGATCACATCACCGGCATTAATTTTGCCGGAGAAAATTGCTTCGGTCGCTTCCTCTTCACTGTTGAAGACTCGTGCCGGCCCCTCATGAACCATCATCTCCGGAAGCACGGCTCCCTTCTTGACCACAGCGCCTTCGGGCGCAAGGTTGCCGCGAAGAATAGCCAAGCCGCCATTCGCGGCAACAGGTGTATCGATGGAGGCAATGACACTCTCATCCGCACCGCGGTGATATTGGATACGATCCGCAATCGTTCCATCTACCGAAGGATTACTGGTTTGCAGAAGATCCTTCTTGGCAAGTTCGGCCAATACCCCGGTTATACCGCCGGCTTCATTCAGATCAGTGATAAAAACAGAACTGGCCGGATTGAGCTTACACAGTTGCGGAGTCGCTTCGGCAATGTCAGAAATATCTGCCAAGGTCATCTCGTACCCCGACTCTCTCGCGATTGCAAGCATATGAAGAACACTGTTAGTGGATCCTCCCAAAGCCATATCAACACGCATCGCATTTCGGACAGAATCTCTGTTCATGATCCTTCTTGCCGTGATCCCGTCGCGAAGCAAGTCCATAATCCGCATGCCCGTCTCCTTCGCCAACCGTCGACGTGCAGAATAAACAGCGGGAATCGTCCCGCTTCCCGGCAGTGACATACCAAGCGCTTCAGTCAAACAGTTCATTGTGTTGGCCGTATACATTCCTGAGCAGCTACCACAAGTCGGGCAACATACGGTTTCCATTTCCTCAAGCTCTTCAGCGGTCATTTTGCCGACGGCATAGCTTCCTGTGGCTTCAAATAACTCGGAAAGACCGATTCTTTTCCCGTGGAAGTTACCGGGAAGCATGGGACCGCCTGATATAAAAATCGCGGGAATATTCAACCTCGCCGCTGCCATCAGCATTCCCGGAACGACCTTATCACAGCTTGGAATAAACACAACAGCGTCAAGAGGCTGCGCCATCAGAACAAGTTCGCATGAATCCGCAACGATATCCCGGCTGACTAAGGAATACTTCATACCGATATGATTCATAGATGTACCGTCGCAGACAGCTATAGCAGGAAATTCCAGAGGGATGCCGCCGGCAAGACGAACTCCATCTTTCACGGCCTGTGTTATATCTTTCAGGTGAATATGCCCGGGAACAAGTTCGGTAAAAGAATTGACGACTCCGATCATTGGTCGCTTCATTTCTTCCTTTGTTAAGCCGAGCGCATACAGCAAGGATCGATGCGGTGCACGTCCGGGGCCCTTAGTCATCTGTTCACTGCGTTCATTATTCATATCTTTACCTTCTTTCGTATTCAAGAAAACACTTCTCCTATGTGATCGTAAGAATCTTATATGGTGGGCCCTTTATTAAGGGCCGTCATACAATTGACGAGATCACCAGTCGGGTCATTTCCTTGGTTCCTACGATAAGATTATCCGACGAATAAGAAATGTCTTTCGTTCGATAGCCACGTGACAGCACGTCCGCTACAGAAGCTTCCATTGCGTCAGCCTCTGTATGAAGACCAAAAGACCATCTCAGCATCATGGCCGCAGACAGAATAGTCGCCAGAGGATTGGCCAGATCCATGCCTGTAATATCCGGGGCAGAGCCATGTACCGGTTCGTACATCCCGGGGAATCCCGGCGCCCCAAGCGAAGCTGACGGTAACATACCGATAGATCCGGTAATCATTCCGGCCTCATCGGACAGGATATCGCCGAACATATTCGAAGTAATCATGACATCGAAATCTCCCGGTCGTTTCACAAGCTGCATGGAGGCATTATCGACATACATATACTCGACGGATACTTCCTTATACTCGGCAGAAACACGCTCCGTCACTTCCCGCCAGAGTCTCGAGCTCTCCAAGATGTTTGCCTTGTCAACAACGATGACCTTTTTCTTTCTGCCCATTGCCAACTCAAAGCCAACGCGGACGATTCTTTCGATTTCCATTTCACTGTAGGCTTCCGTATCATATGCCTCTTGCCCCCGGTCTGTTCCGTCAGAATCCTTTCCACCCGCACGTCTGCCGCGATCTCCGAAATAGATTCCGCCGGTAAGCTCTCGAACAATCATGATATCGATTCCGTCGGCAACGATGGAATCCTTCAGCGGACATGCCTCAGACAGTTGCTTATGAAGAACGGCGGGTCTTAAATTCGCATAAAGGCCAAGCCCGGCGCGTAATCCGAGCAGTGCCTGCTCGGGACGGCTTTTCCCGGGGAGATCATCCCATTTCGGTCCGCCTACTGCTCCAAGAAGAACGGCGTCGCTCTTCCTGCAAGCCGCCAGCGTTGAAGCCGGCAAAGGTTCGCCGGTCGCGTCAATGGCACTTCCGCCTGCCAGCAGTTCTTCAAAAGAAAAGATATGACCGTATTTCTTACCGATACTGTTGAGGACCTCGCAGGTGCCGTTGATGACCTCAGGACCAATCCCGTCTCCGGGAATAACTGCGATTTTATATAAACCCATGTACGTATCTCCTTTAGAAAAGCTCTTCGCCCTGTATTGATTATAATAATTTGATTATTTCTCTTTGGCAATATATCCGACCAGTCCGTCTGCTTCAATGATTCTCCGAATAAATTCCGGAAAGGGTTTTGCCGTATAGGATTTTCCTGTCGTCAAATCCGAAATGAGTCCCGATTCAAAATCGATCTCAATCTCATCACCGTCCTGTATCTGTTCGGAAGCCTCTGCAGACTCCATGATGGCGAGACCCATATTAATCGCGTTCCGGTAGAAAATGCGGGCAAAGGACGGTGCAATCACACAGGAAATGCCACTTGCCTTAATCGCAATCGGAGCATGTTCACGAGAAGATCCGCATCCGAAATTCGGTCCGGCAACAATAATGTCTCCCTTCTTTACGCGATCGACAAAGCTTGTGTCTATGTCTTCCATACAATGCTTTGCCAGTTCGGAAGGAACCGATGTGTTCAAATATCGTGCCGGAATGATAACATCCGTATCGACATTGGCTCCATATTTAAAGACTCTCCCTTTAGCATTCATCGTTCTATCCTCCTATTACTGTGCGTCGAGCTCTGAAGGAGCTCCGATACGTCCGAGAACCGCGGATGCGGCAGCGACAGGCACTCCGGCCAGATAGACCTCGGATTCCGGGTGTCCCATACGGCCGACAAAGTTGCGGTTTGTTGTGGATACACAGCGCTCTCCCTTGGCAAGAATACCCATGTGTCCGCCCAGGCACGGTCCGCAGGTTGCAGCCGAGATCACGCAATTTGCTTCGGCAAATATACTGAGCAAGCCTTCGTTCAGGGCTTCTTTCCATACACGCTGAGAGCCCGGTAAAATGATGCAGCGCAATCCCTTCTTGACCTTTCTGCCCTGCAAGATAGAAGCGGCTACACGAAGATCCTCCAACCGACCGTTCGTACAGGATCCGATGACGACCTGATCGATCTTGACTTCATCGAATGTTCCGACAGTTTTGGTATTTTCCGGAAGATGAGGAAATGCAACTGTCAAGGGGACCGTTGACAGATCAATCTCAATCATTCTCTTGTAGACGGCGTCCTCATCGGCCTGGAAGACCTTGTAACTCTGATTCTTCAGGCGATCCGGAGCATACTTTTCCAGATAGGCCATCGTCTGTTCATCTACAGGGAAAATTCCGTTCTTTCCGCCGGCTTCGATTGCCATATTGCAAATGGTCAGTCTCTCTGTCATAGAAAGAGTGGAGACTCCGGGGCCGGAAAACTCCATCGACTCATATAAGGCACCGTCGACGCCGATCATTCCGATAAGATAAAGGATGAGGTCCTTACCTGTAATACCAGCAGAGAGCTTTCCTGTCAGGTAAAAGCGAATCGCTTCGGGAATCCGGAACCATGTTTTTCCCGTAGCCATGGCACAGGCAAGGTCGGTCGAACCGACACCGGTGGCAAAGGCGCCGAGAGCACCATAGGTGCAGGTATGAGAATCAGCGCCGATGATCGCATCCCCGGGAGCTACAAGTCCGTTCTCAGGAAGGATTACGTGTTCAACACCCATAAGCGGATCACCAATCTCGTAGTAATTTGTTATACCCTGTGATTTGGCGAACTCACGGATCTGCTTGCAATTGTCAGCAGACTTGATGTCCTTATTCGGTGTGAAGTGGTCGGGTACTAACGCTACCTTATTCTTATCGAAAACGCCGCAGGCGCATGTCTTTTGAAAGACGTCAATTGCGGGAGGCGTCGTAACGTCATTTCCTAATACGAGATCCAGCCTCGCCTCAATCAGCTGTCCCGGCTCAACAAAGTCAAGTCCGGCATGAGCGGCTAAAATCTTTTGTGTCATTGTCATTCCCATAATATATCCTCCTCGCTTCAATAAAAGCTGTGCATTCTTTTTAATCGGTCCATCACGACAAAAGACAGGACCAAGGTGTGTTTCAATATCGTACATTCAGAATACTTGGACTTTCCTAAACTCACAATAGCGCGAAATAGCTATTTTCTTAATGATTTCTGCTATAATGACTACGATTATCATCCTGGAGGTCAAAAGTGCCTATTCTGTCTGTTTCCCTGCTGTCCAAGTCTTATCATAACCGCGAACTTCTGCGGCGTATCTCCTTTTCTATTGATGCGGGTGACCGTATCGCTTTGATCGGAGAAAACGGCGCAGGAAAAACGACGTTGTTCCGGATGATTGAAGGCCGCACGGAACCGGACCAGGGAAACATCATTTTTCACGGAAAGACGATTGTCGGATACCTTGCGCAAAGTGCCGAGGATCAGGATACCGGCGGATCCGCTTTGAAAAGCAAAGAAATCTTGCAATTGGAGAACGAGCTTTCCCGGATTGAACATATGCTTGCTTTGTCGCCGGAGCACGCTACGCGTGAGCTTTTATCCGAATATGCAACAATCCAGGCCAAGTACGAGGCTTGCGGAGGTTATGATTTCGAACAGCGGATGCTGGAAATTCTTACCGGCTTGGGATTATCGGGGGATGATCTGTCTCGTCCGATGTCCTCTTTGTCCGGTGGTGAAAGGATGCGCGTGGCACTGGCCAGACTCATCGTTCAGAAACCGGATCTTCTTCTTTTAGATGAACCGACGAATCACCTTGATGCTGACACGATGGAATGGCTTGAGGATTACTTAAAAAAACAGAGTGCGGCAATAGTATTAATCTCACATGACCGATATTTCATCGATAAGATTGCGACACGCATTTTCGAGCTTGAAAATGGCGACATTCATGAATACAAAGGTAACTACAGCGCATATGTACGTCAGAAAGATCAGTTCCTTCTGGACCAGCGACAGGTGGTATCTCAGCTCGAAAAGGAGGTCGTCCGACAGGCGGCGGTCACACAGACCATGCTGTCACACCGTAAGATGACCCTTTATCATTCTCGCGAGAAAGTCGTCGCCAAGCTATCGGATAAGCTGGCCGCAGAAAAGGCCAAACTTTCAGGCGGTTCGATGCGAATGAGCTTCTCGTTTGTACCCGAGAAGCGCGATGGCGACCCGGATCGAGTTCTGATCAAGGCGTCGAACGTATCGAAGTCTTTCCAGGGCGAACAACCGCTGTTTCAGAAAGTGTCTTTCGAGATCAAGGCTTCGGACAAGCTGGTTCTGGTCGGTCCGAACGGATGCGGGAAGACGACTCTTCTTACCATCCTGCTGGGTCAGCAGCCGGATTTTGGCGGCGATATCTATGTTTCCTCATCCGCAGAATTCGGCTACATGGGTCAGTTTATACCGTTTGAAGACGAAGATCGGGAAATCATCGACGAGCTTCTCTGCCACGTTGACCTGACAGAAACCGAGGCAAGAAATCTGCTTGCACGTTTCGGATTTCGAGATATTGATGTTTTCAAGAAGTTGCATGTTCTGTCGGGAGGCGAACGCTCGCGTCTCTTCTTATGCTGTCTTCTTCAGCAAAGACCGGACGTTCTGTTTCTGGATGAGCCGACGAATCACCTGGATATCCGGTCCAGAGAAATCCTTGAAAATGCTTTAGCCGACTACACCGGTGCTGTGGTAGCCGTCAGTCATGACCGCTATTTCATCGAAAAATGCGGCAGATCCGTGCTTGGATTTTCCGGTAATTCCGTGCTTCGTTTTGACGATTACTCTTCCTATCGGGCAAGTGCGAAGGTTCAGAGCAAGACTTCAGCTTCCGATCAGGACAAGAAAAAATCTCTTTCAGAACTTCGGTCTGACACAGAATCCACTACGGCTGAGAAACGTCCTACGCGTGAAAAGGACCGCGCACAGGAACGACGCGACACCGTAAAGCGTAAGGAGCGGTTGCGCGACCTCGAAAAAGAGATCGCCGAATTGGAAAAAGAAAAAGAAGAAACCGAAGCCGGTTTCTCCAAAGATACAATGCCTGAAGATTATGCTCAATATGCGGATCTTTGCGAGAAAATCACGTCAAGATACGATGAATTTATCCTTGTATCGGAAGAAATCGAAAACTCTGCGCATTAGGCCGTCCCATAATAATATACCTTACCGGTCTCCATTCCGTTCGGAAGCGTACCCAGTAATTCAGAGCAGGTCGCGAAACGGTATCCCTTCGCCTTCAGCCCGTCAACCATGGAAGAAATGGAATCTACGGTACATTCGTGAATATCATGTAAAAGTACAATGCGTCCATTTGCTGCATTGTTAATGACGTGATTTGAAATAAATTCCGGAGTTTGATGATCGGCCAGCCAGTCTTCCGGACAGGTCTCCCAAGACCAGTTAATTGTGGCCATTCCCATTTCCTTGGATACAGCAAGAACCGTATCATTACTCTCACCGTTTGGCGGACGCATCACTGTCGGATAAGAACCAATAACATTAAATATCAAATCATTTGTCTGCTTCAGCTGTGAGCGGATCTGTTCTTCCGTCAAACCCAAATAGGATGGGTGATCATAAGAGTGATTCCCGATCTCATGACCTTCGTCGATCATTCTCTTCAGAATAGTCGGATCCTGATCGGCCACATGGTTGCCAAGCAGGAAAAAAGTGACGTGCACGCCTTTCTCCTTCAGTACATCGAGGAGCTCGGGTGTCAGCTTGCCGGATGGCCCGTCATCAAAGGTCAAAGCAATCACAGGATTCTCATCAGATGGGGGTAAGTTGGCCAGTGATTTGGGATCTGCATCAGGAGCAGGCGTAGTATCCTGCGTGGTTTCAACAGTCGCGGCTTTTGTGGACAGATTCGTAGCAAGAGTAGTCTCAGACACATTCAACGTGGTCTGTTGTACGGCATTCATAGATGTTCCGGCGGCGGGAAGAGACACAGAATCCTTTCTTCCACCCCAAATAGCAAATCCCCAAAGAACCAAGCAAAGGATAAACAGGATGCCCGCAATGATCGAAAGAATCTGGATCTGTCGATTCAGCGTACGTTTCCTGATTTCAGGAGCTCTGCTATATGGATCCTCTCCGGCGTACGATGTCTGGTTCCCTTTTACAGGAGGCGATACTCGGTTCGATCTCTGCGGATCGTTCCTCGTATAAGCACTCCCATTGTTCGAAGCAGGCCTGGAAGTTCTCGAGACCGGCGGTTCATACAGAGAAGAAAAATCCTCATATCTCTTCGGATTCTGTGAACGATTATCCATCGCCGGTCTGCTCGAATTCGGCGTAGGCTCTCTTGATCCTGTTGCTCCATAGTCGTTCACAGGCGGCTCTGCCGGACGGGCGAGCTCAACACCGAGACGATTGTCTGTGGAGGATAGATCATTGAACGGAAAATCCTGATTACCTCTTTTTTTCATAAATTCTCCATATCCGTAAGATAAAGGTCAAATCGACAAAGGACAAACAAAATCCACACAGTATAAATATTATATCATACAGAAAACAATTTTCGAGAAGATCCGGATGAAAGGATTACCGAAGCTCGCTGACAAAAAAAGAAAGCCGCCATCAATCGTACGATGGCGGCTCCCGTTATCGATGAAAAGAGGTTTACGCCTTACCGTCGCAGCCCAGAACATTCTTGATCTTATGAGCTACCATTCCCTTAACTGCCTGACGAGCAGGAGCAAGATACTGGCGAGGATCAAAGTGCGACGGGTTGTCGTTAAAGTACTTGCGAATCGTTCCGGTCATGGCGAGACGGATATCGGAATCAATATTGATCTTGCAAACAGCAAGAGAAGCCGCCTGACGAAGCATATCTTCCGGAATACCGATGGCATCCGCCATCTTGCCGCCATTCTCATTAACCATCTTGACATACTCCGGAATAACAGAGGATGCTCCGTGAAGGACGATGGGGAATCCGGGAAGACGAAGTGCGACATCTTCGAGGATGTCAAAGCGGAGTTGCGGATTCTGACCGGGCTTGAACTTGAAAGCACCGTGAGATGTTCCGATTGCAATAGCCAGAGAATCGCATCCGGTGCGCTCTACAAAGTCTTGGACCTGTGCCGGGTCTGTGTAAGACGCATGCTCGGCAGAAACATTGACATCATCTTCGATACCGGCAAGCTGTCCAAGCTCTGCCTCGACGACGACGCCGTGAGCGTGTGCGTATTCAACGACCTGGCGTGTCAATTTGACGTTCTCTTCATAACCATGATGAGATCCATCGATCATAACTGAAGTAAATCCACCATCGATACAGCTCTTGCAAAGCTCAAATGTGTCTCCGTGATCGAGGTGAAGAGCAATCGGAAGGTCTGTCTCAATAAGAGCGGCTTCAACGAGCTTCACGAGGTATGTATGGTTGGCATACTTACGAGCCCCGGAGGAAACCTGCAGAATGAGAGGTGCATTGAGCTCCTTACCGGCTTCTGTAATACCCTGAATGATCTCCATGTTGTTGACATTGAAAGCACCGATTGCATATCCGCCCTCGTAGGCCTTCTTAAACATTTCCGTTGTTGTTACTAATGGCATATTGATATCTCCTTCTCTGCTTTTGCACGATCCACTCGTCGTGCCCTTACTATTTTATGGTTCGATAACGCTATCCGTCAATCATTTATCGGTCAAGTCGTCGCATTTTTTATGATTTTGTCGATTTCGTCATCAGAGTCAATTGGTTTTACTTCAACCACATGTCCGCGATACGCTCCCTGTACCTCAATGGCGTCCTTCTTCAACGACAAGAAATCCTCAAGACCGGCCAGGTCACGAGTTGTTGTCTGGTAGCAGGCGGAAGACTTCACGTCGTCCAGAATCAGGTATTGTACACCGACATTTGTCTTCGTCGTCAATCCGCGCAACTCGTCTGCCTTATCCGGTTTTCCGTCACGTGTTTCAAAATTAGCGAAATCGATCATGATTTTCTGAAACTGATAGCGAAGGATAATTTTCTTGTTGTTGTAATCGACGGCAACGCGATAGTTGGCAATCAGGAACGTATGCGAAAATACAATCACGGTAATGATGAATACGGCAATACAAAGGATGGCAATGATGAGATTCTGTGATGCCGGCAAAAAGAAAAACACGGCACCGAAAACGGATAAGGCTGCAAGAACGCCGCAGACCACCCTTCTTCTTGTAATTATGCTTGGATTTGCGGGATAACAGTGGACGGTATCCTTCGGCAACGTAGCCGGATCCGTCTTAACTCGATCCGCTTTTTTTTGCTGGTCCGTATTTGTGACTTCCTCTTCGTTCTGCGAATTCATTGAAGACAGATCATTCTCATTCTGGCTCATAAGTTTCCTCCCCGTTTGTCGACTATGCTTTTAGCGCTTCGATACGCGATAGAATATTGGAGAACATCTCCTGATACTTATCACTCTTTTCGCGCTCTGCCGCTATGACCTTATCCGGTGCCTTCCCGACAAATTCTGCATTGGAAAGCTTTTGCCGGACACGCTCGATTTCCTTCTCCAGATTTACTTTCTCTTTCTCCAGACGTTCCTTCTCCTTCTCAATGTCGATCAACTCGCCAAGAGGGATATAAAGCTCACCCCCGCCAAATACAACCGCCACCGCAGTCGATGGAATTTTCTCCTTAGGCAGGTTCGTGTCAAGCTCGTTGATACCTGATAATCGGTCCAAAAAGCGAATTCCGTTCTCGAAAACATCTTTGATGGAAGAATCAGCTGTCACTAGGATTGCGCTGGCTTTTTTCGATGGGGCGACGCCCATATTAATTCGAACGTTTCGAATGGCCCGAATCGCATCCATCAGGATTGTCATTCGGCGTTCCTCTTCCGGAAAAGACCAGTTCCGTGAGGACGTCGGCCAGTCAGAAACCATGATAGAGGCGGCTTTATCGGATTTCACAAGATTCTGATAAACTTCCTCTGTGAGAAAAGGCATGAAAGGATGCAACAGCTGCATCGCACGTGCCAACGTCTCATTCAAAACATAACGGGCTATCATGGCCGTCTCAGGTTCTCCGTCAAACAAGCGAGCCTTGACGATTTCAATATACCAGTCGCAGTACTCCTCCCACAAAAAGCTATAAATCTTTGCCAACGCCACGCCAAATTCGAATCGGTCGAGATTCGCAGTGACCTCTTCCGTGACCGTATTGAGGCGCGAAAGAATCCACTTATCCTCAACCTGGAAAAGCGACTCATCAACGGAATCAAAGGACTCATCATCAGCACAATTCATCAATACAAAACGCATGGCATTCCAAATCTTGTTCGAGAAATTTCTGCCTGCCTCGATCTTGTCTTCTTGAAAACGCTGATCATTTCCGGGGGCATTACCGGTAACTAATGCATAACGGAGAGCATCAGAACCGTACTTGTCAATCAGGATCAACGGATCAATGCCATTACCTAATGATTTACTCATCTTTCTGCCTTGGGCATCGCGAATAATGCCGTGGATCAGAACATAATCAAACGGGGCTTTGTCCATGCACGCCATGCCCGAGAAAATCATTCTGGCAACCCAGAAGAATATAATGTCATACGCCGTAACAAGGACGTTGGTCGGGTAGAAATATTGAAGTTCCTCTGTCTTCTCCGGCCAGCCGAGGGTCGAAAAAGGCCACAATGCAGATGAAAACCAAGTATCGAGAGTATCTTCGTCCTGAATCAGGTTCCTTGATCCACATTTCGAACAAGTATCCGGGTGTAGCGCTGCGACTGTGATTTCGCCGCAATCCGCACAGTAATATGCCGGTATGCGATGTCCCCACCAGAGTTGACGGGAGATACACCAGTCACGAATATTTTCCATCCAATTGAAGTATGTCTTGTCAAATCTCTCCGGAACGAACTTGGTATCACCCTCACGTACCGCACGGATCGCCGGCTCTGCCAAAGGCTTCATTTTCACAAACCACTGAAAAGACACTCGGGGTTCGACGATAGTGCCACAACGATAACAGGTCCCGACATTATGACGGTGAGGCTTCGTTTCAAGTAGAAACCCGCCTGCCGACAGGTCTTCGACAATCTTCTTCCTGGCGGCATACCGTTCCATCCCCTGATAGACGCCCGCGTTTTCATTCATATGAGCATCATCCGTCATTACATTCAGAATTGGCAGTTGATGGCGCAGACCGACCTCGAAATCGTTCGGATCATGTGCCGGAGTAATCTTAACGACTCCGGTCCCGAAGTCCTTCTCTACATACGTATCCGCAACGATCGGAATCTCCCTTCCGACAAGCGGAAGGATGACCGTCTTACCGATGAGCGCCTGATAACGATCATCCTCAGGATGTACCGCTACAGCCGTATCTCCCAGGAGAGTTTCCGGTCTGGTCGTCGCAAGAACGAGCTCTCCGGAACCATCGGCTAACGGGTAGCGAATGTGCCAGAAGCTGCCGTCTTTCTCTTCATACTCGACTTCCGCTTCTGAAATCGAGGTCAAACAATGAGGGCACCAATTTACAATACGCTCGCCCCGATAAATAAGACCTTCCTCGTAATACTTCACGAAAACCTTTGTAACAGCGTCCGACAAACCCTCGTCCATCGTGAATCGTTCACGGTCCCAATCACAGGAAGAGCCTAAACGCTTAAGCTGCTCGACAATTCTCGAGCCATACTCTTCGCGCCATTCCCAGGCACGTTCCAAAAAACCTTCGCGGCCTAGATCTTCCTTCGTTACTCCATCTTTCTTCATCGCCTCAACGATCTTCGCTTCGGTCGCGATCGCAGCGTGATCCGTTCCCGGGAGCCATAAAGCAGAATACCCGCTCATGCGCTTATAACGTGTGAGAATATCCTGCAGCGTGTTGTCCAAGGCGTGGCCCATATGAAGCTGCCCGGTAATATTCGGCGGCGGCATTACGATGCAAAAAGGCTTTTTCTCCGGGTCGACGACGGCGTGAAAATATTTCTTCTCTTGCCATTCCCGGTATATTCTCGCTTCTGCTTCTGCCGGCTCAAACGCCTTACTTACCTTATCAACACGTGTCATCTTATCTCTCCTCTGGTTCTATTCTGTCATTATGATTGTTTTGCGGTGTCTCTCTCTCGAATCTCAACACGGCGGATCTTGCCGCTTATTGTTTTGGGGAGTTCATCGACATACTCTATGATTCTCGGGTACTTATAAGGCGCGGTAACTTTCTTAACGTGGTTCTGCAATTCTTTTGTCAGAGAATCGGATCCAACATAACCTTTGCAAAGAACAACGGTCGCTTTGACGGCAAAACCACGCTCCGGGTCCGGAACACCCGTAACAGCGCATTCCATAACAGCCGCGTGCTCCATCAGCGCGCTCTCTACCTCAAACGGTCCGATACGATACCCCGAGCTCTTAATCACATCATCTACTCTTCCGACATACCACAAGAAGCCCATTTCATCTCGATAGGCAGTATCTCCGGTATGATACAGGCCGTCATGCCAAGCACGCTTTGTCGCTTCCTCATCACGAAAATACTCCCGATACACGCCCAAAGGCTTTCCGCCGACAGTGTCATCAGTCTGAATGCAAATCTCACCGATAACACCGCTTGTGACCTCCTGCCCGTTCTCATCGGCTATGATAACCTGATATCCGGGCGATACCAGGCCCATTGAGCCTAGACGCGGCTGAATCCACGGAAACAGTGTCGCACATACGAGTGTGGTCTCGGTCTGTCCGAAGCCCTCAAAAATCTTCAGGCCGGTATTCTTGAGCCACTGGCTGTAAACCTCCGGATTCAAGGCTTCGCCCGCTGTACAGCAATGCTTCAATGATGAGAGATCATAAGGGGAGAAATCCTCCTTGATCATGAATCGATACATCGTCGGAGGTGCACAGAAAGTCGTGATCTTGTATTTTGCAACCTTATCCAAGATATCCGCGGCATTGAATTTGTCAAAATCGTAAGTAAATATGGCTGACTCTCCAAGCCATTGCCCATACATTTTACCCCATAGCGACTTGAGCCAGCCGGTATCGGAAATTGTGAAATGCAGTCCTCCGTCCTCGACGCGATGCCAGAGAACGCCTGTCATCAAGTGTCCCAACGGATAGGAGAAGTCATGCACGACCATCTTCGGATACCCTGTTGTCCCCGAAGAAAAGGACATGATCATCGGATCCGTTACCTTCGTATCTGCTTCGCCTGTCGGACGATGCCATTCATCACTTGCCGTTTCAAAAGCCTGGTCAAAATCAATCCAGCCCGGAACCGGTTTGCGGCGCGTGACAGCCCGGATCTGCAAAGTCTCGTATTGGCCGAGCGCCTCGTCAACATTCTCGGTACAATCGCCGTCCCCTGTCATCAGAATCATTTTGATGCTACCGGCGTTCATGCGATAAATATAATCCTTAGCAGTCAGAAGATGCGTGGCCTGAACGGCAATCGCTCCGATTTTATGAAGGCCCATCATGCAGTACCAGAATTCATAGCCGCGCTTTAAGACAAGCATGACAAAATCGCCCTTCTTTATACCTACGCTCGTGAAGAAGTTGGCTGCCTTATTGGAAAGTCTGGACATATCGGCAAATGTAAAAGTCCTGTCTTGTCCGTCATTCGATACCCAGACCATTGCCTTCTTCTGTGGTGATCTTTGAGCGAGAACATCCAGAACATCATAGGCAAAATTGAAGGTGTCGGGATAGTCGACGCGATAATTCTTCGTAAGGTCCTCTAAAGTCGCGTACTGATCTCGATGTCTACCGATAAATTGCTCATAGATTGGCATAAGCATTCTCCTTTTTCATGACAATAGCCAGGAACTTGCAAGGCCGTCCATTCGTTGCCTTCATAGCATGAGGGATTCCTGAATCGAAATAGATACTGTCACCCTCTTCGAGTACATAGGAGATTTCTCCAATGTAGAAAACCATTGATCCTTCCACGACATAGTTAAATTCTTGTCCGTCATGAGAATGAAGCGTCGGAACCGAATCCTCCTTCGGCTCGACGGTCACCATAAAAGGCTCCGCCATCTTATTGCGGAACGTAAAAGCAAGGTGCTTATAATTATAGGCTTCCCGGCGCTTAACCTCGAAGCCGCCGCCCTTTTTAACCATCGTACACGTACTGAGCTTGGGCGAATCACCGCTCATCAGGTCAACAACATCAACACCTAGAATACTGGCGGCTTGATATAAAAATGAAAAAGAGAAATCCTTCTCTCCGTTTTCGAAAGAAATATATTCGTCGAGCGGTATTTCACATCGTTTTGCCATTCCTTCAAGAGAAATATCTTCGATCTCTCTCAAAGCCTTCAATCTTTTTCCCATTTCCTGGAGTTGGTCTGTCATACAATACCTCCCTGCCGTTGAAAAAGCCATCTTGCCTGATTTTGCATAAACTTAATAATAGGTATGTGTTCGAAACCTGTCAACAAAAAAGGTGCTGTCACATTTTTTTAAGCAAAAATAAATATCTTTACTTCCTTATTCTGTACATAATTTCTATGAAACACCTCAGCTCGTAGTATAATAAAAAATAACTGTAACGGAAAAGCAAGGAGATTTTTATGAGTATGATGCATTCGGATTCATCTCAGGATAGTCGTGTCTATATCCGTGAATTGGCTGACAGAATTCGCGAGAACATCGAAAAGGTAATCGTTGGCAAGAGGGATACCATTGATCTGTTTCTGACTGCTCTTCTCGCCCAGGGCCATGTTCTTCTTGAGGATGTTCCGGGAACGGGAAAGACGAAGCTGGCACGTTCTCTGGCGCGTTCGATTGATGCTGACTTCAGCCGGATTCAATTTACAGCTGACTTACTACCTTCGGATCTGACGGGTATCCATTACTACAATCAGAAAGCCGGCGAGTTTGTATTCCGTCCCGGTCCGATCTTTACGAACATACTTCTTGCTGACGAGATCAACCGTGCAACGGCTAGAACGCAGGCAAGCCTTTTGGAATGTATGGAAGAGAGACAGGTTTCGGTCGATGGTGATACGATGCCGTTAATGCGTCCCTTTCTTGTTATTGCCACTGAGAATCCTGTTGAGACACAGGGCACTTTCCCTCTTCCGGAAGCGCAGCTTGACCGCTTTCTCATGCGTCTGTCCATGGGGTATCCGGAAAAATCAGATGCGCTTGCAATTTTAGCGCGATTCAAATCACAGGATCCTCTCGAACAGCTTGAATCCGTCGTGCACGGTGACGAACTGGTGAAGGCACAGCTCCTCGTTCCGGAAGTCATCGTAAGTGATACTGTGATGAACTATATGATCGACCTTGTCGAGGCAACAAGGACACACGATTCCGTTCTGCTCGGCGCAAGTCCCAGAGCTTCGATAGCCCTGATGAAGACATGTCAGGCTTACGCTGCGGTTCATGGAAGGGCGTTTGTCAGTCCGGATGACGTCAAGACTCTCCTGATTCCGGTCATCGCTCATCGTATGATATTAAGATCTGCTTCATCCATATCTTTGAACGGACAATTCAGTAAAGGCTATCACCGTGCAGCCGATCTGTTATCCTCCATACTTGCCACTGTGCCCTGCCCAACGGAAGATTTTACATCTTGATGTTGAATGATGCTCCGAACAGAACAGGAGGTCAAGGATGCCGGTTGTCATCTTCTTATCTATCATTCTCGCTCTTTTACTCTTACAGGCTTTTATCTATAAGAAAAAGGCTTTATCAAGTCTGGATGTAAGTGTTCGCTTTTCTCAGTCCATCGTTTCTTGCGGTGACATGATCACAATTACAGAATCGATTGCGAATCGAAAGGCACTTCCTCTTCCCTGGGTGATGCTGAAGTTCGAAGCTTCTCGAGGACTCGACTTTCTGGATATGACAAATACTGCCAAAAGTGATCACTACTATCGGGAGGATCTTCTTTCTCTCGGAATGTGGCAGCGCCACGACCGGCATATCCGAGTTCGTTGCGCCAGACGCGGATATTTTCGTTTTGTACGTCTTGCCGTTTCCACCCGCGATTTATTATTGCTCACCAGAATTGCAGCTAATTTCCCCTGTGAGTCTACCCTGATCGTTCTTCCCGAAATTGTTCGTGCTCCTGAAATCAGCACATTGTTCCGGAGGTTTCTGGGAGACTCAATCGACAAGAAGAGCCTCGTCAGTGATCCGTTTACTTTTGCGGGCATTCGAGAATACCAACCTTGGGATCCATACCGTAATATCAACTGGAAAGCTTCGGCAAAAAACAATACCCTGATGGTGAATATCAATGATAAGACGAATCGCAGAGAAATGGTGATTCTGCTGAATGTCATGCCATATTCTCTTTCAAAAGATTACTTCATTTTGGAGAAAAGCATCAGCCTTGTGCTTTCGTGGGTCACGATGGCGGTCCGCGAGTCTGTCCCGGTACGCTTGATAACAAATAGTATGGATATTCTGACCGATGAATCGATAACAACCGAATCCGGTTGCAGCGAGGATCATATTCATCAGATCGGCATATCACTTGCCCGTATCGACCTGACTAAGCGCGTCGATCATTTTATCCCGAGTATCCGGTCGGTCTTTGACGATGATATAAAAGGAATGACATATGTCGTCATTTCGCCCAATACTGATATGAGATTACAAACGTTTCTCTCTGACAAAGCTTCAGAGGGACACGCGATCACCTGGGTCGTCCCGTTCGTGACGAAGCAGCCGCCTATTCTTGAGCAGGTAAGCAGCTTTACGATTCCTTTGGAGGTGAACAATGACTGGCTCAGCTAATAAGCGGTCACGCCCGATATGGATAAAAGACATGATCCTTCCGGATCTGTTATTGAATCTTATCTTCTTTGCGATAATGGCGGCTGTCGCCACGCTTTTTTTGTCTGAGAAGCCAAATCTCTTGGGGTTATACATACAGATGCTCTGGTTATTGATACCGACCTTTTTATTTTTCATTCTTAGAAGATTTTCCCTACCCATAGTTCCCATGTTGATCAGTCATATCATCCTAGCTATTCTTCCCGTTTTTTTTCTTCAGAAACTCCCTGTTATGGTCGCCTTCTGGATGGAGGTCGTCGTCATTTTTTTGATGCTGTATTCAATAAGAAAAAAGTATCAGAAGACTCTTGCCTCTAACTCCATGCTCGTTGTGATTGTGGCGATTATGCTCCATTTTGCGTTGCTGTTCGTTGCTCTCCTGTTTCAGCAGAACGAGATGATCCCGTATGTTTTTTCGGTATGCCTGATGATTATTTGTTTTTATTTAGCGTCCAAACAGCTTATTGATTTCGAAAGTTCGTTCGAACACTTTCTAACGTCTTCCACGCAGCCGGGTCGCCAGATCAAGGCAAATAATCACCGGATTATTTCCATTCTTACCATTGCTATGTTAATTCTGATACCGGTCACCTTGATCATTCCTTATGATTCCTTTTTGGCTGTCTTGGAGAAGGTAGGATATGTCATAACCGGTGTTGTTTTCTTTCTCCTGAGTCTGATACCAACTTTTCAGGCTGAAGGATACGATGAAACGTTTCAGATTGAGGATCCTGAAGCATCGCAATTGAGCCCGCAAATGTCCCAGTTCGTTACCTTCATTCAGATCGTCCTTACGGTGGTCGTGATCTTCGTCCTTTTGGTCGGCCTTTTGAAGGGTGTCGTAAAACTGATTCTCTATTTACGGGATAATTATGTTCAGAAACATTTGACAATCAAGTTCTCTGAAAATGAAAATGTAACCGATGAAATTTTTCATCTGGATTCCAAACGGGAAAAAAACAGAAAGAAAGTCCATAGTTTTGGACAAGGTGAAGAGAAGAGAGTTCGTCGAACCTATTATTCGACGATTCGAAGAGCTATGGCAAAAGGTCTTGACCTCCAGCCTTCGTCCACTCCGGGTGAAATACAGGAGAAGATAAAAAATCAGTTCGGAACAGATATCTCCGAACTGACTTCAACCTATGAAGAAATGCGCTACGGGCAACAGAAGAATGAAACCGAATAATCAGTTTTTGTAATCAATTGCCGTTCTCCCGAATGCCACTTTCCCGACAAACGCACCAGCCTTCAGATGCTCCGGATGACCGGCATAATATGCCAGATCCTCAAGACTATCAAAGGAAGAGACGAGAACCATGTCACAGTTTTTGGCATCCGGATTCACGTTACGATAAACATCCAAACGTCGAATCACTGGGATGACATTGATTAGTGAGGTCAATTGTTCTCTCACCATTGCAAAGTTTTCTTCGGCCGAACGGCCTTCCGCTTGCTCATGAAGCCTCCACATGACAATATGCTCGATCATTTGTTATTTCTCCTTATGGTCTTCAATCATAGCCAGGGCTCCGTATAAGATGGAATCATCACCCAGCAATGCCTTTTCAAATCGTACCGTACTTCTGATCGAAGGCAAACAAAATGCGTCGATCTTGGAAAGAATCTTATCCAGAATGACATCTCCCATAGCTTCCATCACACCACCGCCATAGACAATCATCTGAGGGCTGAAGGTGTTTACGAGGTTCCCGCTTCCCGCCGCCAGATATAAGCAAGCGCGGTCAATCGCTTCAATCATAACAGCGTCATTCGCTTCGTAAGCGGTCTTCATAGCCTTGCTTTTAAATACACCTTCAACGACAGCATCCTCCATCATGGTTTTTCTTCCTCGTTGGATTTGTTGTCTTATATAATCCGTCATTCCCAGTTTGCTTGAAAACGCCTCCATACATCCACGTTGTCCGCAGTTGCATCGCGGGCCTTCGATGTTCAACACCATATGACCATACTCGGCACCTTTACAGTCGAATCCGGTATAGAGTTTGTCATCCAATATGAGTCCGCCGCCGATTCCAGTTCCGATAAAGAGTCCGACAACATGACTTAATCCTTTGGCGGCTCCATACTTCCATTCACCGTAAACTCCTACATTCACATCATTTCCAATGTAGAATGGAGTTTGAAATTCTTTCTCAAGAATATCCTTCATCGCATAATTCTGCCAGGGAATATTGGGGGAAAACAATACGACTCCTGTATCCTGATTGATAACCCCCGGTGCCCCTGCGGCGATAGCACGTACCTCAGACATCGAAATCCCGTAACCGGACAACAACTCCTCAACAACACTTACAATGGTGTCCTCAACATTCTGCATTCCTTCCTTCGCCTTGGTCTTCTTCTTGATTCGAAAGACGATTTCACCCTTTTCATCAAAGATTGCACCAAGTACCTTTGTGCCGCCTATGTCCAGACATACGGAAAACTTACCCATGTCTCTCCCCCCTTGCCGTCACAAGCTCTTCATACAATCCATATAGCTTCTGGACG
The DNA here is from genome assembly GCA_964579245.1 of uncultured Mageeibacillus sp. Lineage (GTDB taxonomy): Bacteria > Bacillota > Clostridia > Saccharofermentanales > Saccharofermentanaceae > Firm-13. The sequence goes on from CAZOFY010000003.1 coordinate 72,627, forward strand.
CCATTTTCAAGCCGATAATAGTGAAAAATATAAGGAACTAACAAAAGCAAAAACAAAATGAAAAGCACAATAATCGGTAAGAATTGTGTAAGTAAAAATGTCGCAAAGCTTCCTAATGTTAAAATCGCAAATAAGACAGTAACGATAAGATGTATTAATCTCTCGTGCTGAAAAAAACGGATCCATTCCAGAAAAAGCATGACTTCACAATCAATCTCCCTGTCTGAGAGGTCTTTGTCGGTCCGGACACGTGCGATCACATCACGCACGTGGTCTGCCTTCTTTGAAATCTGATCCGCCATATTCATCTCCGATCCAGGCCATCCTGTCGGTTCCGGTCACGGCCTATGCAATACCCTCAGCAGATCCGCGCCCTCTCTTCTTCGGTTTGCTTCCCAGAACGATATCAGGCATCTGCTTCAACGTTACCGTATCCTTCGTGACGATGCATTTCTCAATATCCTTTCTGGAAGGAATCTCGTACATAATGTCGAGCATGATCTCCTCAAGAATAGCACGGAGGCCACGAGCACCGGTATTTCGTTCAATCGCCAAGGCAGCGATTTCTTCGACCGCCTCGTCCGTGAACACAAGTTCCACGCCATCCATCCCCAGGATCTTCCAATACTGCTTCAACAACGCGTTCTTCGGTTCGCGAAGAACTCTCATCATGGATTCCTTATCGAGTCCATCCAAGGTCACCGTTACAGGCACTCTGCCGATGAATTCAGGAATCAGGCCAAACTTCAGTAAATCCTGCGGCATGAGATATTTGAGAAGGTCTCCTGTATCCATATTCTTCTTCTTGATCGTCTCGGCACCGAATCCAAAAGACTTCTGACCGATTCTGGACTCAATGATCTTCTCAATACCATCAAAGGCTCCGCCGCAAACGAAGAGAATATTCGTGGTGTCGATCTGAATGAATTCCTGATGCGGGTGCTTACGGCCACCAGTAGGAGGAACGTTTGCAATCGTACTCTCAAGAATCTTCAGCAAAGCTTGTTGTACGCCTTCACCGCTCACATCTCTGGTGATTGATGGGTTATCTGATTTTCTCGTGATCTTGTCAATCTCATCGATGTATATGATGCCTCGTTGAGCTTGCTCAATGTCAAAATCAGCATTCTGAAGAAGCTTCAGCAAGATATTCTCAACGTCCTCACCAACATATCCCGCTTCTGTCAGAGCCGTTGCATCCGCAACCGCAAACGGTACATGGAGTATCTTCGCAAGCGTCTGTGCCAGAAGTGTCTTGCCGCAGCCGGTCGGACCAACAAGGAGAATGTTGCTCTTTGTCAATTCAATATCATCATTCTTGGTATTTTTCGTAAAAACACGTTTGTAATGATTGTATACAGCCACAGATAAAGCCTTCTTTGCCTGATCCTGACCTATGACATACTGGTCCAGCGATTCCTTCAGTTCAACCGGTGTAGGAACGTGATCCATCTTCGGGCCCTTGGTGGAAGGCACCGAATAATCATCGTCCTCAGCTAAAAGTGAATCACAAAGGCTGATACACTCGTTGCAGATATATACTGACGGTCCGGCAAAAAGCCTCGCTACTTCATGTTCCGTTTTGCCACAAAAAGAACATCGAACGACGGGTGGCTTACCGTCTGAGCTCTTTATACGCTTGTCTTCATTGTTCTTGTCGTCTTCGGTCATAGAATGCTCCTTTATTTGAAATAAGAAACGAGGCTTCATTCGAAGCCTCGCAGACTATCTGCTGATATCATGTTAACAGAAATCAAACAAAAGGTTCAATCAATTTACAATAAGAAATTGTTAAGAGTAAATTTCATGTTTACTCCTCGTGATCGTGACCCTCATGATCGTGACCATGATACTCTGTCTTGATTGCGGCTGCTGTCATCAATTCAACCGCTTTCTGAGAGGCAATGGACTCGCGAATAAAGGAATCGTTCTCTCCTAATCTGGAAAGGAGGTCTTCCTTCTTCATTCCATATTGAGCAGCCATCTTGGCGGCCTCGGCATCAACTTCTTCGTCCGTGGCCGTGATTTGTTCCGCCTTAACGACCGCCTCAACAACAAGATTGCTCTTGACTCTGGTCGTTGCTGCAGGAATCAATCCTTCACGAAAATCATCCATTGTCTGATTCACATACTGAAGATACTGTTCAAGCTGGATACCCTGGTACTTCATGCGATTCGACTGCTCATCGATCAGCTGCTCGACCTCGGTGTCGATCATGCACTGCGGTATATCAACAGTTGCCAACTCACATACAGCTTTAACGACGGCATTCTGGAAATCTGCCTCCGCATGATTCTTGGCCTGCTCTTCTTTCTTTGCAAGAATATCTGCTTTATACTCCTCGAGTGTATCGAATTCGCTGACATCCTTTGCAAACTCGTCATCGAGTGTCGGTAGTTCACGCATCTTAACTGAATTAATCTTGATCTGGAAGGTAGCTTCCTTACCCTTAAGTTCTTCAGCGTGGTATTCTTCCGGAAAATTTACAACGATCGCAAATTCTTCGCCTTCGGAATGTCCGATCAGCTGATCTTCAAAGCCGGGAATAAAGCTGTTGGATCCGATTTTCAAATCGTAATTCTCACCCTTGCCACCTGCAAAAGCAACGCCTTCGGAAAAGCCCTCGTAATCGATGTTAACTGTATCGTCATTCTGAACCGGTCGGTCAGAAACGGGAATCATTCTAGAGTTACGGTCAAGAACACGTTCAAGCTCCTTGTTGACATCCTCTTGCGTTGCCGAATGGTAATGGTAAGGAGCCTCTACTCCCTTGTAATTACCAAGGGTCACCGTAGGTTTCTCCGTAACAGTAACAGTAAACTTAAGACCCTTATCGGCCCCGATCTCAAGAATATCAAGATCAGGTTTGGATACGACCTTCAGATCATGCTCCTTCACTGCTTCTGCATATGCCGGGCTAACGACGAAATCGATCGCATCGTCGTAAAGAGCACCATCACCGTAGTATTGCTTCACCATGTGATAGGGAGCTTTGCCCTTACGGAATCCAGGGATCTGAAAACGATTCTTGTTCTTCTGAAAAGACTTCTGTACTGCCTGCGCGAAGTCCTCCTTCGAAATATCGATAGTCAAAACGACCACATGATTTTCTTTTCTTTCTAGTAAAGATGCCATTCTTATTTCCTCCGCATCATATTTGCTCAGAATTACCGAATTACGATTGTAACATACGGACAACGAAAAGCGCAAGAAATATAAGCGAATCCGCTTGCTATTTTCACTATCCGGAAAGCAAGCATTGGATTCGAACGTAGTTTTAGACGGTAAGGGAAAAGGCTGACCTCAGGAACGATTGATGACCGTAACCTGCAGACCGGTCAGAACATCGAGTGTTTTTTCATGCAAATCGGGATCGAAGCTTCCTGTGCAGCTGGCATCGACAATAATTTCGGCTTCAGGAATTGCGGTTTTCGCAAGAATAGCATTCGACAGCACGCAAATATTGCTGACTAATCCGACCAGCTCTACGGAGCTATAATCGTTTTCTGAAAGAAACTCAAACAAAGCTTTTGATCCAAAGGTGTTCTTCTCAAAGAAAGTGCCGCCGCGTGAGAGGATACCGGTTTTTCCATACACCGCATGTCCGTTCGATCCCCGGAGACAATGAGACACAGGAAGGTTTCTGCCTTCCTGCGTCCCAAGATAATTGTCTTCATGTGTATCAAGTGTAAATACGACAGGATAACCTTGATCGCGATACGCACAGATCTTTCTGCTGATGTTCTCGTCAAGCAGCTCCGCCCCGGGGAAGCCAAGACTTCCGTCGACAAAATCGTTCTGGTAATCAACGACGATCAGTATTTTCTTCATATCAGCCTCTCTTCTCGGTCTGCAATCTTAGACCGATATATGCCTTTATTCGAAAAGAATACGACAGACGAAGTCCTCCTGCCTGATTTGCCGGCTCAGTATTTCTTGTCCAGAATACTCTCGCCGTCAATGTCCTTTGCCTTGGCTGACTTGTTAGAGGCGTCCACCATCAATTCATAATCATATACGGACAGGTCATCCTCATTGAAACCCTTTTCTGTTACAAGATAATACTTCGCAGACTCATAATTATACAATGTATCGGACATATACATATAATCAGCAAAATCTTCAAGAGTTTTCTCGGTGATTATCAGATCATCAACTACAATGAAGAACTCAGTTGGATCATCTGTCTCATAATACGTCCATTCCACAGGAGAAACGAGTTCCTCCGCTTCTCTATAAAAATCACCTTCAACAAAATATTCATAATCGGTGACGTCACCTTCAACAGGAAGGTAGAAATAAATCTCGGAATCCGAAGGCAGCATATAAATGTTCATCTTATACTCATTAGTGGCACTTTTAAGTAAGATCGTGCCGTCGAAGAAGTAATTTGCATTTTTGTTCTCAACGCCGACCTCATATTCCTTGGTTACTTTATCCTGTTCGTAGTAGAAAAACTCCACATTATCCATCAAAACCTCTGCTTCGTTAGAGCCGACCTGGTCTCCGACATACGGCTTAATAACAGACAGACGGTCCTTGTTGTAATACTCAATGTAGTCCTTTCCATTCTTTGGGGTATCCGGTGTAATCTGATTCAATAGGCTACCGACATCTTGCAATGAATTGCATGCCGTAAGACTGCATGTCAAAAGAACGGATGCTAAAAGGATAAGTACCTGCTTAGTTTTCTTCATAAACCCTCCTCTTAGTTTGTCAAATGATACGATGATTTTCGACAATTGCAAGAGATTTGTCAAGCTTTTTTGTTTCGTTGCAGTTTTTGTATCGATATATGCCTCTCTGTTTTCATGATATGATGGGTAAAAGCGTCAACATTCAAGGAAGGTGATTACATGAAATCACGGTCTCCCTTTCCATTGCCCGATGGCATACGTCTTGGTTGCGCAACAGCGTCCGCCCAAATCGAAGGTGGTGAGACCAATCATTCCTGGTACGATTGGTCCGTTCAAGACGGCCATATTGCTGATCACACAAACACAATCCGAGCCAATGATCACTGGAGACAGTATGAGCGCGATCTAAGGCTTTTGGCCGGTCTGGGTGTGAGAGAGTATCGATTCAGCATTGAGTGGAGTCGAATCGAGCCTGTTGAAGGGAAGTTCGATGACGATGCGATTCAGCGTTATCGCAAAGAGATTGAGCTAATGCTTTCACTTGGTATTCGCCCCCTTCTTACCCTGCATCATTTCTCTAATCCGATCTGGTTCGAAGGAAAAGGTGCCTTCCGCTCCCCTGACTGTGTGGCTATTTTCCGGCGCTATGTGTCGTACGTTGTATCTGCGTTGAAAGATATTGTCAATGAGATAGTCACAATCAATGAACCCAACGTATACGCAGTAAACGGCTACGTATTCGGTATATGGCCTCCGGGAGAGACTTCTGCAAGCGCTTGCTTTCAGGTAATGGAGAACTTGGCAAAATGCCATATTGCCGCATATCAGGACATACACTCTTTGTATGCAGATACAAAAGTTCATGTTGGCTTTGCGAACCATTATCGAATTTTCATAAGCTACGATCGCAATCCGTTTCATCGCTTGCAGGCATCGGTCATGTCGAAGCTGTTTCAGGATGTTTTAACAGAGGCGATGTCGACCGGAACATTTCATTTTCCACTCAGGAGCAGCAGGGGGTTCCGTAAAGGAAAATATTACGACTTCATTGGTATCAACTATTACAGCAGAAGTGCGGTGCATCATTTTCGTGCGGATTTTCTACCGGGCAGACCAGTTAACGACCTCGGCTGGGAGATTTATCCGGAAGGTCTTGCCATTATCATGCAATCCCTTTATAAGAAGTATCAGGCTCCGATTTTTATCACAGAGAATGGAACATGTGACGCTAAAGATACTTTTCGCGCGGAATTCATTTATGATCATTTGAAAGTCATTGCCGATTCCGGGCTTCCAGTTGAACGGTATTATTATTGGACACTGATGGATAATTTTGAATGGGCTGAAGGAGAAAGTGCACCGTTCGGTCTCATCGCTTATAACTTTAACGAGGGAACCCCGACACTTAGAAGAAGCGGTGAATTCTATCGGGAAATCATCCGTCATCACGGAGTATCGCAGGAAATGATCGACAAGTATCTCTGATTATATCTCTCCGTAGTCAAGATAAATACGTTCACCGTTGGTGGTAACCGTTACAGTTCGACAAAGATCCGTCCGTAAAACATTACTTCCAATGCGCTCTAATCGATCCATTACAGAGTCTGCCGGCTGTCCAAATATGTTCTGCCCGACACTGATGACTGCAACATTCGGAAGCGCTTCCTTGAGAAAACTCTCAGAAGTACCGGCATAATTCCCATGATGGCCCACTTGAAGAACATCACAATGCAGGTCCTTTGCTGGTAGTAGCTGCTGTTCAATCCCCCACTCCGCATCGGCCATGAGCAGAAAGGATATATCTCCAACTTCGATCTTGATAACGATCGAATAATCATTGAGTTGCGGATATGGACCTTCATCGTTTGATAGCACCGTCACCGTGTAGTCATTCCCGGTCAACAGGACTTCATCCTCCTGAGGGTGTCGTAGCGTATAGCCGTTATCGCTAATCTCACTGTAGAGAGACTCATACTTCGGAATACTGAGAAACAGCGAAGCGGGAGCATCAGGAATCAATAAATCAGAGACCTCATACTTTTCGAGGACCGGCACAACATTATCGGTATGGTCGCCATGCTGATGTGTTAAAACGAGACAATCAATCTTATCAATTTCTCTCGCTTCAAGATATCCAAGTAATAGGTCTCTCGAAGACCTCGGACCGGTGTCAACAAGCATTACCTTGCCGTCAGAAAAGCGAATCAGTGTCGAAGCGCCCTGACCGACATCCAGAAAGTCAACGACAGTAATCGGTTCTGTATCTGTCAGTGAGAACCGCTCAGCCGTGACCTCTTCGAATGGTGTAAGTCCGCTTGAAACGAGAGAAAAGAAAACGGATATTGCCAGAAGAAGCAACACCGCCAAAATACGTCTCGGAGAAAATCGGGGAAATTCTGCAATCGTCGGCTGAACCATTGAATCCATAATTTTGCCCTTTTCTTTTATTCTATTATAAATTCAACCGATTTTCTCAAAATCTTTGTAAATATTTCGTATCGAAAAACGTACTTAATGACGAAGTCGAAGGATGCACACTGCATACTTTCTATATACAGGATTTATGCAGTGCCGTTCTATCTGGTAGAAGACTGAAAACAGGACATACATACGATTGAAAATTATGCAAAAAACCCTGATGGTAAAATATACCATCAGGGTCTGGTCTGGCGCGCCCGGCAGAGGTCGAATCCACAACCTTCTGATCCGTAGTCAGA
>CAZOFY010000004.1:0-14001 GCA_964579245.1 uncultured Mageeibacillus sp.
GTAATCATTGATAAATAACCTCGTTGTTGCTCATTGATGCACATACGAAATCGTCTCTTTGCGATGATTGCGTAGGTAATCTTTGACAAATAACTTCTTTATTGCTCATTGATGCACATACGAGATCGTCTGTTTGTGCCGATTGCGTGGGTAATCATTGATAAATAATCTCGTTTCCGCTTATTGATACACATACCGGATGTCGAATTTCTGCAATTCAGTAGGTGATCATTGATAAAAATGCGTTTTACAACCATTTCCAGGGATTTGAGGATTGAACGTCTTGTCTCAATTTGGAAGTGTGATTGTATGATATAACCGCTTGCCCTCAGCTCGCATAGCATGTGGTTTCTTGTTTCGTTCGTTTATGCTCAACTGAATCAAGTCAGAAATGAAAAGGGCCGGTGTGAACCGGCCCTCTAAAAACGAATACTTAAAGACCTTATCAACAGGAATACGTCCCAAAATGTCCCTCGATCCAGACACAAGCTGTCTTCGGATGAAAAGCGATCACACAATAATTCGGATCATCAACACCCGTGAAATGATCGTACATCCAATCCAGAAAAACATCCTTCTTTGTCGAAATATCTGTGACGAACTCCACTTCACCGACGAGGGTAACACTGTCGCATTCATCATGAAAACAGACGCTGGCCTTCGAACTACTCCGAAAATGGGAGACCTTCGTTCCATTCGTTCCCGTTGATACGATAATCGTGCCAATATCCTCAGGCTTCAGGCAGGATAAGACACAAATACGAGGATATCCATTCTCGTCGACAGATGCAAGCGACACAACTCCTGCTTTATGTAGAAGCTGATTAGCCTTCAAGCGAAATTCCTCCGGTAGGGTTGATAGTGCGCACGCATCACTCATGATAAAGTCCCTTCCTTCCAGTTCTTGCATTGTTCGATTCGAAGCCCGTTATCTCCGTGTTCCTTATCATAGGCAAACGCATGCAGTGTCTCACAGGGAAAGTCAGCACACTCGCCGCAATGCTCAAGGGACTTCGACTCACAACATACCTTGACCGGACAATCACCCCAGAAAGGCTTCTCCATGGTCACACAACCGGTGCATCCGACCGACTCCTTATAACCGCAACCAGAACAACAGATTCCACATCTAGATTCAATCATAATCTTTACCTCCTTTTTCTTCAGTATGTTCTTCTAAACAGGACATCTGCCTGTCATGATTATTCCGTTCGATCAAAGATTTTGCCTCTTCAATCACTCGTTCTCGAACAAAGGGAGGATCAAGTATCTCTACGTGCGAGCCAAAGCTTAATAACCAGGAGACCAGGCGCTCCGTAAAAGCGAAACTAAAGGAAAAAAGATATCGGCCGTCATCTGTCGGCTTAAGAAGAGCGGGATCGTATTCCTCCAGGATCCGATATCGGACACAGGCATCAAAAACAGCCCTTAGGTGGATATCTCCGGTAAAACTGTCATCCCAATCTCTGTCAACGGATGCCTCGGGACGCGGGATGAAGGCTTCCTCCAGGATCTCGAGGTCCCATAGTCGCTGAAGCTTAAACAAGCGAAAATTATTGCGCAATTGACAATATGCATACAGGTACCACTTTCCCCAACGAAACAGCAGCCGGTATGGTTCTACACTTCTGACGGAATCACCACTTTCGGCAAAATAGGAGAAGCGCAGCATCTTGTGCTCACAAATCCCTTTACGAATCATACGGATTTTCCCCGAGAGGGAAGGAGCATGATAATCTGCCAGATCGATTTCCAAAGGTGCTTCGATGAGAGGCGCAAATTCCTTGCCTGACAACTTCTCGAGAAAACGATCCGTATAGGACTCGGTCAAAACGGAATCGGCGCCGCGGAGTGCACAGATCAAAGTCTCAATTTCATCTAAAGTAAAGACAGATCGATCAATTGAATATCCATCCATGATCTCAATCCCTCCGCCGGCACCCTGATGAGCAACCAGAGGGATTCCGGAACGGCAAATCGAATCAATATCCCGATGAATTGTACGAGTGGAGACTTCAAAGCGTTCAGCCAGATATCTTGACGTCGTGCGTCTCTGCCGCAATAAAATTGTTAAGATCCCCAGATGACGATCCAACTGTGACATAGTGACTCCCTTTACAGCGGAAAATGCTACACGAGAAGAACATTCGTTCGCCTCAGTGTAGCACTTTGCTTATCATTCAGCAATCTGTTTACAAGAACAGATTATTTTGTCTGTCCTTTTTTCTTTGCTAAAACAAACACAAGAGTCACACAGCCTGCGCAAACCGCAACGCCAATGAGAATCGCGAACACAAATATGGGGACCACGGAAATAAGGCCGGAAGATGCTTCAGGAGCGTCTGTCGACTCTGCTACCGTAGCCGCTGCCGTACTTTCAGCCGTAACCGCGCCAGAGGATTCCTGGGTATCCTCCGACGCCGGGGTTCCTGTAAGGGCATCCACGTCAGCCTGTGTCATGAACTTGACGTTATCAACATACAATCTTCCCTGGAAATCGGTCTCTATATCCGCAAAAATGAAGATCATATTTCGAAGCAACGTATCATCTTTGATATTATCTATGTCACGCATCTTCAAGGTAACAAAATAATGATACTGCCCTTGCGGGGTTTTATCCGCCTTCTCGAGCTCAGAGAGTTCAATGTTATAGGACTCCGGAATCTGCGCCCAATAGCTCTGTTCCGGAGGTTGAAATGACCCTGAAATCGCTATCGTACCCGTCGACGCCCGAGTAGGTTCTACATAAAGATCAAAGGTGATATAGTCATTCTCACCACGAGTAAGCGGATCCAACCACAGGTCGAGACGGGGAGCAGAAGCCCAGTTATCGGTTGGCTTTATATCGGGGTAGGAGAATTCAAAGGAGAGAGCCTTCGAACCATTGACCGGTTCTATGGTAAGGGATGTTTTTGTTCCTGAATCCACGCTCCAGTCAAAGCCTTGCCTTGTACCGTCTTCAAAATCTGCCGGAAGCTTCGCTGTACCGATATCGTCGTGTTCAAGAGGCGCAAGGGCAGAAGCGCCGGCTCCGGAAATCGTTATGTTATCGATCATAACATCCTTGCCAAGTTCAGAACCTACAAAGATAACCATGTTGGAAAGAACACTGCCCTCTTTGTCGGTTGCAATCACTTCGAGATTAGGTGCTTCTTTGGATGTCATTTTTACAGTCGCCTTATAGGTTCCGTCAGGTTGCTCCTTAAAATCTTCCGGTTTGGCAAATACTGCCACAGAAGGGTTCGCCCAACCGTTTGTGTCGCTCTGAGGAACACATGCGATTGAGACCGTCGTAGGTTCAGCAACAAGAATGTCCATCGTGATGGTATCCGCACCGAAAATATCAACGGAAGGATTAAAGCCTTCGGAGGAAATGCGGACATTCGCCCAATAGTTCGTGTCTGTAATATCCTTGCTATTCGTCATTTTGCTAAGCAGAAGAGCCTGGCCATTGCCGCTCAGCTCGACGCTCTTGACTCCGCTGTCCCTATTTAGTCCGAACCCCTGCGTGGTACCGTCATCAAACGTCCAGAGGACTTCCGAAAAAGCACCCTCGGCTGACCGGTCGATAGGAGTATACTCGATGCCCTTGATTCGGGCTCGCACGTATTCGCCGGAAACACTGATCTCCTCCGGCGCCCAAAGCTTGTCATCACCGGGATCCAACAGAGTTGCTTCGGAAACGCCCATGATGTAGGGAATAAATGTTCCGGATGTCTCATTCTTGTTGGTCAAAGACCAGTTCACCCAGCTGACCTGATTCTGATTCAAATAATCGAGCCAAATATCCGCTTCCTCCAGAAATGGTCCGTTATTTCCGCTGGCTTCGCTTGAGCCCCATTCTGATACGAAGATACCGACACCGTTATCCAGTGCGTAACGAGCGTTGGACATCACATTTCCGCGGTCCGAGCTGTCTTGTGAAGAAAAGTGTGTGCCGGAATAGAAGTGAACTGAGTATAAAAGGTTTGTCGCGTCGATAGGGTCATCAGCAGCGAGATCCGGGCGTTGACTCCAATTCGGACTTCCGACAAGAATGATATTGTCGCCTTTTTCGCGAAGCATGGAGACAATCGGCTCGGCATAGCTCTTGATCTTTTCCCAGCCGGCGGCATCGTTGGTTAAGCCCTGACCGCCGGTGCTGTTGGGACTCGGTTCATTACATACTTCATACAAAATCTGAAAGTTCTTCGGATTGTTTTTATAAGCAGAGGAGATCTCATCGAAAAAATCATAAGCCCCGGCATAGATCGGATCATTCGGATCCCCCGGAGCCAAAACGTGCCAGTCGACGATTACATACATATCGTTTGCCAAGGCAAGCTCAATTCCTTGATAAACCAGATCCTTTAACGCGGGGTCCGTTGCATATCCGGTCTCGCCGACATACATTGCAAGACGAATGACATTGCATTCCCAGTCAGTCGAAAGAGCGGCAAAGGCATTATCGTTAATAATTTCTCCGAACCATTGCAGGCCGTGTGTGCTCATTCCACGCAATTGGATCGGTTCGCCGTTCTGATCACAAAGCTTCATCTGCCCGTCTACGTCCTTTACCTGGAGGGCGCCGGCCTGTGAGGGTCTCTTCACATAGTCACGTCCCAGAAGCATTGGCTTAGCGTATGAAGCCGACACCGAAGAGGAGAGGATGCCGACCAGCATAAGGACGGCGGCAAAAAGAGAAATCAATTTACTATGGATTTTCATGACATTTTCCCCCGGGAATGAATTGCCGCAAGGGTGCGGCAGCTTACGCGTTAAGAAACTCTACGGGTATCATTATACTTGAATCATTCTTTCATATGTAGGGCTCTAACGCTTATTTCCGGCATTATTTTCGCGGAATTCAGATTCAAATTGAAGTACACACAAGCAAGGGCAATAATGTTAAAATGAGACAGACCGAGCACAGGTCAGAGAGAGGGTCCAATGAGAAAAATCCCGCTTCATTACCGGCTTCTGATTCGAAGGATCAGGAAGGTAGACAAGAAGTACGAGAGCCTGCATCTTACCGGCAGGCGGATCCAGATATCCGGTCGCTCTGGTAAACTGAAAGCACTGCTGTATATGCCGTCCGAGCCGAAGGAAAAGATGCCGGTTCTGTTTGATTTCCATGGAGGAGGCTTTGTATTCGGACTTCCGGAAATGGATGATATTTTTTGCAGAGAGATTTGTGAGCGTCTCCAAATTGTCGTGATCAGTGTAGCGTACCGTCTGGCACCAGAGAATCCGTATCCGGCCGGATTGAATGACGCTTATGACGCAATCCTGGGTGTTTTCTCCAAGCCGGAAAAGTATAAGATCGATCCCGAGCGTATGGCCGTTTGCGGTCACAGTGCCGGTGCCAATATTGCCACTGTTTTAACAATACTTGCGAATGAACGACAGCAATTCACCCTGAGATGTCAGATTCTGGATTATCCTACGGTTGATTTTCGATCGGACATGGGACACAGGGACTCACCGTTCGGGAGTATTCCGCCGCCGATTATGCTGATGTTTGAGGAGTGCTATTGTGAGCCGGAGCAGCTGTCGGATATTTATGTTTCTCCGCTTTTGGCAGATTTGGATACTCTGGCAAAGATTCCCTCGGCTATCCTGATTTCAGCCGGTATTGACTGTCTGAAGCAGGAGGATTGGCGATATGCAGAGAAGCTCCGCGAAGCGGGAGTCCATACCGAACACTATCATTATGATGACGTTGCGCACAACTTTACAATCTCGGCGTTTTCACCGGTTGCACTTTCGAGACCGAACCTTCTGCCGGGCATGATCGATATCCCGTCAGTCCAGGAAAAGGCACAGAATGCAATCGATAGAATGATTACATTCCTTGAGAAATTTCTCCTTGGCGGATCATGATCGATTCTGTGGTGTCGGGGGGAATTCGAATTTGCCCGCTTGTTCAGATGTTGCCTGTGTAGACATTCTTTAAGTATTCTCGGGCTATTCCGGCCAGAAATAAGATTGTCTCTATTTCTGTCGGGTTCTTGTCAAGTGCTTTATAGCGCGGAAAAAAACGGGTGACATGCAAAGGAATCTCTGGATTAACAGAGGCAATAAAGCCGGCTGTTTCTCTCATGGCCGATTCGGAATCACAAAGATCCGGCACGATCAGACTTGTTACTTCCACGTGGCAGAACGTAGAAGCGATCTCGATTGTGCGGCGCACGGGAGCAAGATTTCCGCCCAGACTCCGGTAACCAGCCTCATCCGGCGCCTTTAAATCGATGTTCATCGCGTCAATAAAGGGGAGCAGCTCCAGCAGCGGTTTCTCGTGAATATAGCCGTTTGTCACGACAACTGTCTTCAAGCCATTTCTCCTGGCAAGAATAGATGTGTCCATCACAAACTCGTATCCGACCAGTGGCTCATTATAGGTGAAGGCAATGCCGATATTACCGGAGGAGATGAGAGAATCTGCTTTTCTGACAAGATCTTCGGGAGACATGTAAAAGGATTCGATTGAGTCCATTCCGGCTCTCGAGATTGACGAGTTCTGACAGAAGGGACAGAACAAATTACACCCAAAGCTTCCCACAGAAAGAATTCTGCTGCGCGGATAAAAGTGATATAAAGGCTTTTTCTCAATTGGATCAAGAGCCAAGGACGTTATAAGACCATAATTGGCGCATACGACACGATCACCGCGTCGAATTCTTGCACGGCATAGGCCTGACTCACCATCGTTCGGACAACAATCATGCGGACAGATACCGCAGATCGGTTCGATGATCATTTATGACGCACCACCTCAAAGCGTTCCATTTCATACGAGTCCTGATCAGAGATGTGAGCCTTCTGAAGGGCGATCTCGATTTGCTTCTCCACGGTATCAACTCCGTCCAAGTTTGGCAGAAGAAGTCCCTGTCGCATTTTGTCGCGGACGATCACTCCATACCGCTTCGGATCCAGCTCACTCCTATCGGATATCTTCTCCGGAGGCTTCAAGACATCGACACTGTACTCAAGGCTCATCAATTCCTGGGAAGAAATGGAATCAAAACGGGGATCCTTTGTCCCGGAGCTGATTGCATTATGAATGATCTCTTCGGCCAGACAGGAGGTCTGCGGAATGATCGTGCCGATGCAGCCGCGCAACCGTCCTTCTTTCTTGATTGTAACGAAGCATGCGGCCTTCACATCCAGAAGCTCTTCGGGCAGGTCAAAGGGTATCGGCATCCGTTCTCTTGTCTTGACATAGGTCTCAAGAGCGGTTCGCGCCAGTTGGACATAGATATCTTCGCCTTCACGCATACTCTTGACAAGCTTCTCGCGCTGGGCGCTCAGCCGGGCGCCAAAATGACGACTCTCGTCCGGTTGCTGCGGATCAAACGAACATACGGCATATCCGACACCGAACGGGCCCTCGTAGGAGAGAAGCGTACTAGTAACAGATAAACCGTCCAACGCTCCAGCCATGATAATAAAAGACCGAAGTCCGCATTCGGCAGCTTCTTCGAGAAAGGCCGGATCAAAAGTCATGAAATTCATAAAATTGGCCGAGGCCATCGCCTTCGTGATCTGACGATCAAAAACAGGACCTTCCTCGGAAAAACCGTACGGACTGCCCTTGCCGAGACGATGAGAAAGATCTCCGCTGGAGATGATGACTATGTTACGATTCATGATATGAGCCGCTTCGCTGATGCATTCTCCGAAGCTGTAGTGTTCCTTCAGGGTAAGACCGGATATGGAGATCCGGACGACCTCGTAATCGGTATAATACTTATCGATATAATACAATGGGATGAGCGTAGCATGATCGATAGACTGTTCCTTCTCGCCACTGACGCCGGCAGGAACCCCTTTTTTCTTGGCGGCATCACAGATTGCATAAATCAAAGAAGAATCATACTTCTTTCGAATTACGATCTCCGGAGCACGAAAACGGGACATATCTCCACGCCCTCCCGGCCCGGGAGAGATATGTATAAAATCACTGAACATGACGCCGTGCGGAGAAATGACAATAATCGTTTGAGGCTTGAGCTCGGCAATCTTCTTGGCAATCGTATGAAAGGCGTTCGTTGTGTTCTGAATCTGTTTCTCATCACCATTACCGATCTCAGGTATGATAAGAGGAGGATGGGGAACAATAAATGCAGCCTGAATAGGCATGTGCTCACCTCACTTCAAAAAACCGGTCAAACAGCCACTCCCCAGTTACTGTATCTCGGCGAGTAAGAATGAATCTAGGAACAGAATCATTATATCACTCGAAGAAGAAATTAATCAAAAAAAAAATAATTATACAAAGAAATTTCCGGATTGACTCAGCACAAGGCCGTACCGTTTCAGCGGAGATTTTCGTGATAAAATAGGTGCATGTTAGGCAATCAGGCAAAAACAATATTCAGAAGCATTGCGCGGAGAGGTGACGCCTTTTTGACGCGCCATTTTACCGGTAGCACGCTTGATTATAAGCAGATCTTCGCGATTTTACTCCCGTTGTTCATTGATCAGGCATTCCTCAACTCTATGAATGTCTTGAATACGGCGATGATAAGCTCCTCGGGAGTCTCTGCGGTCAGCGCCGTCAATATGGTCGATTCACTCAATATTTTTCTTGTGAATGTTTTTATCGCCATCGCAACGGGAGGGACGATCATAGTTGCTCAATATAAGGGAAGAGAGAATATGTCAATGGTCTCAAAGGCAGTCTCTTCATCGATTTCAGGCGTATTTCTCCTTGCCTTTCTTATAGGAACTATGGGCTTAGTTTTTCATGAGCCACTGCTGCAGCAGCTTTTTGGCGGTGCTCAGGCAGACGTATTCTACAATGCGAGAATCTATTTGATCGGGAGTTGCCTCTCTTATGCCGGCATTTCCGTTATGGAGGCGGTATGCGGGGCCTTGCGAGGCCTCGGAGAGACCCGATCGTCATTGATGCTTATGGTTGTTATGAATCTATCGTACGTCATGCTGAATGTATTGTTAATCAAGGGCTTTGACATGGGGGTCACCGGCCTGGTCATCTCCATGAATGTATCACGATATCTGGCAGGTTTTCTGGCGATTGTTTTTCTTGTGAAGCGCAACAAGATTTTCTCCTTCCGCTTGCGGGACCTGTTGCGTTTGGATTTTCACATGCTGAAGAGAATATTCAAAATCGGGATGCCTTTTGCCGCGGAGCAGATGTTTTTCAACGGCGGGAAAATACTTACGCAAAGCTTCATTGTCGGGATGGGAACCCACGCCATGGCGACAAACGCGATCTGCGCCTCCGTTACCAGTCTGACACAAATTCCTGCGAACTCGATCAGCTTCACGGCCATCACAGTCGTAGGTCAGTGTGTGGGACGCAAGGACATTGAGCAGGCACGCCGGGTTACCAAGTCCTTTCTGGTACTTGTTTCCACGGCACTGGCTTTCACGGCTTTATTGATCCTTCCTCTTGCGCAGCCGATACTCAGCCTGTTTGGACCGCCTGAGGTCATTGTTCCCAATATTCTTTTGATTTTGTTGGTGAACGCGGTTGCACAGGTGCTATTCTGGTCACCAAGCTTTCTGCTGCCTGCTGTACTTCGTGCGGGTGGTGACTCCCGCTTTACATCCATCCTGTCGATGCTGACAATGTGGCTGTTTCGTGTTGTACTCGGATATATTCTCGGAGTTCTGTTCAATCTTGGGATCCTCGGCATATGGATGGCGATGGAACTTGAGTGGGGTATAAGAGGCCTGTTTTTTTATCTCCGTTTTCGAGGGGACAAATGGTACCGGCATAAGGTTATTGACTGATTTAACGTTATAATGAAGAAGGCAATTCTGAGAGCAGGTGATACAGTTGACTGATAATACGAGTAGATATCTTTACGAGACACATCTCCATACGAAGGAGGGCAGCGCGTGTGCGGTGGATTCCGGTATGGAAATGGCACGAGCATATAAGTCTGCCGGTTATCACGGGATTATTGTGACCAATCACTTTTTTAACGGGAATACAACGATTTCCAGAAGGTTGCCGTGGAATGACAGGGTTGAGCTTTTCATGCGGGGCTATGAGAGCGCCAAGAGAGAGGGCGACCGTATCGGCTTGTCTGTATTTTTCGGTTGGGAGTATGGTGACGGCCGATGTGACTTTCTGACATACGGACTCGACAAGCATTTTCTTCTCGCCCATCCTGAAATGATGAACTGGAGTCTGGAGCAGTATGTTACCGAGGTTCACAATAACGGAGGCTTTATTACGCATGCTCATCCCTTTCGAGAGGCTTTCTACATTGACAGAATCCGATTATATCCGAACCTTGTTGATGCGGTTGAAGTATACAATGCAAGCCATAAAAATCCGAGCTACAATCGCAAGGCCTTGGCATATGCCATGGAGAATCGGTTGATCCCCATATCCGGATCGGATTCACATGCGATGTATCCGATTCTGGGCGGCGGTATCGTATCGAATCAAAGACTTGATTCGATCGAGGATTTTATACAGCTGGTACGTTCAAGAAGAGGCTATCAATTGCTTGGTCAGATTGAGGACTGAATATGATCCTTCTGATAAACGGAAATGCTTTTGAGCCTGATTCTGCGTTTCATGAGGATGACGTCCTTATAGATAACGGACGAATTGTTGCTGTCGGGAAAGATGCGAAGATCCGATATGAATCTTCTGAAGATAACGAGAAGGAACGATTGGATCTATCAGGATATCTGCTTCTGCCGGGTCTGATTGATATCCATGTACACGGCTGTGCCGGATATGATACCTCTGATGCTAGCGCAGAGGCTCTTATAGGTATGTCACGATATTTGGCAAGCAATGGAGTTACTTCTTTTCTGCCGACAACGATGACGATGGCTGAGAACGCGCTGTCAGAGGCAGTATCAGCTGTTATGGATTTTATGCATAGTGACACAATGATTTCCAAGGCCCTGGGAGTGCATATAGAAGGTCCCTATCTTTCGGCAAAATTTGCGGGTATTCAATCTCCGGAGAATCTGCGAAATCCGTCGGTCGAAGAAATAATGAGTCTTAAGTCCCGATATTCTGATATGATACGAATCATTGACGTAGCACCGGAACTTCCTGAAGCGCAGAGATTTATTCAGGAGCTGAAAGAGAAATGTACGATTTCGCTCGCACATTCTGACGCGGACTATGAGACGGCGAAAGCATCGTTTTCTATCGGCATATCGCATGTGACCCATCTCTTCAATGCGATGCGGGGAATGGCCCATAGATCTCCCGGAGCCGTCGGAGCGGTTCTTGACGATGACATAGTGACTGCGGAGCTGATATGTGACGGCTATCATATCCATCCGGCCGTTCTGCGGATCGCTTTTCGATTATTGGGGGAGGATCGCTCAGTTATCGTCAGTGACAGCATGCGCGCAGCCGGATGTCCTGACGGCGTTTATCTCTTGGGTGGCCGTCCGGTAACCGTTCGGGAGGGGCGCACGATGCAGGAAAATCAGGGGCCGGCCGGCTCTGTGACGAATCTTCTTCAAGAGATGAGAAATCTGATATCATATGATATTCCGCTTCGCCAGATTATCAAATCGGCAACAATCAATCCGGCGCGCGTGATTGGCATGGATCAGGAAATTGGAAGTATTGCTGTGGGAAAGAAAGCTGACCTGATCGCGGTTGATAGAGATTTGACGCTTCAGTGGACCATGATCGAAGGAAGGCTCGTTCCACCACTTACCGGGCTTGACTGACGGGACCTGAGATTGAGAACTACGAATCAGGGGGATAATCTATGATCAAAAAATGTGATGCTCTGTCCAGGACTCTTTTATTTGCGGGGCTTGACCGTGGAACGTTTCAAAATTACTGTTCCTTAACTAAGGCGAAGACCTTTTCGAGAAGTGAGCTTCTTGCCGCTGAGGGAGATGTCTGTACCAGCATTGGAGTGATAGAGCAGGGGCAGGTCGCACTACAGAAATACACATCCAGCGGCGATTTTTCGACAATCGCCTTACTTGGTCCCGGCGATTTTTTCGGAGAAGACCTTATTTTTGGCAGCTCCAATATTTACACCTTTACGATTGAAGCCATGACACAGTCCGAGGTTTTGTTCGTCAGCAAGGAAACACTTCGCTCACTCCTTGACAGAAGTCCCGTCGTGCTGAATAACTTCCTTCGGATCCTGTCAGACCGCATAACAACGCAAAACAGCCGTATTGCCTTACTGTCACAGAAGAGCCTGCGGCATAAGATTGCATTTTATTTGCTGGAGCTTAAGAATTCACAGCCGCAGACGGATTCCCAGACAGTCAAAGTCTCCTTGCCGGTATCCAAAGAAGTCGTGGCGAAGCTGCTGGCGATGCCGAGACCGTCATTTTCACGGGAGCTGATCGCAATGGAGGCTGACGGACTCATTGAGGTCAATGGGCGTAGTATTCGATTGCTTGATGTGGCAACACTCGAAAACGATGTCGTGGAGGGTTTTCAGTTCGAACGCCCTTAATGTCAGGCACAACTTCGGCGAGCTTGAATTTGATAGAAGTTTTCTTTCTAAACCTCTTTGTTTTTTGTTCCCACATGATGAAACTTATCTTATAATGACGGTATGTTTTTTGTAACCAGACAATCACTTCATGAAACGAGGTCATCATGGATTCGCTAAAGAATATGATCCGCAACGAAGGAAGAGTCATCGGAACCGAGATTTTAAAAGTAGATAATTTCTTAAATCATCAGATCGATCCGGAATTGATGCGCCAAATCGGCGAAGAGTTCGCCTCAAGATTCAAAGGACAGGGAATCACCAAGGTTGTTACGCTGGAGAGTTCCGGGATTGCGCCGGCGATTTTCACGGCTTTATGTCTGGGAGTCCCTGTTATTTTTGCCAAGAAAACAGAATCCAGAAACTTGGACGCTGACACATACCACTCTTCCGTCCATTCCTTTACACGCGGAGGCGAGTATATTATACGAATCAGTCGAAAATATCTTTCATCAGACGACAATATTCTTTTGATTGATGATTTTCTGGCGCGCGGAAGAGCTCTCCTCGGCCTTCTTGACATCGCAAGTCAAGCCGGCGCGGGGGTTGCCGGAGCGGGCATTGTCATAGAGAAGGGCTTCCAGGACGGTGGAACCCTTATACGCAACATGGGCATACGGGTAGAGTCCCTGGCCATAGTATCATCCATGTCTGAAGAAGAATCTAAGATTTTTTTTGCAGACGAAGAAGCATGACAATTTAAGGAGGAAGAAAATGAAGAAGATTCTGGCAATGATTCTATCTGCGGTTATGATCACAGGTGTGTTCGCGCTAGCCGGTTGCGACTCGAACAGCCCTCAGGCTACTCCTACAACGACTGCTGCAACTAATTCCGCCGGTTCACTTAAGGTAGGTGTTCTGTACATCTCGCCTAAGGATGACGGCGGGTATTCTCAGGCTCATGCCGAGGGTATCGCACAGGCTGTATCGACATTAGGCGACAAGATTCAGGTCATGGAACTTGAAAACATCAACGATGCCGATGCTCAGGCCACGACGACCGCAATTGACAACCTTGTCAGTGAGGGCTGTACCTTAATCTTCACCACGAGCTACGGCTATATGGAGCCTACGGCAGCAGCCGCTACAAAATATCCGGATGTGAAGTTCTGTCACTGTTCCGGATATATGACAAACGACAAGAACATGGATGCTTACTTCGGTCAGATCGAGACGGCTCGTTATCTGTCCGGTATCGTAGCCGGACTGACGACAAAATCCAATAAACTTGGATATGTGGCAGCTTTCCCGATTCCCGAAGTCATCCGTGGAATCAATGCGTATACTCTTGGAGCAAGATCAGTGAATCCGGAGGCCACAGTATCAGTAGTCTGGACGAACACCTGGTTTGGTATGGACACAGAGAAAGCTGCTGCTGAGACACTTCTTTCGACAGGTGTCGACGTGATGGCCCAGCATCAGGATTCTCCTGCGGCAATCACAGCGGCCGAGAAGGCCGGCGCGTTTGCCATCGGCTATGATCTTTCCTATGCAGGCGCACCGAAAGCTTACCTGACAGCTCCGCTCTGGAACTGGGGAACAT
>CAZOFY010000004.1:14101-60064 GCA_964579245.1 uncultured Mageeibacillus sp.
GACAGCTCCGCTCTGGAACTGGGGAACATACTATACATACAAGATCCAGCAGGTACTTGATGGACAATGGAAGATAGAGAATTATTGGGGCGGAATGAAGGAAGGCGTTGTTAAGCTTGATGCGCTTTCTGCTCTCGTTTCCGCCGATGCAAAGGGATCTGTGGACAAAGTGCAGGCAGATGTCACTGAGAAGGGCAATAAGTTCGTATTTGCCGGCCCGATCAAGGATCAGAGCGGCGCAGAGAAGGTCAAAGCGGGAGAGAGCATCAGCTATGAGGACCAGATGTCTATGAGCTGGTTCGTTGAGGGTGTTATCGGTGAGATCCCCGCCCAGTCTTAATGTAGAAGAACAATAGCAGCGAGCGGCACCCCGGCTAAGACCGGGGTGCCGTCCGATGTCTGGCAAAAGCCGGAGAAGGATATGAAATGCGCGAGAAAACAAATGATGATTCACGCATTGCGTTTTCCATGAGAAACATAGGAAAGTCATTCGGTTGTGTCTGTGCGAATGACAGTATTGATTTTGAGGTGCGTGAGGGAGAAATTCATGCGCTCCTAGGTGAGAACGGTTCCGGCAAGAGCACATTGATGAACATTTTATCCGGCATCTATCAACCGGATTGCGGTGAGATCGAGGTCTATGGCCGCAAGAAGATATTTCAGTCACCGAAGGATTCCATCGCCTGTGGGATCGGCATGGTCCATCAGCACTACAAGCTGGCCGAGGCATTAACGGCTGCGGAGAACATAGCTGCGGGATCCAGGGGTATTTTATCACGTCATAAGAAAGAAATCGAAGAGATACGTTCATTTTCTGAAAAATACGGTATGGAGATCCAGCCTGAGAAGCTTACGAATCTGCTCTCTGTCAGTGAAAAGCAGTCGGTTGAGATTTTGAAGGTCCTGTATCGCGGAGCCCGCATCCTGGTTCTGGATGAGCCGACAGCTGTCCTGACTCCGCAAGAGATCCGTCACTTATTCCGTGTTCTTCGGAAAATGCGCGAGAGCGGATGTTCCATCGTTTTTATCAGCCACAAGCTCAATGAGGTGATGGACCTGTGTGACCGTGTAACGGTATTGCGCAAGGGGAAGAGCATCGCTACATATAACATTGATGAAATCGATGCCTATGAACTGGTTGAGAAGATGGTCGGCCGCCGAGTCGATCTGTCGATTGACCGTCCGGAGCCGATTCTATCAGCAAAACCCTGTCTGGAGGTCAACGGTCTTTCCGTAAAGAACGAGACCGGATATAAGAAGCTCAACGCCATATCCTTTGCGCTTTCGCATGGCGAGATCCTGGGCGTTGCAGGCCTGGCGGGAAGCGGGCAGAAGGAATTATGTGAAGCGGTTGCCGGCATTCTTCCGGCAGCGGAAGGTAATATTTCTTTTGAGGGTCAGGAGATATCAGGCAAGTCTCCCCGCGAAATCATTCGTCTGGGCGTATCGATGAGCTTTATTCCGGAGGATAGATTGGGGATGGGGCTTGTTGCCTCCATGGATATTGCGGACAATATTCTTCTCAAGGATTACGCATTTCAGCCGGGACTTTTTCTCAAAAACAAGGAGGTTCGCGAAAAAGCGCAACGGATCGTGAAGGATCTGGAAATCAGTACCCCGAGTATATATCACCCGGTCCGTAAACTGTCAGGCGGAAATATTCAGAAGGTCATTCTGGGCAGAGAGATCAACCTGAACCCGAAGCTTCTGATTACTGCGTATGCCGTAAGAGGACTTGACATCAATTCATCCTATACGATTTATAATCTGCTGAACGGACAAAAGAAAAAGGGTGTCGCCATTTTATACATCGGAGAAGATCTGGATGTGCTTTTAGAGCTGTGTGATCGGATTATGGTTCTTTGCGCGGGTGAGGTCACAGGAATCGTTGACGCGCGAAGTACGACGAAGGAAGAATTGGGACAAATGATGTCCGGTACAAAATATACGGAACTTAAGGGAGGCGTCGATTATGTTTCGAATAGCTAAGAGAGACGATCTTCCCATTCTTCAGACATATGGGATACGTGCTTTCTCACTTCTGATCGGCCTGATCCTTGCCTGTCTACTGATGATGATACTCGGATATGATCCGATCAAGACACTTTCCACATTGATTTCCGGCTCGCTTGGGTCCGCCAATGCTCTTAAAAACACAGTCATAATAGCAATCCCACTGGCAATCACAGCCCTGGGACTATCCGTCGCTTTTCGCATGAAATACTGGAATATCGGTGGAGAAGGACAGATTATCATGGGCTGTATTTTTTCAACCTTCGTATCCCATGTCATGCCGGCTGATACGCCCGGTCCACTGCTCATCCTGCTCATGGCTCTTGCCGGCTTTGCCGGAGGGGCTTTCTGGGCGGTCATCCCGGGACTTTTTCGCGTCTACTCCAGAACGAATGAAACGTTGTTCACTTTGATGATGAATTATATCGCCCTCAGCATCGTACAGTATTTGCATTATGAGCTGTGGCGTGATCCGCTGGCTATGGGTTTTCCGAAAATCAAGGCTATCCCAGAGCAGGCACATTTACCGATGATTTCCGGTGTTCATATCGGCTGGATTGTCGCTGTTCTTCTCGCTATTTTTGTTTTTTTCCTGATTCGAAAAACAAAGTTGGGATATGAGATCCGGGTCGTGGGAGAAAGCTCGCCGACAGCTAATTATGCCGGAATGAATGTCAAGCGGGTACTCTTGACCGGAGTCATTCTTTCCGGGGGTCTTATAGGACTTGCAGGTATGCTGAAGCTTTCCGGATCGGTCTATACGCTTTCTCCGTCGATAACCGGAAATGCAGGTTTTACGGCTATCATCATTGCCTGGCTTTCGAACCTTTCGGCTCCGGTCATGATGATTGTTTCAATCCTGATCGCTGCGCTTGAGCAGGGCTCGCAGGTCATTCAGATCAAGCTCTCCATTCCTTCTTCGGTTGCGTCTGTTATCCAGGGATTGATTTTGATGTCGGCACTTGGCGGCGAATTCTTTTTGCGATACAAAGTTATGCGCGTCAGCCGTGATCGTACGAAAGGAGGGACATAATGGATATTTCCTTTATTATCGCCACGTTTATCGCGTCGGCCATCGCATATAGTGTCTCCCTTTTATTCGGAACGCTTGGCGAGCTTCTTACCGAGCGGGCAGGCAACGTGAATCTTGGTGTGGAGGGTATGATGCTGCTGGGTGGGGCCTGCGGCTATGTGGCTGCGGTTAAATCGGATAATCTTATTGTGGCGATTGTTGCCGCTTCACTCGGTGCGGCAGGAGGGGCTCTTTTATATGCCGTCCTGACCGTCACTCTCCGGGCGAATCAGAATGTTTCCGGACTTGCACTGACAACCTTTGGTGCAGGCCTGGCGAACACACTGGGAAGTACGGCCGCCAACACCAATACACCACAGCACATAACCGACTTCTTTTCCTGGCATCCGTTCGAACTTGCACAAGCGGGCAATCCGTTTTTGAAGTTCATCAATGTCGCTTTTCTGTCCCATGATGTCATCGTTTATATTTCTATCATTATTGCCGTTCTCCTCTACTTTTTTCTTTTCAAAACGAAAGAAGGATTATCGATCCGAATGGTCGGGGAGAATCCCGCAGCAGCAGACGCGGCAGGAATTTCCGTGACGAGGATTAAATATATTTACATCCTTCTCGGGGGAATCCTTTGCGGCCTCGGGGGGCTCTATATACCTCTTGTTCTTCAGAAAACATGGCATGCCGACATTACGGCCGGCAAGGGATGGATCGTAGTCGCTCTGGTTATTTTTGTCCGCTGGCATCCGTTGAAGGCAATAGCCGGAGCGCTTGTTTTCGGTGCCTTGTCGATAGTAGGGCTTACAATACAGCAGTTCCCGGCGCTTTCCTCGATTTTTATTTTCAATCAATATATTATGGTTATGTATCCTTATATTCTTACCGTGATTGTTTTAGTTATCACGTATGCAAGAAGAAAAGCATGGCGAGGACCGAACGCAATCGGCGTGGCATATTTCCGCGAGGAGCGGTAGATATGCTATAATGTATCAAGAAAAAAATAAGGAGGACGCTCATTGGACAACGGCGTGATATCACCAATCGTTGATTTTATTCGCGAATTATTCGCCGGCTTGAGTAGCGGACTTCTTTTTTTCGGGGGTCCGGCGGATATTGTTCGCTATGTCGTAGATATTCTGCTGATTACTTTCGTGATTTATTATCTTCTTCTGGTTTTGCGTGAGACGAGGGCATGGCAGCTGTTGAAGGGTGCGCTTCTCATTGTTCTGATTACGTTGATCTGCGGTGTGTTTGGATTGGAAATGGTCCGGTTTATCTTTGATAAGATCCTTTATGTTGTTGCGGTTGCGTTTGTTGTTATTTTCCAGCCGGAATTGCGCCGCGCCTTGGAGACTGTCGGATTGAAATCTTTTTCTCCGCTTTCGCAGGCCTTTACATCCGATTATCAGGACGCGCAGCACCAGCTGTCTGACATGATCGATGAGATGGCTGAAGCATGCGACAAGATGGCAAAGACATACACAGGAGCGCTGATCATTTTTGAACGCAATTCAAGACTGTCTGAATTGACAAACCAGGAGAATGCCGTAAAGCTTGACTCTGCCGTTTCGACTAATATGCTGATGTCCATTTTTTATAAGGGATCACCTCTTCATGACGGAGCGATTCTGATCCGGGACGGAAGGATCGTAGCCGCGCGTTGTCATGTCCCGCTGGCTGACAACTACCACGTCCGAGAAGATCTTGGCACCCGCCACAGAGCGGCTGTCGGAGCAAGTGAACTTGGAGATGCTATTGCCGTGGCGATTTCTGAGGAGCGGGGAACGATTTCTGTTGCGCTTGACGGAACTCTGTATCAGATGCAGGGGATGGAGGATCTTCGAAGTAATCTTAAATATCTTCTCGGAGTCTCCGGAGAGCCTGTCTCACTCGGTCAAAGAATACGTTCCCGCTATACTAATCGTAAGCGCAGGGTTAAATCTGCGGTTGCAAAAGCCAAGCGCGAAGCGACAATATCGAAGGATATGACAACAAGTACAGCCACTGTATCAACATCAGTAGCCGTTACCGGGACGGCTGCTGCCGATCGTTTGAATACAGTTATACCGGAAACGAGTCTATCCGGCAAAGAGACAAAGCAAGAGAAAGAATGCCTGATTGACCAGGATAAGAAGAAATGCATCAATCCGAAATCAGGGATCGCTCCGATCTCTAAGCGGAAAACATCCACCACGGCAACCTACCAACGGGTTCTGATGTTTGCCGCTTCTTTCTTTGTTTCGCTTTGTTTATGGCTTTACATCCAGATCACAGGAAATCCGATTGCCGAGAAGATAGTTACCGTTCGGGTTGAGAGTGTGAATGCTGAGATGTTGTCTGAGCGGGGACTCGATGCGTATTTTCCAGTTACGACTGTCAGCATTGAGGTTGTTGGAAGAAAATCAACAATCGATAAATTTGATAACGAAGACATATCTGCCTATGTGGACTTTTCAGATGTTGATCAATCAGGCGTAACGGAAATGGAAATTAAGACATCATCCGGGATATCTGAGTATTTTCGAGTCCAATCACAGAACAAAGAGAAGATTTCTGTAGTCATTAATAAAAAAGATAGTGAATAGATCCGGCAGTGATTGAATTATGGAGGAGCTATGAGTAGATTATTTGGAACAGATGGTGTTCGGGGTGTGGCAAATCGTGATTTGACTCCGGATCTTGCGTACAAGCTTGGATATGCCGGTGCAATGGTGCTTGCGGGCGAGACAAGTCACAAGCCGACCATATTGATTGGGTCTGATACAAGAATTTCGTGTGACATGCTTGAGGCAGCGTTAACGGCGGGTATTTGTGCGGCCGGAGCGGACGTCATGCAATGCGGAGTGGTACCCACTCCGGCTGTCGCATATCTGACTATAAAATACAAGTGCGATGCCGGGGTAGTGATCTCAGCATCGCATAACTCTTTTGAGTATAACGGGATTAAGTTTTTCTCGGCGGAAGGATTTAAGCTTCCTGACAGTACGGAGGATAAGATTGAGGCTCTCGTGCAAGCCTACGCTGAGAATAATTGGAACAGACCTGAAGGAGTGACGGTAGGAAGAAGGGTTTATAAACCAGAAGCATGTCATGAATATGTAGAGCATCTGAAGCGTCGTATGAGTGTCGATCTTTCCTCCATGAGAATCGCTCTGGACTGTGCGAACGGTGCCTCGAGCGCTCTTGCTCCCGGACTATTCTCGGATTTGGGAGCTGAAGTAATCACCATCGGGAATCAACCTGACGGTGTCAATATCAATGCCAATTGCGGATCCACACATCTTACCTGCCTGCAAGAGCTTACGGTACGTGAAAAATGCGACATCGGACTCGCTTTTGACGGAGACGCCGACAGACTCCTCATTGTCAATGAGAATGGTCAACTGGTAGACGGGGATGCTATTCTTGCGATTATCGGTATGGATATGAAGCAGAGCAATGAGCTTAACAAGAATACAATCGTCGTCACTGTCATGAGTAACCTCGGTTTGGACATCATGACGTCCCAAAACGGACTTAACCTCTCGAAAACAAAGGTCGGAGACAGGTACGTTCTGGAAGACATGCTTGCAAACGGATACAATCTCGGCGGAGAACAATCCGGACATGTCATTCTTCTGGACCATAGCACCACAGGTGACGGCATGCTGACGGCTCTCGCTTTTCTTCGCGTCCTGACTCGCAGAAAAGAGAAGGTGTCAGAGATTGCTAAAATTATACACGTATTACCTCAAGTCCTTCGTCCGGCTCGCCTGACGGAAGACAAAAAAGCCCCGGCTATGGCAGATGAATATATTCAATCGGAAATTGCAAGAATGGAGTCGATTCTCGACGGCAAGGGCAGAATCCTTGTAAGACCATCGGGCACTGAACCAATGATCCGGGTCATGATCGAGGGTGAGGATTACAGCCAGATTGAGAAGATGGCCGATAGCATAGTGGAGTTGATTACAACTCGCCACGGCTAATCATTTCATACGTCGGAGGACCATTATGTGCGGAATTGTCGGTTATGTGGGAGAGAAGCAAGCTCTCCCGATCCTTATAAATGGACTCAAAAAATTAGAATACAGAGGCTATGATTCGGCAGGTGTGGCGTTCATCGAGGATGAGGAATTAAGAATCGTCAAGAAATGCGGAAGGCTCAACGTACTCGAGAGTGTTCTGCTCGAATCACATTATCTGGATGAAGAGAAGCAGGGAGAACGTTCCCCTATCCGGATTGGCATCGGTCATACCAGATGGGCCACACACGGAGCACCGAGTGATGAGAATTCGCACCCGCATTATTCGGGCAGCGGACGTATCTGCGTTGTTCACAACGGTATTATCGAGAATTATATGGAGCTGAGAGAGCTGCTTCGCCAGAAGGGATATGCATTTGTGTCTGAAACCGATTCTGAGGTATTGGCACAACTGATTGAGTTTCATTATTCCTCAGGCAGCAGCAGCGGAGACTTGTTTGCTGCCGTACAGACGGCCTTGCACGAGGTTGAGGGCTCCTACGGTCTGGGTGTTCTATGTGCGGATTACCCGGATATGATGATTGCTGCCAGAAAAGACAGTCCCCTGGTTATCGGCTTAGGAAATCATGAGAATCTCATTGCATCCGATATCCCTGCGTTGCTTTCTTACACCCGGGAGGCATTAATCTTAGAGGACCGGGAAATAGCGATCCTGACTAAGGAAGATGTCAAGGTGTACGACTTTCATGCCGTTCGTGTCGAGCGTGACCCGATTTATATCGACTGGGATGCCGAGGCTGCCGAGAAGGGCGGCTTTGAGCATTTTATGATGAAGGAGATCAATGAAGAGCCCAAAGCTCTTCAGAATACGATTGCTCCTAAGATTCGTGGCGGAGAAATCGTTATGGAAGGGTTTCCGTTCACAAAAGAGGATCTGCAAAAAGCGAAGAGTATCTTTATCGTTGCCTGCGGAACGGCATTCTATGCCGGAAATGTCGGTAAGTATGTGATCGAAAAACTCTGCCGTATTCCTGTTATTACGGATGTTGCGTCGGAATTTCGCTATCGGAATCCCATTATTGACGACAGTTCAATCGTTATTATCATCAGCCAATCCGGTGAGACTCTGGATACGCTTGCCGCTATGCGCGAAGCGAAGAGACGCGGCGCCAGGACGATGGCAATCGTTAACGTTGTAGGGAGCTCGATCGCAAGGGAGGCGGATTATGTTGTGTATACAGCCGCCGGACCTGAAATTGCCGTCGCATCAACCAAAGCTTATAATACACAGGTCGCATCGCTTAATCTCCTGGCGGTTAAAATGGCATACATGCTGGGTACCATCGATCAGGATCAATATTTGTCATACCAACAGGCAATGCTGGAAATACCGGAAAAGGTGAAGAAAGTCCTAGACATGCAAGAGGACATTCAGCGATTTGCCTCCCTGCACTTCAATGCCGAGAGCATATTCTTCATCGGACGCGGGCTTGATTACGCCCTTTCGATGGAGGCTTCACTAAAACTGAAGGAGATTTCCTATATCCACTCGGAGGCTTATCCCGGCGGAGAGCTGAAGCACGGGACGATCGCTTTGATCGAAAAAGGCACCCTGGTCGTATGTCCTCTGACACAGGATGCATTAATCGATAAAATGCTTTCGAATATTCAAGAGGTAAAGGCGAGGGGAGCGGTTATCCTCGGTATCTGCACCGAAAAACAGCCCAAGGTGGCCGAAGTGTGTGACCAGGTCTTTATCATACCGGATATCGATCCTCTGTTCGCACCATGTGTGGCTGTTACACCATGTCAGATATTCGCCTATTACATGGCCGTGTACAAGGGATGCGATGTCGATAAACCGAGAAATCTGGCAAAAAGTGTTACCGTGGAATGATCAACTCTTCTCTAATTCAATCTTACAGTTCTCGAGCATAGCCTTCTGCTCCTCAGAAAGCTCAGGGTATTTCGGGTCCAAATCCTTGAGTGTCTTCAGAAGGATCTCGCTTACCAGAGCGCGGGCAAACCATTTTTCATCAGCGGGGACCACATACCAGGGCGCGAACTTTGTCGCTGTTTCCCGGATCATGTCCTCGAAGGCCTCCTGGTACTCATCCCATTTTTCCCTCTCTTCCAAATCTCCGGCGCTGAACTTCCAATTCTTCGCCGGTTCATTGATTCGAGAGAGGAATCGCTTCTTTTGTTCTTCCTTTGAAACGTGCAGAAAGATTTTAACGGGAATGATTCCATTCTCGAAAAGATATCGCTCAAAATCGTTAATCTGACGATATCTCTTGTCCCAAATCTGGTCGCCTTTCGCATTTTCGGGCAAGGGAAGCTTGCTTGGAAGATTATGAACCTTTGCAACAAGGACATCTTCATAATGTGACCGATTAAAGATGCCGAGGGTTCCTCTGGCAGGCAGAGCCTTGGCAATGCGCCATAGGTAATCATGATCCAGTTCTTCCGTCGACGGAGCCTTAAAGCATACGACAGAACAGCCTTGTGGATTTATTCCACTTGCCACATGCTTTATCGTTCCGTCCTTGCCGGCGGCATCCATCGCCTGAATGATCAGAAGAATGGCCCGCGTGTTCTCTGCGTACAGCTTGTCCTGAAGCTTTGTGATGTCCTCAATGTTCTCCTTCATTTCCTCTTCCACAGCCGGTCGATCGCTCTCTGAATACTTCAGAGTATCATTACACTTGATATCCGATAGCTTGAAGCCTTTTCCGTTTTGAAAACAGAACTTATCAATCTTCATAAAAAATCCTCCCGACATTTCGTTATTTCCATTCTAGCTTTTCCCGGCCTAATATGCAAAAGAATTGACATTTTCTTTGATCTGTTATATAAGAAGTATAACAGCGGTTGATAGGCAATGAGGAGACAGGCATGCTGATAACAGTCGATTTTGTTAGTGAGACCCCCATCTATATTCAGATCTACGAACAGATCGTCATGGCAATCTCTACCGGCGACTTGATTCCCGGTGAGAGTTTACCCTCTGTCCGTCGTCTTTCGCAGGAAATCGGCGTCAATATTCATACAGTCAATAAAACGTATGCGATTCTTAGGGATGAAGGCTATATCAACATGACTCGCCGTTCCGGAGCAGAGGTGTCCAGCACTGTTCCAGACAAGACATTTCTCATTCCGACATTGTCGGATCGTCTCCGTCAACTTTCGGCGCAAGCCTCCGTTCACGGAATCGACCGTAACGAGTTTTTGCATTTAGCTGAGCAGGCATATCTTGATGCCATTCGAAAAGATGAGAGGGATATTGAATGAACGACACGGAATTATCATATTTATGGATGTTCGCCATAGGAGAAATATCTTGTCTCTTTGCAGCAATAGTCATTACTCTGATTCCGGTCATCACTCGTAAGGATTTGTTTTTTGGTGTCCGCATTCCTGAGTCGGAGGCAAGAGATCCGGAGGTGATTCACCTCCGAAGGAAGTATTCCCTTTGGATGAGTCTTTGTTCCATAATCACTCTTTTGGCAGGTGTAATCCTCTTTCTTAGTAAGCCGCAGTGGGTATTTCTCTTGGTTATGTATCAGCCATTTGTTCTTTTTCTGGCACAGTTTTTAGTGTATCTTACGTGTTGGAGGCGTGCCCTGCAAATCAAGCAGGAGAAACAGTGGAAGGTAGGATTTGTGGGTATTTCCAACACGAATCTGCCTTCCGGCAAGGGCAGGCTCAAGGACATGCCGTATTTCTGGTACGTTATTTGTACCGTATTGTGTGTTCTAGGAATCCTTTTCGGTCTATATATGTATCCGAAGCTTCCGGATGTTTTGGTGAAGCATTGGGATATCAACATGAAACCGGACGCATGGGACAACAAGTCAATCGGCACGGTCATCGCTTTACCGCTTGTCTCATTCGGAATGGTCATACTGATGTTTGTTTCCAACGCGTCCTTGTATTATACAAAGCTGCAAGTGTCGCTGACGAATCCCGTCCTGTCCTTCGCACAGCATCGTATGTACCGTCGATTGATGACGCATGCGCTTGGACTGGATACGTTATTAATCACAGTCTTATTTCTAGCAATGCTACCCATGAGCTTCAATATTTACGTACCGGACTCTACTCTCATGATGGCTTGTATTTTTCTCTTCACCATCCTGATGCTGATACCGCCGATCTATGTTTCAATCAAGGCGGGTCAGGCAGGCTCCAAATTAAAGCCTGTCTTATCAGAAACAGAAAAAAAGGCGGCTGAACAGTATCATGAGAAAACCTCGCTACTAAATCTCATCGACAGGGGAGATGACAAGCTGTGGATGCTTGGACTGTTTTACTATAATCCGAATGATCCCAGCATACTGATTGAGGATCGATTCGGTAGCAACGGGGGCTTGAACTACGCGCGTCCGGCGGCAAAAGCCCTTGCTGTTTTTTTTCTGATCCTGATTGTCGCAACCTATGTATATTCCACTTGGATTTTCTTAACCGTACCGTAATACTGCGGCTGGAATTTTTTATATACAAAGCCTTCAAAACTGATAAAATATTTTCATACATTGTTTTGGGAAAGAGGTGTCAGTATGATAGAAGGACTTAAAACGAAGAATCTACTCGACCTGGAGAAAACGATAGCCAAGGATATTTTTGACGGCACGCAGTACGCTTGGGAGATCCTTCCCAAGATAAAAGACTTTATTATCTCGCTTGGAGAGAAGTTGGATAAGGAGATATTTGATAAAGTCGGCGAGGACGTCTGGATTGCGAAGAGTGCCCGCGTTTTCCCTTCGGCCTATATCGCAGGCCCATGCATCATCGATGAAGGAGCCGAGATACGTCACTGTGCTTTTATCCGAGGGAGTGCGATTATAGGCAAGAATTCCGTAGTCGGCAACTCAACGGAACTGAAAAATGTCATTCTTTTCGATCATGTTCAGGTGCCTCATTATAATTATGTTGGAGACTCGGTCCTCGGATATAAGGCTCACCTCGGAGCCGGGGCTATTACCTCGAATGTCAAGGCAGACCGTAAGCCGACAATGGTTCACCTTGGCTCGGAGACTTTGGAAACGGGAATGAAGAAGTTTGGCGCTATCATCGGAGATCATGTAGAGATCGGATGCAACAGTGTATTGAATCCGGCATCTGTTATTGGAAGATCTTCGATTATCTACCCGCTGTCGATGGTAAGGGGCTATGTTCCTCCGGACAGTATCTATAAGAAGCAGGGTGAGATAGCACAGAAAAGAGAGTCCTAATAAAAAAAGAGCTTCCGGTTTCAAAACCGGAAGCTCTTCATTATCAGAAAAACGATTACAAAATTCTCGTACGGACCTTGTCGTATGCGATGCGAGCAATGGCTCGCACGTCAGGATCCGAATCAGCATAAGATAACTTCTTCAAATACTCTTCACAATGCTTGGCATTAATATTTCCGGCTGCCTCGGCAGCAGCTGCTCGTACAGCAGGCACGGAATCACGTAGAAGCGGTATAAGCTGCATCCCTGACTCATATGTGGAGATCTGCCCGAAAGATCTTGCAACAGCTGCTCTGACCTCATCATCAGGATCATCCGTCATCCTGACAAGAGCTCCAAGATTCTGCTTCTTGCCAAGCTTGTCGATCTTCTCTATAATCCTCTCAATTCGTGCCATAGTAGCGCCCCCTTTGCTGGAGTGATTTCGTTAAATAAATTATGCTCTGAAATCATCATAATTACTAGGTGTGCATACATCTGAAATGTAAATATAATGTGTACAAAATGTAACAATCAACAAAGTATATATATGTATCATAGAAAATAAATTTAGATATAAATTTCGCGAAACGTTATGCTATTCTAAATAACGAGAATAACAAATCAAAAATGTGCCTGATATTGGGCGCATTTTACCTTCTGACCTCGAAAATCGTAAAATAATTGATTATTGAAATCCGTCATTGTTTTAGAAAACAATGTGTAGAAAATGTGGAGATGCTTTTCGATTTCACAAGCTATGAAGCTTTCAGGTTTCTTATTGCATAGATACAAAAATATAATATAAATGCAAAATGAACCCGACCGACTTGTGATAAACTATTACTATATTCCAATTTCTGTATTTGTCAGCTTTGTCGATCGAAAGCCGAGGTTTATGCATGTCCAAGTCCAAGCGTAGGTGTTCCATACTTCTTCTGTCTCTCGCGATTTTATTGACCGGTTGTGCTTCTTCTGTCACGACAAGGACCAATGTCTCTATCCCTGCACGTCCGGATTCTGAAATCTATTCTCCCGGTCTCGATCTTGCCGCAAACACGATAGCAACCACCTCTGAACTTGAGACCACAGCTGAACCGACACCTTCCTCCACACCGACGCCGACGCCAACGCCAACGCCTTCACCGACACCGACGGTTAAGAAGATTGTCTGCAGTTTTATCGGCGATTGTACTTTTGGACAGAACGCCGGGACAGAAGCAAATAGTACCAGCTTTCAATCCGTCATTGGTACCGATTATAAGTATCCCTTTCAGAATGCGAAGGAGATTCTTCTGAAGGATCATTTGACATTGGCAAATCTTGAAGGGACCCTGACTGACGTGAACACTCCCCGAGAGAAGGAATTCATTTTTAAGGGCTCTAAAGATTTCGTAAACATTCTCACTCTTGGAGGCGTCGAGGCCGTCAATCTGTCCAACAATCATTCATATGATTATTGGGATAAGGGCTTGCAGGATACGAAGGATACGCTCGACGAGGCTGGTGTTCTCTGGAGCGATAATGATGAGTACGCGATTTATGAAGTCGAGGGCGTCAAGATTGGCATGGCGGGTTTTAATTTTCCGTGGGACCTCGAACCGATCTATAAAGCGATTGACGATCTGCGAGCTCAAGGCTGCTCGATTGTTATTATTTCTGTTCACACCGGTGTAGAACGGATGTACGAACCGGAAATGTCAGATGTAAGAATGGCTCACGCCATTATTGACTATGGCGCAGATATCTATGTCGGACATCATCCCCATCGGCTTCAGCCGATTGAGGAATACAACGGGAAATATATTTTATACAGTCTCTCGAATTTTTCTTTTGGCGGACAGCCATATCTTTCCGACAGGGATACCGCTATTGTTCAATGCACGTTCTCTGTTGACTTCGGTCAAATGGTCGGTGTCGAACTGAATGTGATTCCGTATTCCATGACTACCACGTATCCAGGCAATGATTATTGTCCGATTGCATACAAGAAAGGTACGCAGGAGTATGACCGGGTTATGCAGAAGCTCAGACTTGCGGATCCTCTTTCTCCCTATGATCCCTTGAATTTACGACTGACCCCAACGGCTGTGCCGACTTCGGCTCCCACTGCGGTGCCGACTGAACCGACTACTGCACAGACCTCGGAAACTTCATATGAGAGTGTGCCGAATCAAACGACAGAGGCCCCGCAACACTCGCAGATCTAGGGCGCGTGGCGCACTGAAGCCGGAGATCTTTACTGCCCGGCATGGACTATCTGACATTGACGAAACAAGCATCCCTTGTTACTATTCTTGTATTGAAAAACTTGTCTGGTTATGCCGGAGAGAAGAGGACGGTAGCAATAATGATGAAAAAGAAAGTACTTGTCGTCATGGGAAGTGATTCTGATTTTCCTGTTATGGAGAGTTGCTTCAAGCTATTGACGCGCTTTGGTATTATCTATGAAGCGAAGATTTGTTCTGCGCATCGTTCCCCAAGAGCAGCAAGCGAACTAGCCTCTTCGGCAAGTCGAGAGGGTTTTGGCGTTATTATTGCCGCAGCCGGACTTGCAGCCCATCTGCCGGGTGTTTTAGCGGCCTATACGATTCTTCCTGTTATTGGTGTACCTTGTAAAGGCGGCGCATTATCAGGCATAGACGCACTATATGCAATCGTTCAGATGCCTACCGGCATACCGGTTGCGACGGTTGCTATCGACGGAGCCGCCAATGCCGCAATCCTGGCTGTCCAGATCCTTGCATTAGGGGATGATGAACTTTCTGACAAACTGGAATCCTATAAACAGGAACTGAATGATTCGGTTGCACACAGAGATGCGAAGCTTCAGGAAAAACTTAAGGCAATCGGGGAGTGATGGATCTTTGATGACAGGGCGAGACTGGGAAGAAGAGTGTGGAGTATTTGGTGTCTTTGACACGACACGTTCTATGAAGGATGCAGCACGAATCGCCTATTTCGGGCTTTTTGCGCTTCAGCACAGAGGACAGGAATCTGCCGGTATTGCCGTTCATCAGGATGGGAAGATCATTTGCCATAAGAATAAAGGACTTGTCGTTGAGGTTTTCGAGACAGCAGCGTTGCAGACCTTAGGCGGCCAAGCGGCAATAGGTCATGTTCGATACCCCTCGTCTGGAGAGACGGGTTATGAATCCATACAACCGGTCATGATGAAGTCCGGTCTTGGGAGCCTCGCATTGGTTCAGAACGGTGCGATTATAAATGCTACCGAATTGCGGGAAGAACTCAAGCAGACAGGCTCTATATTTCAGACGAATTCTGATTTTGAGGTGATTTTGGCACTTCTTGCCAGAAACCGCATACTCACGGGGAGTCTTGAGCAAGCGATTCATCGCATGCTGGCAGAAATTCGGGGAGCATACTCCATGATATTTCTCTCGACGGATCAGATGATCGGCATCAGAGATCCTCTCGGGATACGCCCACTCATTTTGGGGAAAAAAGATAATAGTTATGTACTGGCTTCCGAGAGCTGCGCGCTGGATGCTGTCGGAGCTGAAGTTGTCCGGGACATTCTCCCGGGTGAAATCGTTTATATATCTGAGAAGGAAGTTCGCTCCGAGTATTTTGTCGAACCGCGAAGAGCAGCCCGTGAAGGGAAAATCTGTATTTTTGAGTTTGTCTATTTTGCCCGCCCGGACAGTGTTATGGATGGTGCGAGTATTTATGAATCAAGATGGAATGCCGGAGTCATTCTGGCGAGAGAGGCGCCCTGCGACGCTGACCTTGTTGTTGGCGCTCCTGATTCCGGGATCGCGGCGGCCATGGGATATGCCCAAGAGAGCAATATTCCCTACGGAGCTGCTCTCCTGAAAAACCGATATGTCGGAAGGACCTTTATTCAGCCTACGGAAGTCCAGAGAGAAATGTCGACGAGTTTGAAGTTTTCGGTGCTCAAATCCGCAGTACAGGGGAAACGGATCCTCATGGTGGATGACTCTATCGTTCGAGGTATGACTACGCGGCACAACGTGAGGCTGCTAAGGGAAGCCGGTGCGAAGGAAGTCCATATTCGCGTCGCTTCCCCGCCTGTTTGTTTCCCCTGTTTTTATGGAATCAACACACCGGAGCAGAAGGAACTGACTGCCGGACTATGCCCGGTTGAGGACATAAAGACGCAGATTGGAGCGGACAGCCTTGCCTATATTAGCCTTGACGGACTGAAGTCTTCGACGACCGGTATCCGTCTCGGACATTGCACGTCTTGCTTTAATGGGGATTATCCCGCCGGGATGCCGGTGAGAATAGATAAACAGATACATCGGATCCAGTGGTGAGAAGAGGAGAATACATGAAAATCGTTGTTCTGGTTTCCGGCGGAGGTACGAATCTTCAAGCTGTTATCGATCAAATCGCAAGCGGCGCCCTCTCCGGGACGGAGATTACGGGTGTCATTTCTTCCTCGCCCGGGGCTTATGCCCTGGAGAGAGCAAGGATGCACAAAATACCGTCGATCGTTATCTCGAAAAAGGAACTGAAAATCCCGGAAGCATATGACCGGGCCATGTTGTCGGCGATTACGGATTTCGGTGCGGAGCTTGTTGTTTTGGCCGGCTTTTTATCTCTTTTGGGGCCGGAGGTTGTCAGGGAATATTCAAACCGGATTATCAATATTCATCCGTCTCTCATTCCCGCGTTCTGTGGACACGGTATGTATGGGATACGTCCGCATGAGGCTGCAATCCGAAAGGGAGTCAAGGTTTCCGGTGCCACGGTGCATTTTGTGAATGAAGATTATGACGAAGGTCCGATTCTTCTCCAAAGAAGTGTGGAAGTTTTCGAGGAGGACACTCCGGAGAGCCTTCAAAGGCGTATTATGTTAGAGTGTGAGCAGGTAATTCTTCCTGCTGCAATCCGCTTGATTGTGGACAGACGTGTTGTTATTAGAGATAATCGAACCTATATTTTGCCGAAGGGCATAGAAACAAGTGAGGGAAAAGCATGATCAAGAGAGCCGTTATCAGTGTGTCCGACAAAAAGGGAATTGCCGATTTTTGCAGAAAGCTCGTTGAGCTGAACGTTGA
Organism: uncultured Mageeibacillus sp.; assembly: GCA_964579245.1. Lineage (GTDB taxonomy): Bacteria > Bacillota > Clostridia > Saccharofermentanales > Saccharofermentanaceae > Firm-13. The sequence continues at coordinate 31,368 of CAZOFY010000004.1, forward strand.
GATCATTAGCACCGGCGGAACTGCGAAGCTTCTGAAGGCAGAAGGAATTCCATGTAAAGAAATCGCAGAAGTGACAGGTTTTCCCGAGTGCCTCGATGGACGAGTCAAGACCTTACATCCTCGTGTTTTCGGCGGCGTTCTCGCAATCCGCTCGAACGAGGAGCACATGAAAAGAATATCAGAACTTGGGATTGATACGATTGATTTGATTGTCGTCAATCTATACCCCTTTAAGCAGACCGTTATGAAACCCAAGGTCGAGTTTGAAGAGTGTGTCGAGAATATTGATATCGGCGGTCCGTCCATGCTTCGTGCCGCGGCCAAAAACCATCAGGATGTTACTGTTGTTACGGATCCGGCAGATTACGATCTTGTGTTGCGACAAATCGGATCCACGGGAGATACAAGCTATCAGACACGGTTCTACCTGGCCCGCAAGGTTTTCGAGCATACAGCCGCTTATGACGCCCTTATCGCACAGTACTTCCTGTCGAAGACCCCGGAGACTGCGATGCCGAACAATCTGACAATAACCTTTGATAAGGTTTCAGATCTCCGTTACGGGGAGAATCCGCATCAGGGGGCGACTTTCTACAAGAACGCCATTCCCGTACCCGGAAGCCTGTCCGAAGCTATTCAGAAAAATGGGAAAGAGCTCTCCTACAACAATATTTCCGATACGGACGCGACGATCTGCTGCCTGAAGGAATTTACAGAGCCCACTGTCGTTGCGGTCAAACATGCGAATCCCTGCGGTGTCGGATCGGCGAATACGATATTTGAGGCATGGGAGAAGGCCTTTGAAGCGGATACCGTCTCGATATACGGAGGTATCGTAGCCGCGAATCGCGAGATCGATGCAAAAACAGCACAAGAGATGAGCAAGGTGTTCCTTGAGGTCATTGTTGCACCCTCTTACTCGCAGGAGGCACTGGACATCCTGTGCGCCAAGAAGAATCTTCGCGTACTGGAGCTCCCGAATATCAGTGCTCCGATACCGAACACTGAATATAACTACAAGAGGGTCATCGGTGGACTTCTGGTTCAGGACCATGACCGCAATGTCTATGACGAGAAGGATCTTAAGATCGTTACAAAGACAGAGCCTGATCCGGCACTTCGCGAGGATATGGAATTTGCCATGAAGGTCGTAAAACATGTTAAATCCAATGCGATTGTCGTTGTAAAGAACAAACAAACGATTGGAGTCGGTCCGGGACAGACAAACCGCGTTGGCTCTGCTCAGATTGCGTTTTCCTTTGCGGGAGAAAAGGCAAAAGGTGCGGTCATGGGATCCGACGCATTCTTCCCTTTCCGTGACTGTGTGGACGCAGCCAATCAGGCAGGGGTAGCAGCCATCGTACAGCCAGGCGGATCCGTCCGTGACCAGGAATCAATCGACGCATGCAACGAATTTGGTATAGCTATGATCTTTACTGGATCACGCCATTTCCGCCATTAACAGATTACAGGAGGGGAAGATGAAGGTTCTTGTTGTTGGTGGCGGCGGCCGTGAGCACGCAATATGCTGGAAACTGAAGCAGAGTAGCCGAGTAAGAGAACTTTTCTGCGCTCCAGGAAATGCCGGTATTTCGCAAATCGCTACGTGTGTGCCGATTCGGGCGACCGCGATCGATGAGATGACTGCCTTCGCCCGCGCGGAGAAATTTGATCTCGTTTTTGTGGCACCGGACGACCCGTTGGCTTTAGGACTGGTAGATCGCTTGCAGGAGGCCGGGATCCGGGCATTCGGACCGAAAGCCAACGCGGCGATTATTGAGGCATCAAAGGCTTTTTCCAAGGACCTGATGCGGCGATATCATATCCCTACAGCCAAATATGAAGTGTTTACAGACGCGACTGAGGCCTTGAGTTATATCGATACACAACCGGTTCCGATTGTTGTTAAGGCAGATGGGCTCGCGCTGGGGAAAGGTGTTATTATCGCCGAGACGCGTGAAGAAGCCAAAGACGCCGTACTGCAGATGATGAGGAATAAAGCCTTCGGAACTGCCGGCAATACTGTTGTTATTGAGGAGTGTATGAAAGGCCCGGAATTAACGGTCTTAGCCTTTTCAGACGGGAAAACAGTTCTTCCGATGATTTCATCACGTGATCACAAAAGGGCGCTCGATCATGACCTGGGCAAGAACACCGGCGGAATGGGAGCGGTCACACCCGGTGCCGAGCTTGCGGCCGAAGACGAACAGGAAATGCTCGAGAAGATATTCGCTCCGACCATTCAAGCGTTGGAGAGCGAAGGAAGACCCTTTGTCGGCGTTATCTATTTCGGATTGATGCTGACTTCGGAGGGACCGAAGGTGATTGAGTATAACGCACGATTTGGGGATCCGGAGGCTCAGGCTGTTCTGCCCCGCTTAGAGAATGATTTACTTGATATTATCGATGCCTGTCTGGATCAGACACTGGATCAGGTCAAGCTCAATTGGAAGCCGGGAGCTTCCTGCTGTGTGGTTATTGCATCGGGCGGATATCCGGAAGGATACGAGACGGGATTTGCGATCAACGGCCTTGACGACGTTGAGACACTGGTATTTCATGCAGGGACAAAGCTTGCCGACGGAGAGGTCGAGACATCTGGCGGGCGTGTCCTGGCCGTTTACGCCGATGCCGATGATCTGGAGAAAGCCATAGATCGAGCCTATCAGGGAGTAGCGAAGATTTCCTTTGAAAAAATGCACTTCCGTACAGACATTGGACGTACACTTACCGGAGAGAAGATTTGAGATACGGAGTATTCGGCGGAACCTTTGACCCGTTTCATCCCGGGCATCTCTCGATGATCACGGGTGCATTGGATAGCGGAAAAATCGATAAGGTTCTGGTCATTCCTTCCGGATATCCGCCAAAAAAAGATGCACATCTGCTGACTCCGGCGCCTTATCGCTACTATATGACGAAGCAGGCGCTGAAAAACAAGGAGAACTGTCAGGTTCTTTCTCTGGAGGTCAGGACACCCAGAATCTCGTATACGGTTCATACCTTGTCTGCACTGCGAGAACAAAGGATCATCGCGCCCGGGGATGAGTTGTTCCTGATGTACGGAACGGATATTCTTTTTGAGATCGAGACCTGGTATCACCCCGAGATCTTGTTTCGCGAGGCGAGGCTTTTGCTGGCTTGCCGCCCGGGAATACTGCATCGGGATACTTTGGCCAAGGTCACAGAGCTCGAACAGAAGTATCAGGTCGAGATCTCCTTCTTTTCGATTGAGGGACTGGAGATCTCTTCTCGGGAGATCCGTACCGACCGATCTTTTGAAAAGCTGGATTTTTCTGTTCGACAGTTTGTTCACAAGAATGATCTCTATCCCAGTGATAATCCGCTGAGGCATTTGCAGGACAATACGCACCGCTTGCTTTTCGAGTACGGGACAATATTAATCGATGAGATTTCGGAGCAACGGATCCTTCACAGTATGAATACGGCACTTCTTGCCATTCGATATGCGGTGGATTTCGGTGCGGACCCTGATGAAGCTGCCATAGCAGGGCTTCTGCATGACTGCGCCAAGGAACTTCCTCTAAAAAAACAGGCCGAGCTTGCTAACAAGACCGCTCAGACGGACGCCGCCATGGATAACGCCGTTTTACACGCTCCGGCCGGATACTCCTACGCCTGCGAAAGATACGGTATAATGAATACAAATATTCTCTCGGCGATACGATATCATACGACGGGCCGGGCGGACATGACAAAGCTGGAGAAGGTTATTTTTCTGGCTGATAAGCTTGAACCGGGAAGGAGCTATACGGATCTGACGCCGATTCGAGAGACCGCTTCATACGATCTCGATGCCGCCGTGTTACTCTGTCTGGAGGCGGTTTCCGTGAGCTTTGCCAGGAAGGGCTGCTCGATTCACCCGGACTCAGAAATGGCCTTGAAGTCTTTGCAGTCAATTAACAGAACTATACAAGAAAATCAGCCGATCACAATACACAAGGAGGAAAAAATGGATCTACTTGCACTCTCTCAGAAAATCGTTCGTGTTTTAGATGATAAGAAAGCGGTGGATGTTGAATTGATGCCCGTCGCTGATAAAACCGCTCTTGCCGATTATTTTATCATCGCATCCGGCACGTCTGTTACGCATATCAAGGCACTGTCAGATGAAGTCGAATTTGTCTTGAAAAATGAAGACGGCCTGTATCCGGACCATATTGAGGGACTGTCGACCGGCCGTTGGGTCTTGCTGGATTACAAGGATATTATCGTGCATATTTTTCATCCCGAGGAAAGAGCTCACTACAGTCTGGAGAAGCTTTGGCTGACAAAACGCCCTGATTCCATTGTCTCGGATGACGAGCAAAATGAGGACATCTCCGTAGAAGAGAATTCCTGATCGGGAGTGAAGCTCTTCCGTTATAAGATGATTATGGATCAGACCATTCGGTCCGGACAATGGTTAAACTTTTGTCGGTTTTGCCATGTATTGTCGAAAAGGTACTAATCATGCGAACGACGGTGCTGGTATGATCATCTCATCCTTTTGGGGTGGGTGGACATATGGGAGCTTCGGACAAAGCACGTAAGATCCTGATCATTGCGACCGCCGGTCTTGTTGCCTGCGGGGTCAAGCTCTGGACTGAGTTTGCTCCCGGTGATCCGATTATCTTCACGCAGGCTTCGGATACATCAGACGTGTATTTGTCTTCAGATACTTCGCAGACGACCTCTTTTGCCGCTTCATCATCTTCCTCCGAGTCGTCCGTACTTTGCCCGGTCACGATCCCCGTATACCTCTGCGGTCGTGTCTCCCGCCCGGGCATATATGAAATCACGAGTGGAACCTATCTTTACGAGGTCATTGATTTGGCCGGCGGACTTCTTGACAATGCCGCAAGGGAGAATATCAATCTTGTGTTTTTACTGCAAGAGCCGGTGGCCATATATATCCCCTCTGTTGAGGAGGTTGCGAACGGGTTTATCACTGACAGCGGCATGACATCCTCCTTTCTGAGAAATCCGAACGAGATTGTTGTCTGGGGAGAGGGTGATGAGACAGGAAGCAATGCGTCTGGTCAGTCTCAGGAATCGCAGAAGGTGAATATCAATACGGCGGATCAGGCACAGCTTGAGACGCTCCCGGGAGTCGGGGCATCCACAGCGGGCGCGATTATCAAGTACCGCGAGACCTTTGGTTTTTTTCTTTCGATAGACGACATCATGAAGGTTTCGGGGATCAAGGAGGGAAGATTTGAGGCTATTCGCGATTATATTACGGTCTAGTTCTTGCTTTTTCCATGTGAACGGATTATCATCGAGGGGATAAATGCGATGACAAGGACATGTGTCGGCTATATACGTCTTTGACAGAGAGAGAAGAACGTGGCTTAGATTCTTCTTCAAGGTACCAGGCCGGTATACCCCCTTCGAGCAGCCCGGGTAAAGCGATTCTATTCGCCCGAACCGTTGCCGTGTGACTAACGTTATCAGTTGAATGAGTGGCTCTCGTGATTTGACAAGAGCAATATGGGTGGAACCGTGCGTTGATGCATCCCATGCAGTTTACTGTGTGGGATTTTTTATATTTGAAGGAGGAATAAGAATGATCGATTTTTCGTTGGAGAGCGACAGAAACGCTTACAGACACAGTACTTCACACATTATGGCACAGGCAGTGAAGCGGCTTTTCCCTTCGACAAAGCTGGCTATCGGTCCGGCCATCGAAGACGGGTTTTATTATGATTTTGACCATGACGGTACGTTCTCGAAGGAAGACCTCGATAAAATCGAGAATGAGATGCGCAAGATTGTCAAGGAGCGCCTGCCGATCGAACGTTTTGAACTCGCCAGAGAAGAGGCGAAAGCTCTGATGATGGATAAGGGCGAGAGCTACAAGGTCGAGTTGATTGATGATCTGCCTGAGGATGCTGTCATCTCCTTCTACAAACAAGGTGAGTTTACAGACCTGTGTGCAGGTCCTCATATGGAAAATACGGGGGATCTGAAGGCCTTCAAACTGACGCAGGTTGCCGGTGCCTACTGGCGCGGAAGTGAAAAAAACAAGATGCTTCAGAGAATCTATGGAACAAGCTTCCCTGACAAGGATCAACTGAAGGCATATCTCGACCGTATCGATGAGGCAAAGAAGAGAGAGCACAATAAGCTTGGTCGTGAGCTTCTCTATTTCACGACGGTTGATTACATCGGTCAGGGGTTACCGATCCTGCTTCCGAAAGGCGCCAAGGTGATCCAGACGCTCATTCGTTTTGTCGAGGACGAAGAGGAGCGGCGTGGATATCTGCTCACGAAGACCCCCTATATGGCAAAATCAGATCTCTATAAGATTTCCGGCCATTGGTACCACTACCGCGACGGTATGTTCCTTATGGGAGATCCTGCGGCAGTTCAGGAGGAAGGGAAGGTTAACGAATCTGAGATCTATGCGTTGCGTCCGATGACCTGCCCCTTCCAGTATCAGGCGTATCTTTCCGAGAGCAGAAGTTATCGTGACCTTCCGCTGCGCTATGGTGAGACCTCCACGCTCTTCCGTAACGAGTCATCAGGAGAAATGCACGGGTTGATCCGAGTGCGTCAATTCACGATTTCCGAAGGCCACCTGATGTGTACGCCTGAGCAGCTGACAGAAGAGTTCAAGGGCTGTCTGGATCTGGCGACCTTTATGCTTGACGCTGTTGGCCTGATTGGTGATGTCAGCTACCGCTTCTCAAAATGGGATCCGAACAACAAGGAGAAATACGTCGGAACAGAGGAAGAGTGGGAAGCTGTGCAGGATACGATGCGCGGTATACTGGATTCGCTGGATCTTACTTACAAGGAAGCCGAAGGTGAGGCGGCCTTCTATGGCCCGAAGCTTGATATTCAGATCAAGAACGTATGGGGCAAGGAGGACACGCTTGTTACCATTCAGATTGACTTTCAGCAAGGCAAGTTGTTTGGGATGGAGTATACGGACACAGACGGATCAAAGAAATACCCGTACATTATCCACCGGACATCAATCGGCTGTTATGAGAGGACTCTGGCCCTTTTGATCGAGAAATACGCAGGTGCTTTACCGCTTTGGATGGCGTCCGAGCAGGCGAGGATCCTTCCGATTTCAGACAAACATGTCGATAAGGCATATGAGATACGCAGAATCCTCAGAGAAGCCGGACTTCGCGTTGAGGTTGACAGCCGCGACGAGAAGATCGGAAAGAAGATCCGTCAGGCTCAGATTGATAAGCTGCAGTACATGCTTGTCGTCGGCGACAAGGAGATGGAAGAGGGCACACTGGCTGTTCGCAGCCGCTTCGAAGGGGAGCTGGGCGTAATGCCGTTGGAGCAAGTACGCGATCGGCTGCTTGACGAGGTGAAGAACCGAGTGAAGCATTTTAACTGAGATACGATGTGTTCTGAAGAATAAGCAGATCATTCAACAGAATGGACGCTGAATTCCGGTCAGGAAAACACTGTTTCTAGTTGACAGTCGTCCAAAATAAAAGTAAAATCTCAATGGTCGTCTTTCGAGGCGACCATACATCGGGGTGTGGCTCAGGTGGTAGAGCGCTTGCTTCGGGAGCAAGAGGCCGGAAGTTCAAGTCTTCTCACTCCGACCAGGAAGGTCTGTCATTATAAAATGGCAGGCCTTTTTTCTTTAGCCTTATATGATACTATCATTTCATAGAATTACGACCTGCAATGCAAAAGCAAGGACGCAGACTTGAATCTTTGTGTTTTGCTTTTTGTGATATGGATTTGGTGGAGGGGACTTCAAGGGAAGATATTTTTGATCATCAAAATCAAATCATTTTAGATGTCAGAAAAAACACGAACGTTATAGAAAACATCATTAAGTCTCTGACACGAATTGAAGAGTGATTTCTTGATGGGTTTTCAATGTTTTGATAATATGGTCTTTAGTTTCTTCATCGAAAGGGGCAGAGTAATGAGCAAGGCAGATCAGATTTTTGTGGAGAATTGCCGTCAAATATTAACTCATGGTTATTCGACGGAGAACGAGAAGGTTCGCCCGAAATGGCAGGACGGAACTCCGGCATTTACCTATAAGAGCTTTGGTATCGTTAACCGTTACGATCTTCGCGAGGAGTTTCCGATTTTGACGCAGAGATACATTAATTTCCGTGCTGCTGTTGATGAACTCCTTTGGATCTGGCAAAAAAAGTCGAACAACGTTCATGACATGAATAGTCATATATGGGATTCCTGGGCTGATGAGACTGGATCCATCGGTAAGGCTTACGGGTATCAGCTCGGTGTGAAGCATCAGTATAAGGAAGGCATGTTCGACCAGGTCGATCGTGTTTTGTTTGACTTGAGAAACAACCCGTACAGCAGGCGAATGATGACCAATATTTATGTTCATCAGGATCTGGCGGAGATGCATCTGTATCCATGCGCATATTCGATGACGTTCAACGTGACAGGGGAGTACCTTAATGCGATTCTGAACCAACGTTCGCAGGACATGCTGGTGGCAAACGGGTGGAACGTTTCCCAATATGCCGCCCTTGTTCATCTTTTTGCCAAGGTATCCGGATTAAAGGCAGGTGAGTTCGTGCATGTCATAGCGGATGCTCATATTTACGACCGGCACATTCCGATCGTCGAGGAGCTGATAGAGAGACCGATGTTTGACGCCCCGGTGTTTTCAATTTCGGATCAGATTCAAGACTTCTATACATGTACCTGTGAGGACTTTCACCTTGAGAATTACAACTTCGGTCCTAAGATCAAGTCAATTCCTGTCGCAGTCTGATTTTTAGGGAGGTTCTGCATGAAGTTGATAGCAGCAGTCGATCATACATGGGGTATTGGAAAAGACGGAGATTTGCTTGTCAGTCTTCCGGAAGACCAAAGGGGCACATTCAAAGTCTATACTTATGGCGGGACCGTTGTTTATGGAAGGAAGACGCTGGCGACTTTTCCGAAAGGAAAGCTTCTGCCAGGGCGTAAGAATATTGTTCTCAGTAGAAATCCAGATCTTCAGATTGAAGGCGCGATTGTTTTGCGTGATACATATGAAGTGATTCAGTATGAGAAGGATCATCCGGAGGAAAAGATTTGGATCATTGGTGGGGCAGAAGTCTATCGAACATTTTTACCATACTGTGACGAAGCCGTAATAACGCATATTGACCATTCTTTTGCGGCGGATGCATTTTTTCCGAATCTTGATGAGCTGCCGGAGTGGATAAAAATCGAAGAATCCGGGACGGTACATTCTGAGAAAGGATTTGACTTTACCGTCGCGAAGTATCGTCAGCAGAGTGTCTAGGATTTCTGCCAAAAAATGTGCAATTTGCACAAACATTATACATCCCTAATGTATAATCTGTACACAAAAAATCTTGATTGAAGATATGCCCTATGTTATACTTTGGATGTAAGAAAGAACAGAACTTACAAAAAGAAGATCGCAAGGTGCGATCGGAAATCATATCCTAAGGAGGTATGGAACATGAGAACATTTAACATGAACAATATCGATGTACAGTCTTTTATGAAGGCACTTGATTCCTGTAAGGGAGATGTCATGCTCATTACCGAAGAGGATGACCGCTTTAATCTTAAGAGCAAGCTCAGTCAGATCGCAGGTATCGTGAATCTGATCGAGGGTGGCAAGCTGGTCAATGCCAAGATTTCATGCTCGAACCCGGAAGATGAATCTATGCTGTTCAGGATGAATCTTTTTGGTGATGCTACCGAGGCGTAAGAGTTTTCTTCGTCTCGACCTCTACTTCGTAATGCAGACCGCCCGGTATTTACCGGGCGGTTTTTTTACACCAAACAAATTGTAGCCTTATCTCTTACACCGCTGAATATGCTATAATCAATTTCTGCACAGGATACTGATTGGGGAAAGGACGCTTGGATGACGCATTACCTATATAACGCACTGGATATAGCCGCATATTTCAAGTGGACCTCGATGCCGTCGGATACAGAGCGGGCGTATTTAGAACAAATTTTCAGTATGCGGGATTCGCTCCTTGCACGGCCGCTGGCCAAGGAAATGAGCCTGTTTTCTCAGGCGGTTTATCGGGAGATGTACCATTTATGGGCACGTGGATTCGAGAACGAGTTCTCGGATGTCACACGGATCACAACTCCCGGAGCGATTACGATTTTCTGCGAACAGAAGTACCTGGCGCTTGAGTCATATATGAAGCTTATCTCTCTGCATTTAATCCTTTCCGATAACCTGCCCTATATTCGAATCAACTTTACAGGCTTACCACTGCTCACGGGAGCAGAGGGCGAGTACAGCGATTTTGAGCGAAATGTGGCGTTGGCGACAGAGGCTCTTCGACTGTCGATTGCTGATATTCAGGGCAAGGAAGTAGACCTCTCGGATGGATTGCCGGCAGATACCTCTCGGATTCGCCTCTCCGATGATTTTCGGAAGGAGCTTTTCGGGTGCAAGCTATATCGAGAGCAGAGCAGTAATCATTACCACGATAAGATGCAGATTCTTCAGGAAGTGTCCCGCGCCGAGATTGAGAAGCACAACGGACTGCGTGAAGAGATAGACAGACGAGCCAAGAGGACAGCGTTCACTCGGCCGGCACAAGATCTTCCTCCAACGGCAAAGCCTGATCGGGAAGAGATTACGCAACAGTCTGCATCTGCTGTCAATGGAAAGAAAAACGATAAGAAAAGGTGAACAGAATGCAAATGACCTCTCGCGACTTGCGAATGGGCCTCGATATCGGCTCGACAACGATCAAAATAGTTATTCTTGACGGTGACCGGATTCTTTATCAGCAATACAGGCGCCACAATTCGGATATACGGGGAGAACTAATCCGTGCCTTTACGGATGTTGAGAAGGAATTTCCCGAGCTTTCGGCGCGAATTGCCGTTACCGGCTCCGGCGGCTTGTCGGTTTCTGAATGGCTGGACCTGGAATTCGTTCAGGAGGTCATCGCTGAGACCAAAGCAGTAACGGCATACTACCCCAAGACAGATGTCATCATCGAGCTTGGCGGGGAGGACGCTAAAATCACGTATTTGCACCCGATACCTGAGCAGCGTATGAACGGTACATGTGCCGGTGGAACCGGCGCTTTTATCGATCAGATGGCGACGCTTCTGCAGACGGATGCGGACGGCCTCAATGATATGGCGAAGACTTACAAGACTTTATACACAATTGCCTCGCGATGCGGAGTTTTCGCTAAGAGCGATTTACAGCCGCTCATCAATGAGGGTGCGGCAAAGTCAGATCTGGCTGCCTCTATTTTGCAGGCTGTTGTGAATCAGACGATAGCGGGCCTAGCGTGCGGTCGTCCGATCCGCGGACATATTATTTTTCTGGGCGGCCCTCTGTATTTCAATACGGAGCTTCGTGCCGCTTTTGAGAGAACGCTGTCAGATCAGGTGGAATCATTTGCGATGCCTGATAATGCCCAGCTCTATGTTGCCGTCGGAGCAGCGTTGACTGCGGAAAAAGAGCCTGTCAATATTGCCGATATTATTGCGACGTTTCGCATGGCAAAGCCTTTCTCTGCGGACATCTCACATATCCCACCCCTGTTCCGGGACGAACAGGAAAAACGTGAATTTGATGAGCGTCATGACCGCGCCACTCTTGAACTTCATGATTTGTCTAAGCAGAAAGGTCCTTGCTTTCTGGGTATCGATGCCGGCAGCACAACGACCAAGGCCGTACTGATCAACGAAGCCGGACAGTTGATCTACACCTATTACGGCGGGAACAAGGGAAACCCTGTAAAGAGCGCCGTTCGTATCGTCTCTGATCTTTATTCGCAGCTTCCTGACGGCGCATATATCGCACAGTCTTGCGTTACCGGATACGGGGAGAATATCATCCGCGCAGCGCTCCGGGTCGATGAAGGCGAGATTGAGACAATGGCTCACTTCCAGTCAGCGAAGTTTTTCTGCCCGGATGTTGATTTTATCATCGATATCGGCGGACAGGATATGAAGTGCATGAGAATCCGCAACGGCGTTATCGATTCGATTATGTTGAACGAGGCATGCTCGTCGGGATGCGGTTCCTTTATTCAGACCTTTGCAGAAAACCTCAAGATGGACGCGCATTCCTTTTCTGTTGAGGCGCTGTCGGCGCAGAACCCTGTTGATCTTGGCACGAGATGTACGGTTTTCATGAATTCGAAGGTTAAGCAAGCGCAGAAAGAAGGTGCGTCGGTCGGCGATATTTCTGCGGGACTTTCTTACTCAGTCGTTCGAAATGCTCTTTATAAAGTCATCAAAATTCGCGATACGTCACAGCTTGGCAAGAACATTGTTGTACAGGGAGGCACCTTCTTAAATGATGCGATTCTTCGCTGTTTTGAGATTATCTCAGGGCGGGAGGTCATCCGACCCAACGTTGCAGGGTTGATGGGTGCGTTCGGTGCGGCTCTTATTGCAAGAAATCGCTGTAAAGACACGAATAAGACCTCGACTCTGATGAGCGTGGAAGAACTTCTTGTTTTTGATATGCAGTCAGAGATGACTGTTTGCCCTCATTGCGGAAACCACTGCAAGCTGACGATCTCGACCTTTTCGAACAACAGCCGGTTTGTTTCCGGCAACCGTTGTGAGAAGGGGGAAGGGATTACCGATAAGAAGGATGCTCCTCCGAATCTTTTCCTGTATAAGTATAAGAGGACCTTTGGGTACAAGCCCTTGAAGAAGGAAGAGGCGATTCGTGGTCAGGTCGGTATTCCTCGTGTTCTCAATATGTACGAGAACTATCCGTTCTGGTTTGCTTTGTTGACCAACCTGAAGTTCCAGGTCATATTGTCGGCTCGGTCCGATCATCGACTTTTCGAAAAAGGAATGGATTCCATTCCTTCCGAAAGTGTGTGTTATCCGGCGAAGCTGGTTCACGGGCACATCGAGGACTTGATCGAAAAGGGTATCAAGACCATTTTCTACCCGGATATTCCTTATGAGCGTTATGAGAACAAGGGTGCGAACAATCATTTTAATTGTCCGATCGTGGCTTCTTATCCGGAAGTTATTCGAAATAATGTCGAGAATCTGACGCATAAGAAGATTCGTTTTTTAAATCCCTTCCTGCCGTTGGAGAATCAGGAGAAACTTGCCGAAAAGCTTTGCGAGGTTTTTGCCGAAGAAAAGCTTACGAAGCAGGAGGTATTAGAAGCGATTCGTGCCGGTGACGCTGAATATGACGCCTATAAGGAGGATATCCGAAAGGAAGGGCAGAAGATCCTGTCGGAGCTCGAGGCGAATGGCAAGAAGGGTGTTGTTCTAGCGGGACGTCCTTATCATTGCGACCCGGAGATCCATCACGGAATCCCTGAGATGATCAATTCGCTGGACCTTGCCGTGCTGACCGAGGACAGTGTTGCCGTTCCGGGCAGACTGCAACGGCCGATTCGTGTTGTCGATCAGTGGATGTACCATACCCGTCTTTATGAAGCGGCAGCTTTTGTTGCCCAGAGGGACAATCTTGAGCTAGTACAGCTGAATTCCTTTGGCTGCGGACTTGATGCTGTGACGTCCGACCAGGTACAGGAAATTCTGGAGTCAAAGGGGAAACTTTATACGCTCCTGAAGATTGACGAGGTTAGCAATCTCGGTGCTGCCAGAATCCGTATCCGTTCCCTGAAGGTTGCGATGGATGAGCGTGAAGGCAGTAAAATGAAGCCGAGCTTTGAGAAGATATCGAAGTCTTACACCATCACTCGCATTCCTTTTACTAAGGAGCATAAGGCCACGCACACCATCCTTGCTCCTCAAATGGCACCGATTCAGTTTGAGTTCGTTGAGGCGGTTTTCAGAAACTACGGGTTCCGTATGAAGCTTCTCAAGCAGGCCACGCCGCAGGATATCGAGTGCGGCCTGCGTTTTGTCAATAATGATGCGTGCTACCCGACAATCATCGTCATCGGCCAGCTTGTGAACGCTTTCCTTACCGGAGGGAATGATCCGGATAATACATCCGTCGTGATCACTCAAACCGGAGGCGGCTGCCGTGCGACCAATTATGTCGCTTTTTTGCGAAAAGCACTGCGCGAGGCCGGCTTTGAGCAGGTTCCGGTTATAGCGTTGTCCGTTCAGGGCCTGGAAGGAAATCCGGGAATGACATTTCCTCTTCCTATGATTCACCACGCTCTGCAAGCGATATGCTATGGTGACATGTTGTCGACGCTTCTGCTTCGCGTGCGCCCTTATGAGGCCGTACACGGTTCTGCCAACGAGCTTTACCGGTACTGGAATGAGACGGCTATCCGGCATTTCAACCGTAGCAGCCGATTTTCCGAGTTGTCAGCGGTGTACGCATTGCCGGCATCCATCAAGGATCAGTCTACGCCTGAAGCAGCGGAGGCAAGAAAGAAGTATGAGTCTGAGGCTGCTCTGAAGCGTGACATTCGTTCCTTCCGACATCTGGTCGATCAGACCATAGAATCCTTCGATCGCTTCGAGTTGCTGGATATCCCGAGAAAACCGCGCGTCGGTCTGGTCGGCGAAATCCTTGTCAAATTTCAGCCGGATGCCAACAACAACGCACTCGATGTAATCGAGAAGGAAGGCTGCGAAGCCGTACTGCCCGGACTGTTGGATTTCTTCTTGTACTGCTTCTATAATCCTACCTGGAAACATGCGAATCTGGGAACCTCATTCAAATCGGCATGGCTCGCCGAACGCGGGATTGACTTGTTGGAGGGTTATCGGAGACACATCATCAAGAAGATGAAGGAAACCGGGAAATTCCAGTTGCCGCTCAATATCCGCTCAATGGCTCAGAATGCACAAGAGGTTCTTTCCTGCGGTAATGCTTGCGGTGAGGGCTGGTTTCTGACCGCGGAGATGATCGAGCTCATTGAGAGCGGAGTGCCGAATATCATCTGTGCACAGCCGTTCGCCTGCCTGCCTAACCATGTCACGGGCAAAGGAATGATCAAGGAGCTGAGACGACAATATCCTCAATCCAATATTGTTCCGATCGACTATGATCCGGGTGCGAGCGAGGCCAATCAGCTGAACCGAATTAAACTGATGATCAGTACGGCGCACTTACAACTGGACACTACCGAGAAGCTGCACCGAGAAGGAATCAGGAAGAAATCGTAAGATCAATGGAGGTGCGTGTATGAACGATGTCCGCAATGACAAAAAGCGACTGCTCCTGGTTGATGGAAACAGTATCATCAACAGAGCCTATTTTGCTCTGGCCGGAAGAAGCTCACTGACAGCTCCGGACGGGACTCCTACAGGTGCCTTGAACACATATCTCATCACCCTCTTCAAATACTTGGACGAGGTTCGTCCGACCCACATTTGCACCTTGTTTGACAGACGGGAGAAGACCTTCCGTCATGACATGTATGATGGCTATAAAGCCAAGCGCAAGGGCATGCCGGAGGATCTGGCAGCCCAGATGCCTCTTTTAAAGGAAGCACTCGATGTCATGAATATTCCGCGTGTTGAAATGGCGGGTTATGAAGCGGACGACCTTATCGGAACCTTTGCCAAAAAAGGAGAGACGGAAGGATACCGGGTGTTTATCCTATCCGGAGATAAGGACGATTTTCAGCTGATTGATGAGAATACAATCGTGTTGATGCCCGTGACAAAGGCCGGAAAAACAATGACGGAGACCTACGACTTGGCGGCGATGGACGAACGATATGCGTTGACCCCCGAGAAGTTTATTACACTGAAGGCTATCATGGGAGATCCGAGTGACAATATCCCGGGTGTGAAGGGCATCGGCGAAAAGGGCGCGACAGAACTGGTTCGCGCATACGGAACACTCGATGAAATCTATCTTCATCTGGACGAACTGTCATCAGGCCTTCAGAAAAAGCTGACGGAAAATCGGGACATGGCATATCTCTCCTATGAGCTGTCAAAAATCAGGTGCGATGTGCCTGTTACGGAATTACTCGCTGACTTTACCTTGAAAGATCCCGATGCTCCGCGCCTCGCGGAATTTCTGCGACGGCTGGGCTTGCGTTCCATTATGAAACGGCTCAGCCTTTCGGAAACGGTAGAGCGCGAATCTGTTCAACCATCTGAACATCATAAGGACTCCGCCGCAGAGGAGTTCACGGCCTCTTTGCCTCCGATTGAAAAGAATCTGCCGATTGACGTGTTTGCCGAGCGGTTCAGACTTGCCGAGAAGAAGGACGCGTTCTCCATATCCCTAGATATTTCGGATTCTGACGGAAATCAAGACTTTTCTCTCGTGCTTTGCTTATCACAGAAAGAACTGTTTTCCTTCTCCCGGAACACATCGGGAGAAGTTCTTCTGTACCTTGCCGAGCAAGGTGTAGGAGATTCCCGAAAAGGCAAGAATTATCTACCCGTGGGCCATTCGATCAAGAATCGATTTCGCGAGCTCCCTGCTCCGCTTCCTTTTTCTTCGGTTTTTGACATCGAAATCGCCGGCTATCTCCTCAATCAGATTGAAGGCTCCTCACCATCCTTTGAAATGCTTTTTGAGCATGCCGTGAAGCTGCCGTATCCGCGGGTGAATGTAAACTCTTCCGGGATCCAGCCGAAGCAAACCTTAACGGATCTGGAAATGATGGCACTCTGTGTTCAGGAAACCTCTTCGCCGGGCAGATCTTCGGAGGATCGGATCCTGGAGGCGTCATGGAGGGCATATCTGGGTCTGGAAATTGCATCAAGGCAGATGCAGGAGATTGCAGATCTTTCTTTGGACCGCTTGGTCTATAATATTGAGATGCCCTTGGTCCTGACATTGGATAAAATGGAAAGAAAAGGAGTCCTTGTCGACGCCGCCGTGCTGGATCAGATCCACGAGCAATTTGAAAGAGAGACGAATTTTCTCACCGAGAAGATCTATGAGCTCAGCCAGACAAAATTCAATATATCCTCGCCCAAGCAGCTTGGTCAGGTCTTATTCGAGAAACTGGGTCTTCCGTCCGGTCGCAAGAATTCGAGCGGTTCGTATTCGACAGATTCTGACGAGCTTACCCGACTGATCGATGAGCATCCGGTCATTCGCGAGATCCTGAATTATCGTCAGGTCACGAAGCTGGATTCGACATTCGTCGTCGGATTGCGGAAAGTGATTGATGGCAAGGATCATCGGGTACACTCGAACTTCTCACAAGCGATGACCAATACGGGGCGTCTGTCTTCCTCGGAGCCGAATCTTCAGAATATTCCGATCCGCAGCCA
The DNA here is from genome assembly GCA_964579245.1 of uncultured Mageeibacillus sp. Lineage (GTDB taxonomy): Bacteria > Bacillota > Clostridia > Saccharofermentanales > Saccharofermentanaceae > Firm-13. The sequence goes on from CAZOFY010000004.1 coordinate 48,504, forward strand.
TTCCGGCAGTCAGATCCGCAAGGCCTTCATCGCCCCCCCAGGCTATGTTTTGCTGGATGCCGACTACTCACAGATTGAACTTCGGCTCCTGGCACATCTTTCCGGCGACGAGAATATGACTCGGGCTTTTCGGAACGGAGAAGATATTCATACCAATACGGCTGCGAATATATTCGGTGTTACGAACGCGGAGGTCCAGCCTTATATGCGTTCGGCTGCAAAGACAGTCAATTTCAGCATCGTATATGGAATCAGTGATTTCGGGCTTTCAACGGATCTCGGTGTTTCTTTTCAGGAAGCGCATCGCTATATCGTTCAGTATGACAAACAATATCCCAGGATTCGTGAGTACTTGGATTCGCTTAAGAAACAGGCATATGACACAGGTTATGTCGAGACCATGTTCGGCAGAAGACGTGTGATGAAGGAGCTCAAATCGCCGAACCGAAATCTTCGCATGTTCGGCGAGAGAGCCGCGATGAATACGCCGGTACAGGGAACTGCGGCAGATATCATTAAGATAGCGATGGTCCGCGTTGCGCGATCCCTCGAGGAGAGAGGCTTCGACGCCCGGCTGATCCTTCAGGTCCACGACGAGTTGATTATCGAATGCAAGGAAGAAATCGCGTCTGAAGCGGCATTGTTGCTGCGCCAGACTATGGAGGAGGCTGTGACCCTCAGTATTCCACTAATCGCGGAGGTTAGTACCGGAGCGAATTGGTATGAATGCAAGAACGGTTAAAGGAAGGGAATCATCATGTTTGTGATCGGAATTACCGGTGGAATCGGCGCCGGAAAATCTGCCGTTGCGTCGGTTTTCGCGAAAAAAGGCATACGTGTGTTGGACGCAGATGAGATATCCCGTCAGGTAACCGGGGTCAACGGGCGCTCTATCGAAGCCATTCGGGAGCTTCTCGGCAACAAGGCTGTCGACACTGACGGCGCATTAAACCGGAAGGTCGTCGCGACTATTGTTTTTTCCAACCGTACTCTGCTCGACAAGCTGTCAGCTGTTATTCACAAAGAAGTACTGAATGAGATGCTGTCCGAGATTGAGAAGGAGCGCGAGCGGGGAACGAAGGTGCTGGTTCTGGATGTTCCCATACCGGTTAAGAAGGGCTTTCTGGACGTATGCAATCAGGTCTGGGTCGTCTCGAGTAACGATAATATCCGCCTTGAAAGACTCGAAAAGCGTGGCGTTGATCGCGGAGATGCACTCCGTCGGATACAGATGCAGATGACAAGGGAAGAGTATGAAAATCTGGCGGATATTGTGATCACAAACAATGAGGATACGCTTTCGCTCGAAAAATCTGTCATGCAGAGAATGAACGAAGAATTTGAGAAGAGAGGCATCCGCATATGAGCCTTCATCAGACGGTTGCGGCAATTGTTTTTGGCATCTCCATACTCCTTTTACTGGCTGTTCTGCTTCTGCCACTTTTGTCAGGCGTCCGCAAGAAGTTTGTCGCTATAGCGACCGGACTTTACTCGAGCGGAACGTTTTTTATTCTTTTGATCTCGATTCTGCGCCCGACTGTTCCGGACCTGTTTGTGTGGCTCTCGGAAACACTTTCCTTTTTTATTTATCTGTTTTCTGCCGGATTTATTCTCTTTCTTGTGAACCGGTTTGACAAGATATCCTCTTCGGATGAAGAGGAAAAGAAGAAGGATCAGGACTGATATTGCAAATTTCGCCTGTTTGCAGATTTCTCGGGCTCCTTACAATCTTTTCGCGAAAAAAGCGGTATCTGCAGGGGAACAGATACCGCATCATTTTATTGGAAAACGGATCAGACATTGAATCGGAACAGAACAACGTCGCCGTCCTTCATCACATATTCCTTGCCCTCGGAACGGACCAGACCTTTTTCTCTGGCCGCTGCGTAGGTCCCGCAGGCCATCAGGTCATCAAATGCCACAATCTCTGCTCGAATGAATCCGCGCTCGAAATCCGAGTGAATCTTTCCAGCCGCTTGAGGCGCCTTCATACCATTCTTGATTGTCCATGCCCGCACCTCTGTCGGTCCGGCGGTTAAGAAAGAGATCTGTCCGAGAAGCTTGTAGCAAGCCCGAACCATCTTATCGAGACCGGAAGAATCCAATCCAAGATCAGATAAAAAAGCAACTCGTTCTTCATCGTCGAGCATGGCAATTTCTTCCTCGATTTTGGCGGAGATCACCACGACCTCTGCATTTTCTCTCTCGGCATATTCCCTTACAACCTGGACATAGGCCGGTTCCTCCTGTCCGATATCATCCTCAGCTATATTTGCGGCGTACAAAATCGGCTTCAGAGATAACAGGGGAAGATCGCGCATCAGGATTTGCTCGTCGTCATCAAAGGAAAGCGTTCTGGCCGATCGGCCACTCTCAAGTGTCTCGTAAACACGTTCACAGAGCTTCAGCTCGGCATCGAACTTCTTGTCGCCGCCCTTCATCATCTTCCGGCATTTGTCTATTCTGCGCTCGACATACTCCATGTCCGATAGGATCAGCTCCAAATCGATGGTCTCGATGTCGCGGGCAGGATTTGTTGCCCCGTCAACATGGACGACATTCGAATCGTCAAAGCAGCGGACAACATGCACAATGGCATCGACCTCCCGAATATTCGAAAGGAATTTGTTGCCCAGGCCTTCACCCTTACTTGCGCCCTTAACCAGGCCTGCAATGTCGAGAAATTCAACGACTGCGGGCGTATATTTCTCAGGATTATACATTTCCGCGAGACGATCCAGACGACTGTCCGGAACAGAGACAACGCCGACGTTAGGCTCGATTGTACAGAAGGGATAATTTGCGGATTCTGCTCCTGCCTTCGTAATAGCATTAAACAGGGTGCTTTTTCCGACGTTAGGGAGACCGACAATTCCAAGCTTCATATCATTCCTCTTTCTTAGGGGGAAGTTTTTTACCGCACTATTATATCACGAGTTCTTTCGTCGGTAACGATTCGGTGAATGAAAGACGTTTTGATCCTTAAGTTCGCGCAGGTTTCTTTTGTCGAAAATGCAAGCTATTGTCGAAAAGCTGATAGAAATCGCGTTTGAGATCCTCTTACAATGTGCTTATCCAGAAAAGAGGGTGTATATGGTAGGAAGAATACGTTATGCAAAAATGTCAACCGGTTTCATACAAGGCGTAAGCGGGACGCTTGCAGACATAGAGGTCTCAATCACGTCGGGCTTGCCTTCCTTTGAAATCGTAGGACTCTGTGACTCGGCTATCCGTGAGTCCAGAAACCGTGTCCGGTCCGCGATTCGACACGCAGGATTTGAGTTTCCGACCGGTCGGATTACGGTTGGTCTTTCGCCCGCATATCTTCATAAATCCGGCACCTCTGTCGATCTTCCCCTAGCATTATGCCTGCTGCATGCTTCCGGACAGCTCCGGCTGGCGCCGGGGATTCGCTTATATGCGTTCGGAGAGCTGACACTGACAGGCAGGGTCTTGGATGTTCCGGGCAGTATTCCCCGCCTTGTCCGCGCGATGAGTGAGGATTATGATCAGCTTTTGATTCCCGCTGACGCATGCCTGGAGGCCCGCCTGTTGGCCGTCAAGTCGACGGGCGTGTCCACGCTGAAGGATGCGGTCAATATTCTATGTGGGAAGCAGGCGGATGAGGGAATATTATCAGCCGGTGTGCAAGATGAATGCACTCGTATCCCTGTGGAAGCTGAGGGAGAACCGCTTGATTTCTCGTTGCTCAAGGGGCAACAGAAGACCGGACGTGCGATTCTCCTTTCAGCGGCCGGATTTCATCATATCTTACTCTATGGCAGCCCGGGATGCGGTAAGACAATGTCGGCGAGAATACTGCACGGTATCCTGCCGCCGCTTGAGGACGAGGAGAAGCTAGAGCTCCTGCAGGTCAGGAACGTTCACGGACTCTTGTCAAAGCAGGATTACTGCATGAATCAACGGCCTTTCAGATATGTGCATCACACTTGCACAACGGCCGCTATGGCAGGGGGCGGAAGCGAACTTTTGCCGGGAGAGTTGTCACTGTCGCATCACGGAGTGCTGTTTCTCGATGAGATGGCTGAGTTTTCACCTCGAGTGCTGGATCTGCTTCGACAGCCGATGGAAGAACGGACCGTGAGTTTGTCCAGAGGCGGAACGACCGTCGAATACCCATCGGATTTTCTTCTTGTCGGAGCCATGAATCCTTGTAAATGCGGGAACCTTCTCGAGAACAAGCGGGCATGTATCTGTAGTGAGATGCAGAAGCGCCAATATGCGAATCGTGTCAGTGGCCCCATACTGGACCGCGTCGATATTTTTTCAGAGATGCGACGGATTGAGAAGGCAGCGTTGCGGGCTTCTGTTAAGAAAACGGACGAACGCGTATCCGAATCCTTGAGAAGTCAAGTCAAGGAGTGCTGGCAAAGACAATACGAAAGATGCGATCAGGCCGGTATTCCGCATGTGTTGAACGGAGAGAACCGGATTCTGGAAATAGCAGACTTTTTTCGAGTAACGGAAGCTGCGGAAGAATTTGCTATACAGTCCTCAGAACAGCTTGGTTTCTCGGCCAGGGGAGTGAACCGTCTGCTACGGGTTGCCAGAACATCAGCGGATTTATGCGGGCAGGACGATATCATGAGAGAGCATATAGCCGAGGCTTTGCAGTTCAGGAGGAAGACGACATGAAATCAATCGACGGACAGGAATATTCAGCTGCAAAGACCGGTACAACCGATTCCTCGCTGGAAGAACAATTACGGGCCGATCTTTTTGCGTCCGCCCTGATCCTGGACAACAGGATGGGAGGCAGAAGACTACGAATGTTGTTAGCTACCTCTGCTTTACAAAACGTTCGTGAGTTATACACTCTCACCCCGGAGGAATTCTCTGACAGGATGAGATCCAGGGCTCTGCCTGATGAGGAGATAAAGAGTATGTCGGACCTGGTTTTTGATTTGGGAAGGCGGGAGCTCGTCCGGGAAAAGACGGAAATTTCGCTCCGAAGTGGCATTCGTTCGGTCAATTGTAATGACGCCGATTACCCGGCAGCGCTCCGCAGCCTGGAAGGCATGCCTCTCGTACTCTACGGAATCGGTGACTTCTCGTTGGTTTCCTCCAGTAGAATTCCTGCGGTTGCCGTGGTCGGAAGTCGTCAACCGAGCCCGTATGGGATTAAAGTGACAGAAGAGATCAGCAGAGATCTTGCGAGGCATGGCGTCGGTGTAATCAGCGGACTTGCCAGAGGGATTGATACGGTTGCTCATGAGTCTGCTTTGAAGGAGAACGGCAAGACAATCGCTGTAACAGCCGGAGGGCTCGATCAAGTATATCCTCCGGAGAACCAGGCACTTTTCGATAGAATCTGTGAATCAGGACTTGTCCTGTCTGAGATGCCCCCGACGCAGAAGACGCTTCGTCAATATTTTCCGGCCAGGAACCGGATTCTGTCTGCACTGTCTGATGCGGTTGCAATCATGGAGGCCGGTGAGTTCAGCGGAACACTGCACACAGCGAGTTTCGGGGCGGCTCAGGGACGTGATGTTTTTGTTGTCCCAGGAGGTATCTATCAGAACTCCTATCGCGGCAGTTTACTGTTGATACAGGACGGGGCGGAAATACTTCTTTCTGCGGAGGATATATTGTCGCGATTAGCCGGGCTTGCCTTCTGCAGGAAGATGGATGAGATCAGAACTGGCCGGATGAGCAAGAATACTATGCATTCAGAAATATTAGATTCCTTGTCGACAGGCAGTCAGAAGATTCAGCAGATGATCCTGGATCAACTGATCATTTCAGAGAAGACAGTAGATGAGCTCTCTGCGGAGACCGGAATACCTTTTATGCAAATTGCCCCGATCCTGTCGGAACTTGAGCTCAGCGGCGCAGTGAAAGGGAGAGACCAAAGATTTGCTTTGACTTTTCAGGGTACATGAAGTATATAATGGTAAAGAATGTTCGGATAACTCTGTTTTATGGACTGGCAGTTACTCCGAGTAAATCTGCACGCGACTTTTGTCGAGTTTTTAGAAACGGGAAGAAATGGAAAGAAAATTAGTAGTCGTTGAGTCGCCTGCCAAGGCGAAAACAATAGGAAGATACTTGGGTAAGGAATATCGAATCACTGCCTCCGTAGGGCATATTCGAGACTTGCCCTCTGCTACGATCGGCGTGGATGTCAAGAAGAATTTTAAACCGACATATATTACTATGAAGGGCAAAGAGAAGGTCATCCGCGAGATGAAGGATCTTGCTCAGGACTGCGGACAAATATTTATCGCGACTGACCCTGACCGCGAAGGAGAAGCAATTGCCTGGCATATCGCGAAGGTGCTCGGAGTGGACCTGGATACCTCGTGCAGAATCAGTTTCAATGAGATCACAGAAAAGGCGGTACAAGCTGCCATACATACACCCCGCAAGGTCGACCTGGACTTGGTCAATGCGCAACAGGCCAGAAGAATTCTGGACCGTCTTGTCGGCTACGAGCTGAGTCCGTTGCTGTGGAAGAAGATTCGTAAGGGCCTGTCTGCCGGACGAGTTCAATCCGTGGCGACCAAGATGGTGGTCGACAGGGAGAGCGAGATCAATGCTTTCCGGAAGGAAGAGTATTGGGTTTTGACGGCTGAACTGACTCCGACGAACGAGGATTTCCCTTTCCGGTCTCGATATCATGGCCGCAAGAGAAATGGCAAACTGGAAAAGGTGAAGCTGTCCTGTCAGGAAGAGACTGAGAAAGTAATGGCAGATATTCAGAATCAGCCCTTTGTTGTCGATCATTTGAAGAAGGGAAGCAAACAACGTCATCCTTTTGCTCCTTTTACAACCAGCACATTGCAGCAAGAGGCTTCGAGACGGCTTAACTTTTCCTCCAGGAAAACGATGAGCGTCGCCCAGCAGCTGTATGAAGGTGTCGAGATCGCTGGTCAGGGACAAGTGGCACTTGTTTCCTACATTCGTACGGACTCTGTCCGAGTTTCTGAAGAAGCATTAGCAATGGCCAGAGAGCAGATTAAGGAAAGGTATGGGGAGCGTTTTCTCCCCCGTGCACCCAGAAAGTATTCGAATAAAAACGCTGCACAGGATGCTCATGAAGCGATTCGTCCGGCTCATTTTGAACTGCCGCCGGAGAAAATCCATGCATCCCTTTCTCCGGATCAATTCCGTTTGTACAAGATGGTATGGGATCGGTTTATTTCTTCTCAAATGGCCTCTGCTGAGGTCGATACCGTATCGGTGGACATCGCGAACTCCAATCATATTTTTAGAACACAAGGTGAGACTATTCGCTTCCCCGGCTTTCTGGAGGCATATTCGGATGTGCAGGAAGATGCGGCGGAAGAGGATGAGAAAGCATCATCCAAGGAGAAACTGCCCGAGTTATCGGATGGACAGGACTTGGCCCTGCTGAACATTCAGCCCCAACAGAAATATACACAGCCTCCTGCCCGCTACACGGAAGCCTCTCTGATCAAAGCGATGGAGGAGCGAGGAATTGGCCGGCCATCTACGTATGCGCCGACGATTTCTACCATCATTGAGCGTGCCTATGTCGAGAAGCAGGCGAAGTATCTGGTACCGACAGAGCTGGGATCCGTTGTGACAAGGCTACTTGCTGAGAACTTCGAGAACATTGTTGATGTAAAGTTTACAGCCTATATGGAAGGTCTGCTCGACGAGATCGAGCTTGGAAAGAAGGACTGGGTCGATGTTTTGGGAAACTTTTACCCGGCTTTTCATGAACAGGTGGTCCATGCCGGAGATGCGGTCGCAAAGATTGAGATGCAGCAGGAGAAGACAGGAGAGACGTGTCCTCTTTGCGGTGAAGGCGAGCTTATGATTAAGGAAGGCAGATACGGTAAGTTTGTTGCCTGCTCCAAGTTTCCTACCTGCAAGTATACGAAGAATCTGGATATTGTAGTTAACGGGACATGCCCGACGTGTGGATCCGGTCTTGTATCTCATACCTCGAAGAAGTTTAAGGGGCGAGTGTTTTATACGTGTGATAAAAAGGGCTCGGATCCGCAATGCCCTTTCATCAGCTGGGACCTTCCGGTCGAAGGAAAGTCATGTCAGACTTGCGGTAGCTTTATGGTTTGGAAGCGTTTTCGCGGGAAGGCTTACCCGAAATGCGGCAACCGTGACTGCTCGACCAACAAGCGGAAGTCTTCTGATAAAGCCGAGAAGAAGGACGACGAGGCTTTGCTTCCCGCCATCGAGGAGTAAGAAGACCTACGGCTGATGGATAGCCGCCTCGTATAGGTTGTTTAAGGAGATTCAACATGTCAGATATTCAGGTCACGGTCATCGGTGCAGGACTTGCCGGCTGCGAGGCCGCCTGGCAGATTGCCCGAGCAGGAGTTCATGTCGAACTTTTCGAGATGAAGCCTGTCCGATATTCAGACGCACACCATATACCGACGTTCGCAGAACTTGTCTGCAGTAATTCACTTAGATCCAATCAAGTTGAGAATGCTGTCGGTTTATTGAAGCAGGAGATGAGAGTATTAGGCTCATTGATCATGGATTGTGCCGACAGGACAGCTGTTCCGGCCGGCGGTGCGCTGGCGGTGGACCGGGAGGAGTTTTCCCGGCTTGTATCGGAGAAAATTCACGCTCACCCTCTGATTCGTGTCAGAAATGAAGAGGTCAAACAGGTACCTCGTGAAGGGATCGTTGTAATTGCGACGGGTCCGTTAACTGACGGGGCGCTTTTTGCCGATATATCCGCAATGCTGGGTGATCGGACCCTGCATTTTTTTGATGCCGCAGCTCCGATTGTTTTCTCGGAATCGATTAATCGTGATATCGTTTTTGCGATGTCCCGATATGGCAAGGGCGGCGATGATTATCTGAACTGCCCGATGAATGAAGAGGAATATGAAGCATTTTATCAGGCTCTGATCAACGCTGAACTCGCAGATGTAAAGGACTTTGATAAGGAGACTGTATTTGAGGGATGTATGCCGATCGAGACAATGGCAAAGAGAGGCAAGGATACGATGCGATATGGCCCTTTAAAGCCGGTCGGACTGGTCGATCCGAGAACAGGCAGAGAACCGTATGCCTGTATTCAACTCAGGCAAGATGATCGTGCGGCGAGTATGTATAATCTGGTCGGGTTTCAGACAAGGCTTCGCTTTCCCGAGCAAGAACGGGTGTTTCGTATGATTCCCGGTCTGGAGCAAGCGGATTTTGCCCGGTTTGGAGTCATGCACCGTAATACTTTCCTCGATTCTCCCCGCTTGCTTACGAGTGATTATTCTCTCGAGTCGGACCCACGAGTCTTTTTCGCGGGACAAATCACCGGAGTCGAGGGCTACATCGAATCTGCAGCTTCGGGTTTACTGGCAGGTCTTTCCTGCTCAGCCCAGGCGAGAGGCCAGGAGCTGCCTGTTTCTTTTTCCGATGACACGATGCTCGGAGCGATGGCGATGTATATTTCAGATGCGGCTGTTAAGCACTTCGCACCCATGAATGCGAATTTCGGACTGATCCGCCCGCTAGACCGAAGAGTTAAAGGCAAGAAGGAAAAATACCTCGCATATGCATCACGTGCACTTGAGAAGATATCGACTTTGCAAGATGACTTGCGAGAATACATTCATGAAGTTGTATAATATGAGTAAATTGACAAACATGAGGTGAATTATGGGCTTTCTGGATTTTTTAAATATGGATGCACCAAGAGCAGATATTTCGGAAAAGAAGCGTGGACCTGCAGGTACTGTCCTGCACTTGTACACCTCGAAGCTATCGAAGAATATCACGACAAATATTATTTTTCTCATCTGCAATATTCCCTCGATAATTATTGCCTTCATAGCCTCTATGTTTGCCTTGCCGTATGTAAATTCGAACCTGACAACAGCCGGTCTAAAAGAACTAACGTCATCAATCGGCCTTCAGGTCGCTGAAAATGCCGCTCCGGACACGGATATTGTATCGCAGCTGTTTGTCATGATTGCCGTGTTTGTTACGATGTTCCTTGTCGGTATGACGCTTGTTAGCGTCGGCCCGATACAAACCACACTTGCATCCATTTATCGCAATTATGCTCGAAGAAAGCCCGTCATGCTCTGGTCGGATTTTATCACGACCTTAAAGAAGGAATGGAGGCAATCCTTGGTTGCGTCAATCATTACCTTTGTTCTGACAACTGTCATCGTTGCCAATATCGCATTCTACAACATGCAGGAAAGCAGTACATTCATAGATATTCTCTTTTCGGTATTTATTGTATTGTTTGTGTTTCTAATGTGTATACAAATGTATGTATATCCGATGATTGCTTCTGTCGATCTGAAGATCTTGCAAATCTATAGGAATGCGGCGATTCTATTCATCGCGCGTTTTCCTCAAACGATTGGGATCCTCCTGCTGAATATTCTGATTCTGGCTGTTATTCCGGCAATCATGATTTTCAGCTTCTCGTCGATCGGCATGGTTTTAGCTATGTTATACTACGGCCTGTTCGCATTCTCGTTCACTCACCTGATGAATACCGTGTTTGTATGGGCTCAGATTGAGCGATTTATGGTTCGCGATGAAGAACCGGTGGAGGATGAATCGTCGTCACAGAAGGAAGAGACTGTGACGGCACCGGATGCTGCGCACTTCGCTGATAACAGTGATTCTGAAGACCCAGATACCTCTCAGGATGCAGAAGTCTCAGGCATCTCGAACGAATCTGAAACGGCAGATATTTCCGGACACTCGGGAGAATCCGGTGACTCCAGTGCCTCTGAATAGAGAACAAACAGATTTCGATACAATCATAAATACCCGTCAATCGTGAAATATCCTCCAGGGTTATAAGCCCTTGTTACTTGCCAGCATCTAAAGGCTCTGACTTTTCACATTCATTCAAGCCGCTAAGACAATTTCCGGTTTGGAATTTGTGATGGCATCTCCTTCTTGCGTGGTGGAATACTGCAGCAATTAGCGGTTTGGCTTATTCGTTAAAGGGGCTCTTGTAATAATGGCATCGATTAAAAGTGTTTCCGTATTCTTTTAGAAATTGCATAGATAGCTATGCTCCATAGAACAGATATCTAGGGGCATCACATAGCCATACATACTAAAAGTAGAAAACAGACTTTCATCATGGGATTCATTGCGTAGAAATAGCAATGTAACACCTCCCAATACCTACTAAATATTCATTTCTTGCGATTTAGTAGGTGATCAATGACAAATAAGATTATAATTATTCATTGATCTACATACCTGAAGCCGCTCTTCGCAGACTTAGTACGTAATCAATGACAATTAGTGTTTTTGTTGCTCATTGATCAAAATGCACATAGTAGCTTTAAAGCGATTTAGTGATTATTTCGGTGCGGAGAAGCCGCTGTGTATATGCACGATGTACCACGATGTTAATGAAATAGGACCAGTATGTTAACGAGCAGAGCCACCGGCTTGTCGCCGATGACCCTACCTTGTTCATTCACAAAGGAACTGCTATTTTCTTCGTATTACTTTTCGCTTGCGCATGAAATCTTCTCCTTCGATGACGATCCTTCCGACAATCTAGTCGTATTAAGATGCTCAAGGTACACATATTCAAAATTCAAAATTCTTCTCGAAAA